>JANNBJ010000157.1:0-12114 GCA_031385325.1 Gammaproteobacteria bacterium | reverse complement strand
CCAGCGCGCGCGGCCGGCTCCAGAGGGCGGCTTGTTGCGGGTCTGAAACGCAGTTCGAACCTTATCTGAGCCGCCTGTATCGCATCCTCGTCAATATGCCCTGTGGCATTTTGACGAGGATGCGATACAGGCGGCTCAGATAAGGTTCGAACTGCGTTTCAGACCCGCAACAAGCCGCCCTCTGGAGCCGGCCGCGCGCGCTGGTTGTAGAGCAGCTTGCGTAGCCGATCGATCTCTTCCGGCGTGAGTTTTGAAAAATCCTGCGCAAAATCGCTGCCAACCGCCATGCCACGCTGCAATGCGGGTCGGGCTCCTAGTTCTTCGAACCAGCGTTTGAAGTAGGGGAATTCGGTCAGATCCTGGCCCTGACCCTGCCAGCCAATAGTCCATGGATAACAGATCATGTCGGCGATCGTGTAGTCATCACCGGTCAGGTAGCGCTTGTCGTACAGCGCGTTGTTCAACACGCCGTACAGCCGGTTGACCTCGTCGGTGAAGCGGCGCACCGCATACGACTGATCACCTTGTGTTTCACCAAGCCGACGGAAGTGTCCGCACTCGCCGGTCTTCGGGCCCTGATTCGCCATCTGCCAGACTATCCACTGCACCACGTCATAACGCGCTCGCGGCGCCTGCGGATAAAACTGACCGGCTTTTTCAGCGATATACATCATGATTGCGCCGGATTCGAACAGCGTGATTGGCGCGCCACCACCGAGTGGTTCGTGATCCACCATCGCCGGCATCCTGTGGTTGGGATTGATCCTGAGGAATTCCGGCGTGAACTGATCCCCGCGACCGATATTGCATGGCACAACCCGATACGGCAACCCGCACTCTTCGAGCAGGATGGTGACCTTTTTTCCATTTGGCGTGGGCCAGTAATGCAGATCGATCATGGGGAGCTCCGTTGAAATGTGGTGAATCAGGCTTGGCGATTCTAGGATACAGGCCGAGCCTGACCTGTACGCCGATATCTGCGCGGCTACGCGATTGAGTGCAGAAAAAGAGCTCGGCTCACGCCGGTTGTTGTTCGCTGAACTGCGGCAATGAGTCCGTGATGTCGAACCACGGCGCTTTCGAGCCGACAAAAATGTGATTGCGAGGCCGCACACCCGGGTCTGCATCGAGTCCGCCCTCTTCCAGTCCACCCATAGGGATCACCACAAAACCACGCGCAGTGTCGATGCGAGGCATCGGCGAGCCGCAGGTGCGACAGAAAGTCTGTGTGAAAAACTGTGCTTCCGGCACCTTGTAGGTGGTGAGGTGATCCTCGCCGCGTGTGAAGCAGAAACCGTCGATAGGCACCACGAGGTTGGATGCGTGCGCAGCCGAGCGCGCCTTGCGACAACGGGTACAGTGGCAGTGTCGGCAGATCAAGACGTCACCGGTAGACTCGAACGCAACGGCACTACACAGGCATGAGCCGTGGATCGGCGCGGTGCTGCCTTTGCGAGGTTGGTCGGGTGGATCCGCGGGCGGGAATCCCGGCGGGAAAGTATCGAAGCGCCGCAACGAATCAGTTATCTCGAACCACGCCGGATTCGATCGGACGAACCAGTGCGCCTCGCAGCGGATGGTCGGGTCGCTGTCGAAATTGCCTGCTGGCAGAAAGATGTGACCAGCAAAGGATGCACCGGGTACGACCGATCCGCAGCGTCCGCAGAAGTTGCGAAAGAACTCCGGTGAAGAATCAAAACGAGCGATGTGCTCGTGGCCGTGCAACTCAAGCGCCTCGACCGGTACGGTGACATAGGTTGCGAATGCCGTGCCATGGGTCTTTCGACAGATGGAGCAGTGGCAGTGGGCCATGGATTCGACGGGTGCCTTGGTATCCCAGGTGACCGAACCACAGAGGCAGCTTGCGTGCATGAATAAACCTCGCCCGTTCAGGGCGTCTGGACGATCAAAGGCCGACGTGCAGGGTAAGGTCCGGAGGACGGCTGGCGCAACCGGAGGCATGCTTGTGTAGAGGCATGCTTGAGCCGTGGGGAATATACTGACTCGTCAAACAGGGGAAACAACCCAGGAGGTGGACGGTGGGAGCAATGGAAAAACAGTTCGAAATGATCCGCTACGAGCGGCCGAGTGCGAATGTCGCGCGCATCATGCTGGCGCGGCCAGAGTCCCGCAACGCGCAGAATACGCAGATGCTGTACGAGATCGATACAGCACTGGATGCCGCGATGCATGACGAGTCCGTGCACGTGGTCATCATTGGTGCGGATGGGCCGCACTTTTCGTCCGGGCACGACATCAAGGGCAAGGCGGGCAGCGGCCGCCCTGGTGATTTTGGTCCGCCGAGAATGGGTGTGGGTGGCTACAGCCGTCCAGGTCAGGAAGGTCATATGGCGCATGAGCAGGAGGTGTTCCTCGGCTTCTGCTGGCGCTGGCGCAACATGCCGAAGCCGACCATCGCCGCGGTGCAGGGCAAGGCGATCGCTGGCGGGTTGATGCTGGTATGGCCGTTCGATCTGGTCGTGGCCAGCGAAGACGCGCAGTTTTCAGATCCGGTGGTCACCTTCGGCGTGAATGGTGTCGAGTACTTTGTGCATGCGTGGGAAGTTGGCCATCGCCGTGCCAAGGAGATGCTCTTCACCGGCGAGTCCATTTCTGCCCAGGAAGCGAAGGAACTCGGCATGGTGAATCGCGTGGTCAAGCGCGAAGATCTGGAAAGCGCAACGCTCGCACTCGCCGAAAAGATTGCGCGCCAGCCCAGCATGGGCCTGAAGCTTGCAAAGATGTCGGTCAACCAGTCACTGGATGCGCAGGGTATGTACACCGCAATCCAGTCCGCATTCGGGCTGCATCATCTTGGGCACGCCAACATGCGCATCCTGCATGGTTCGGGTGTTGAGCCAACGGGCGCGGAAAAGATCCAGTCTCAGGCGAAAGCGGATGCGCCCAAGGTCGAGCGCGGGTAAGCACCTCGCCCGGTTGCATGGTGATGGATCGGACGTGACTCAGCCCGTCATGCAGGCGCAGTCACTTCAATCGGGCAGCCAGGCCGGAGTCCCGCGCGATGAACCGGCTCACCGCCCCGCGAAACACCGCTTCCGGGCCTAGCAGTGTCAGCCGTGTCTTTGCTCTTGTTATGCCGGTGTAGATCAGTTCGCGGCTCAGTACGGGACTGTCCATCGGTGGCAGGAGTAACCACACCGAGTCGAACTCGGAGCCTTGGCTCTTGTGTACGGTCATTGCGAAAGCCGTTTCGTGCGCGGGCATGGCGGTGGGCAGCAGCATCTGCAGACCAGCCTCGGTACGGAACCAGACACGCAGGTGTCCATCCGTCCCGAGCAGACACACGCCGGTATCACCATTGAAAAGACCGATCCGGTAGTCATTGCGCAGCACCATCACCGGGCGGCCGTGGTACCAGCGCTGCTGGTTGTCCAGTTCGCGGCGCTGTGCCAGATGATCGAATATGCGCTGGTTCATGGCCATGGCACCCGCCGGACCAATGCGGGTAGCAGTCAGCAGACGAACGTTGTCGAGTGTATCGATGGCCGCTTCGGGTGTGCCTGCATCCAGTAGTGGAACGTAGGCGTCGGCCATGCGCATCGCGAGTGCGTCAAGATCACCACCGCCGTTGAAATCGAAACGAACCTCATCGCGGCCTTCGCGGCTGACCCGGATTGCCTCGTCGGTATTGCCGGCATTCACGGCACTGGCCAGGCGACCGATCGGGCTCTGCGGATGGAATCGATGACTCGTTTGCAACGTGACCACGTGATCAGCCAGCCGGGAAGGAGAGGAGACTGCCTCCGGCGCTGATAACAAGGCTGACAACGCCTGTCGTTGCGCTGTAGAAAAGCTGTTCACACCTGCAGCGGAGCAAAGCTCGGCCAAAACCGAACCGGACTCCACGGAAGCCAGCTGGTAACGATCACCCAGCAGGATCATTCGACCGTGATCGGGCAGCGCATCAACCAGTTTGGCCATCATGGGCAGATCGATCATCGATGCCTCGTCGACGATGACCACGTCGGCGGCCAGTGGATTGTCCCGATCATGGCGCGGCAGGACGGTACCGCCGTGCAGGCCGAGTAGCCGGTGCAGCGTCGAGGCCTTGTCCGGCAGATAGGCGCGCAGTGATTCACCGGCCGTGAAGGATGCGAGTCCGGTACGGATCGATTCCATCATTCGTGCGGCGGCCTTGCCGGTTGGTGCGGCAAGTCGAATCACTGGTGGCGTCTGTCCGGCCGCCTGCGCGGCTTCCACCAGCAGGCGTATGAGTCGCAGAACGGTGTAGGTTTTGCCAGTGCCTGGTCCGCCGGAGATAACGACAAATCGATGTCGCAGCGCAACCGCTGCGGCGACCGCTTGCCACTGCGGTTCACCGTCGCTCACCCAGCTGTAATCGAACAGGCTGCCGCTGCGCTCCAGTGATGTGGTATCGATCACGGCGGGTACGCGTGCCAGCAGGTCCTGAAGTCGGGCTGCCAATCGCGACTCGTACGCCCAGTAACGATGCAGGTACAGGCGATGGCCATCGAGAATCAGCGGGCAACTTGCACCGGGTGCGCCAACCAACGGGCTTTCCTTGAGTGCGTTGACAAAGATGTCAGCCGAGCAGAATGCAAGCTCACCGGGAATGGCCAGGTTGGTGTTGGAGAGGGCAAGGCAGCTATGTCCTTCGTGGACGGCGCGAGCGGTGAGTGCAAAACCAAGTGCGACGGGTTCAGTGCTGCCGTGACGCAGACTCCAGTCGGCCAGAGCGAGTTCGAGTGGCGCGATGCGCTCCTCCTGTACTGCTCGATGCAGACGCGCCAGCAATGTGCTCACGGGCGGCTGCTCCCACCGGCAAAGAGCTCATCCAGGGTCAGGATGAAATCCGTTGTTGGCCTATCGATGAACACACCGGTGTCAGCGTTGGTGCCGTTCATGCCGCGCAGGAACAGATACTGTGCACCGGCAAGATGATGATCCGGATCGTAGTCCGGCAGCGTTCGTTCGAGGTGGCGATGCAAAGCCACCAGATAAATCAGGTATTGCAGATCGTAATGGCCGTGCCGCACCGCCTGCTGCAGTATGGGGGGCGCGTAGTCTTCTGCACGTGGCCCGAGGTCATTGGTCTTGTAGTCGATGATCCAGTAGCGACCATCGGCCTCAACCGTCAGGTCGACAAACCCCTGCATCAAGCCGTTCAGCACCTGCTGTCGACGTTCGCGAGACAGGCCCAGTCCATAACCCTCGGATGCCAGATGATCCAGAATGGCGCCGGTTTGTTTACCACCCAGTCTGAGGAAGAACTCCATTTCCACCAGCCGCCGATCAGTGGGTATCTGCGCGAGTGGGCCAATGTGTGGCAACGGTGTGTGAAGGGTTCGCGAGATCAGATCCGCTACAGCGCGCAGTAGTGCCACTTGAGCGGATCCTTCACCAAGTGGCACTCCGCAGTTGCGCAAATGCCGGGCAATCACGCGTTCATCGGCTGGACTCCCGGGCGCTGGCCAGACTGAAGGATCGATCGCTTCCAGGATCTGGTGAATGGCGACACCGAATGTGGCACCACGCAGATTGATCGTAGTGTCATCGAGGACCGTCAGCTGATCCAGTACAGGGTCGTGTGACTCATCATCCACGCCGGTCTCGGGCACGTGCTGCCTGTCACCCGCAATCAGGCGGGAAAAGCTGAATACGGACCAATCCTTGCGTCGAGCAGGCAGATCTTCGCGGGCTTGTCCATCGGGAGGTGGCCCGGATTGTGCGCGATACGTTGGTTCGAGTGGTCTGGGAGGTGGTGCGATACACACCGCGCCGCTGGCCCGTTCTGCGTATGAGGCAAGCCTTGAGTTCGTCGTGCTTGCGTTCAACCAGTCTGGTGACCTGGAGGTGGTCGCCGCTATGGTTTCCGGATCAACACCATCTTCCGAATGCAGCAACCAGGCGAGCGCTGAGTTCTGAGCGCTCTTCAATGGCCCCCAACCGATGTAACAAGCCTGTTCTGCGCGGGTGAGCGCGACGTACAACAGGCGAAGTGATTCCGCGCGCGATTCGAGCATGGCACTGGACTTGTGCTCATCACCCTCCAGACCGAAGTCCAGCCATGCGCGACTTGCGCCGTCGTGAAAAATCCAGGATTTTTTCAGGGGTTTGGCGCCGAGCGTCGGGGTAAACGGAACAAACACGATCGGGAACTGCAACCCCTTCACCTTGTGAATGGTGGCGATGCGGACCAGTGCGTCGTCGGATTCCAGCCGCAGTTGCCTGGCGTCGGAAACCGATTCACCAGTGGGATCGGCGATCTGCTCGGCCAGCCAGCGAATCAGGCCGGTAGAACCGAAGTTTTCAGTTTCCGCTTCGGCGAGGAGTTCGCCAAGTTGCAGGTAGTTGGTCATCCGTCGCTCGCCATCGTCCAGAGCAAGCAGCCTCGGCGCCGCGTCCTGCAGCATGGGTTCGAGCAGCGCGAGCACACCGCGCGCGCGCCAGTCTTCGTGCGCCATCTGGAATCGTATTATCCAGCGTTGCCAGGCTGTCTCGTCTGTGGTGAGTGCCAGGAGATCAGCCATGCGCAAGCCGAGCAGTGGTCCGCGCAGCGCTGCACGCAGGGCTTCAAGACGGGCGGAGTTATCTGCTGCCCGCAACACGAAGAGCAGGTCCAGGGCTTCCTCGCTTTCGAACACACTCTCGCGATGCAGGCACACGGATGGCACGCCGTGACGAGCCAGCGAACGTTGAACGCTCGCAGCGTCGTGGTTGGTATTGACCAGCACGGCGATATCACCGGCTCTCACCGGTTGCACCAATCCGCTGCCGAGTTGAATACGCGCGCCGGTGTCAGGTTCAAGCAAACTGCAGATCTCGCTGACGGTTGCCTTGAGCAGCCGCTGGCGACCTTGTTCAGCGGTCAATTCCGACTCTTCAACTGACCAGGCGGTAATCGATGGGATGGGCGCGCCATTCTGAACGAGTACCCGGTCGCCGGACTTGCGCCCACAGTGCACTGGCTGGAACTGGATCTGTGGAATGAGAAACGGTCCGTGCTGCGTCATCCTGGTCGCGCCAAGAAAAAGCGCCTGGATACCGTCGAGTACACCCGGGGTTGAACGGTAGTTCGTGTCGAGGTGATAACAACCATCCGCATCCCGGGCGGCTTGCAGATAGGCGAATACGTCGCCACCACGAAAACCATAGATGGCCTGTTTTGGATCGCCAATCATCACCAGCGCGCCAGAGGCACGACCCCGGTAAGTCGTGCGCAGGATCTCGTACTGCAGCGGATCGGTATCCTGAAATTCATCGACCAGCGCATAAGGCCAGTTGTAATGCAGTGCGGCAGCAAGGTCCGGTCCACGAACAGGATCCGTGATCGCTTCGTGCAGTGATTCGATCATGTCAGCGAAACTGAACTGTCGGCCTGCGCGTTTGCGTTGATGAATCGTCGCACGCACTGTGGTCAAGGCCGCCTTGGTAGCGGCGATGCAGGCTACCGGTTGCAGGGAGGCCAATGCCATCAGCAGGTCAGGATCCTGTGGCCGATAGATGGCAAGGGCTTTGTTCTTCTTGAAGTGACTGGTGATTTCGTCAACGGAGTTCATTTCGGCAAGCCACCTGGGCAGGGCGGGATATCCGGAGGCCGTACCACTCAGTCCTGCATCCAGTCGCGCCAACAACTGAGTAACGCCTCCACAGCCGTCGATCGCCTTGTATAGCGCCGATGATTTCAGCAGCGCATCGTTGTCCCAGGCTTGAGTGAGTACATCGTGCAAGTCTTGCCGCTTTGTTGGCCAGAGTGCTCGTGCACGTGTTGTTAACTCATCAAGCCTGGCACCCTTCGGATCCCAAAGGCCGAGGTGTGGCTTTTTCAGCGCCGGATCCAGATCTTCTTCGAGTTTCTTAGGTGTTGGCCAAAACTCGAGAAAGGCTGTTGCCGTTGTTTGTGTCTGTCCGAATACCTGGCTGCGCCAATAGTCGGTGACGGCCTGTTGTTGCAACCTGGCGTCATCCACCTGGGTGCCGCGGTCGAAAGGCAGGCCGGAGTCGAACGCATTTTCCTGCGCGGCCTGCTGCGCGAACGAGTGGATCGTGCTGATCGTCGCGTCGTCCATGCGTGCAGCAGCATCGCGTATCCGGCGGGCAATACTTGCCCGCGATTCGTGGTTGGCTGCCTTGTCAATAATGGCGACTGCGATGTCATGCTCACGGTTGCCTTCAACGGCGTTGGCGGGATCTGCCGCGATCAATGCCGCAGTAGTGAGTCGCGTACGAATCCGCTCGCGCAATTCCTGTGTCGCTGCACGGGTGAATGTCATCACCAGGATGTCGCGCACGTTGAGCTGCTTTTCAAGCAGCAGTCTCAGGTAGAGACCGGCCAGGCTGAAGGTCTTGCCGGTACCTGCGCTGGCTTCGATCAGGCGCAGACCATCAAGAGGAAAATCGAGGAGGTTGAAGGGTTCGCGTTTCATGTCTGCAATCCGGCCGCAACCGCTGCAAGCCAGTCGGCCTTGCCCAAGGGTTGCAAGGTGCTCAGCATCGGTTCCATGCAGGTGTGGGCTATGCGGCAAAGTTCGGCCGTTGCTGCGTCTTCGCCGAGCGGGTGAGGCTCTTCGGCTAACAAGGGACCGAACCAGGGATCCTTCCTTTCCCAGGCGATTTGATAGGTGTTCGAGAGCCATTTGTTGCAATCGAGGAGCGCCTCATCGGGAGTGCCAGTCCCTTTTTTGTTGAGTGTCCTGAGGTATCTTTCACCAAGACCTGGGAGGAACAACAAAGGGTGCCGCTGTCCTTCCAGATAGACATCGACCAGTGATTGCAGGTGCAACATGGCGGTGGCTGTGTCGATGGTGCCGTGCCGAAGATCGAGTTCCCCGTCACCGTCGAAGCCACAACTCGCAAGTGTTGCCGTTCCGCCCGTGGCCGCCAGTGCCAGCAGGTCAATCCAGTGGGCCAGCAACTGGCTGGCACGCATGTGTCTTGGCTCGATCCGGCACAACCCTTGTAGACGAACGTCGCCGATTCGCCCGACTACGCGCATCCCCGTGCTCATGTGCAGGTCGATCGCGACCACTTCAGGTTCACCCTCTGGACGAGAGTCGTGCCACATCGACCACAGTTCGTTCATCTGCCCGGCAAGTTTTCGGTATGACTCGCGGTCCAGTGGAGCTGGCGGCAATCCCCCTCGGGCTCGCATGAGCGAGGTGGGTTCGTCGGCCAGAGGACCCGAGGCGCGAGCGGTGGCGAAAAGACTCTGACGAAGTCCGAACTTGTCGAGTCCAGAGATGGTGATCACCTCGTCGTCATTGACGCCGTCTGATCCGACTTCCATGTCGACCTGCAGTACTTCGCGCAGAAAGTACTTCGCCGGATGATCAAAAAACCGCTTCAGTTCATCGAGCCCGAGTACGTCGAGGTTGGTCTGCGGCGCCAGGCTGCCATCAACAAACGCGGGCAACGCGCCACGTTCGTGAAATAACGCCTGGGTGCCAGCGCGCCACTCGCTGCGAAAGGTGAACACACGGGGATCGATCGGTCTGACGTCGGCGGCTGAGTTGAAATACCGCGGACTGAAAGGTTGCATGGGTTGGCGGGTAATCAGCCCTTGGCGTGCATTGATTCGTTGATCCGGCGCGAATTGGTCGCGCACAATGAAATCAAGCAGTTCTGCCACAACCGTGGATGGCTCCATCGCCTCACCGCTGCTGGTGTCCTGACCGGTGTAGCTGATGTAGAACACGTCGCGTGCGGCCAACAGCCATTGCAGAAACAGCAGACGGTCGTCATCACGCACACTGGCATCACCCAGGCGTGGATGCCTGCGGATCAGGTTGATTGAACGGTTGAGATCCTGACGCGGGAACACTCCTTCGTTCATGCCGAGCAGGCACACCACACGAAAGGGCACGGTGCGCAAAGGGACCAACCCGCAGAAGCTGACACCTCCGGCCAGGAAAGGCTGACGTGCTCCGCTGTCTTCAAGTTCGCCGTCGATGATTTCGCGTACTGCCTCCCATGACAGAGGTGTTTCAGCGATTGCGTCCGTCGCTGAATCAAGAGCAGCGATGGCTTCGAAGACGGTCTGCAGCGCCCGCTGTTCGTCACGATCATCGTTGTCGGCGAGAAAGACCTCGGAACACAGGGTGTTGAGGCGTTCCTGCCAGACCAGGGCCGAGGCCTGTGCAGGCAGGACGTTGCGCCAGTATTTGAGTCGTTCGATCAACAGCCACAACTGACCGAGTGCCGCAGTCGCTCCACCTTCGAGATCAACTACGCCGGCAACACCAGCTGCCAGGGTATCCGGATCGGACATCGTGACGCCCACCAGCAGGCGATCGAGCCCGAACGACCAGCTGTTCTGTGACCAATGCCCGGCATCAGACTGGGCACGGTGGTCGGCGTCAATCCCCCAACGGATTCCGGCAGCGGCGATCCACTGCTGCAGATTGCTGACCTCGGCACTCTCCAGAGCGTAACGTTTCATCACTGCAGGTACATTCACCAGCCCGATCAGTTCACTTGCGGTCCATCGCCACAGTGGCAGATCGAGCAGGGCGCGGAAGATGAGGACGATCGGATGGCTGGCACGCCGGGGTTGATCCGATGTGTTGAATGGAATCGACATCAGCCCCCTGGCGCTGCCAAACACTGCTTCGATGACCGGTGCGAAATCGGCGATGGCCGGTGTCATGACGATGATGTCGCGGGGTTGCAGTGTTGGGTCGCGAGCCAGCAGGCCGAGCAGCTGATCATGCAGAACCTGTACTTCGCGCAGGACGCCGTGACAAGCGTGCACCTGCAGCGAATGATCGTCTGCGTCGATCCCGGTCGGAGTGGTGCATGCTTCCATGCGGATTACACCGGCCTGCAAACGGTGTAACAACGTGTCGTCATCGGGTGGTGTGTAAGTGAGCACCTCACCGAGTTCAATCTCGCGGATGCCAGAGAACTCGTCGGAGTAGATCAGGCGCAGGAAATCACGGCCGGCGTAACCCAGGCTTGCCAACAGTGGATGTCCGGTAAACACCAATTCCTCGCCAGGCAGTGGTTCGCCATCAAGTAGCACATCTCGTGGGGTCGGGCGCTTTTCGATATCTCCCCAGTAGATGTCACTTGGGTTGTGCATGAGGAAATGTACGTCGGTATGGCGTCCGATTGCATAGAGGAGCCGCAGATAGTCCGGTGGCAGATTGCCCAGTCCAAAGCAGTAAAGCTGCTTCGGCCAACTGTCGGTATTGAGCGGTGCGCCTGAAACGATATGTTGGACAAATTCGCCCAGCAGCCGTGCCCGATGGTTGGGTCCGAGGCGGGTGACCAAGAGCCGCCAGACCGGCGCCTGCCAGCTAGCAGCCTGTCGGACTTGAGACTGATCTACTGCGCCAGTGGGAAGAGCGGTCCATTTTTCCCCGATTTCTCGTTGCATAGCGCAGCTATGCGCCTCGAAATCGTGAAAAACTGTCCTCGCTCTCCCACTCGGCTCGCGACGATCGCTCAAGTCCGACAGGCTGCTAGCCGGTGGACTGTTCTCGCTTTCACCACGCTCCCAGCCAAGCAGCATCTCGCGGCGATAGATCAG
Source organism: Gammaproteobacteria bacterium (assembly GCA_031385325.1). GTDB lineage: Bacteria > Pseudomonadota > Gammaproteobacteria > Pseudomonadales > Azotimanducaceae > SYFY01. Next base: position 602 of record JANNBJ010000157.1, on the reverse strand, counting down.
ATATTGATCGAACAGGTCGGCAAGGCGCTCGGCCAATTGCCAGCGACGCAGTTCCAGCGACGTTCCGGTCAGGTAATTGCCGACTTCAGGAACTTCATTCGCCAGCAACGGCAACAATGCATAGAGGTGCCAGCGCAGGTTCTCGCGACGGTAGGCGGAACTGTCCGGGCGATCACCGGGCAGACTGTCCGCGACGAGTTGCCAGAAGAATGGTGCCGGCAGCGCGGTTGAGATGTTAACGCTGATGCCATCACGCTCGGCGATGTGCATCTTCAGCCAGCGTCCGAGGCCAATATTGGGCACCAGCACGGAATCTGTGGCCAGTGGAGATAGCGTGTTGCTTCGTCGCAATGCGGTCAGAACGTCGGCGAGTCGAGACAGATCGTGATGGTGATAAAGGGTGAACATGGTTGAGTCGAGGATAGGGAGCCGGGGCGGAAACACAAGGTGCAATCCGCGGTCTAGCAGCCTGTCGGACTTGAGACTGATCTACTGCGCCAGTGGGAAGAGCGGTCCATTTTTCCCCGATTTCTCGTTGCATAGCGCCGCTATGCGCCTCGAAATCGTGAAAAACTGTCCTCGCTCTCCCACTCGGCTCGCTA
>JANNBJ010000140.1:0-31639 GCA_031385325.1 Gammaproteobacteria bacterium | reverse complement strand
CAAAGGCGCCGTAGCCCTGGAAATAGCCAGGGAAACTGGATGCGAGACAGTCGGTATCGAGCTGTTTGAACCCTTCGTCATTTCAGCGCGGACGTTGACAGAAGCTGCCGGGGTCGCCGGACATTGCCGATTTGTGCACGGTGATGTCCTCAATATGGCTGAACAGGTTGGTGAGTTCGACGTGGCCGTCCACGCCGCGCTCGGCGATGTGCTGGGACCTCTCGAAACAACGATCGACGTTGTGCGCCGCTATGTTCGTCCTGGCGGGTACATGGTCATCAGCGATGCCTTTGTCAGCGAGTCTGGATCGACGGAATTCGATGGTTTTGAAAACTATGCGCGTCTGGAAGAAACCAGACGACGACTCACGACACATGGTGATGAGCTGATTCATGAAGTGATTGAAGAAGCTGATGACGAAGAGGATTCCCGAGAGGCGGACTCCATCGCCTATCGAGCATCAGCGCTCGCCAGGAGCAATCCCCAGAACGCCCAGGCGCTGTTCACATTCGCCAAAGCTCAAGAAGATCAGTATGCCTACATGGAAGACAACCTGATCGCGGCGATCTGGGTTTTGAAGCGACGCTGACTAATTTTCTCAGGGGCTGGTCACACCGACGCGCTGTGCAGCCTTGATGACCCCAGCCCATGAGCTTTCGTCAATCTCGATACCGCTCTTCAATCGTGCCGCCATCGTTTCCTGTTCAGGCTCACCCGGTACTCGAACCTTGTCAAAGCCCAGGGCAGGTGTTGTCGAGTGCAGGTAGTCCACCATCTCTTTCACCTCGTGTTGAAAGCGCTCAAGTCCACCAAATGCAGATGGGTCGACGATCAGCATGAACATGTGATTGACGATATGGTGGCTGCGTGGATGTTCGGGCTGAGCCGTCCATTCACCGGCGAGTCCTCCACCCAACAGTTCGCACATCACGGCCAGTCCATAGCCCTTGTGCTGGCCAAAGGGCCCGAGTGATCCGAGCGGTTTTTCAAACATCACCTTTGGCGAGTTGGTAGGAACCCCTTCATGATCCACCAGTGCCCCCGGAGGAACGTCGACTCCCTTGTGATAGGCAACCCGTACCTTGCCCAGCGCAACGGCGCTGGTGGCGAGGTCCAGTACCAGTGGCCAGGTACCAGGCCGTGGCACGACGACGCAGAACGGATTGGTGGTCATGCGTGGTTCACGGCCACCCCAGGGCGAGACAGCGGGGTTATGGCCCACCACGTTGACAAAGTGCACGGATACCATGCCGGCGGCAGCACATTGTTCGCCGTAGGCAACGATTCGGCCAAGGTGGTGATTGTTGCGACTGCCAATGCAGGCAACGCCCATCTGCCTTGCGCGGTCGATGCCGAGCGCCGTGGCCTGTCTGCCCACTACCTGTCCAAAACCGAACTGGCCATCGACCACCAATACAGCACCACGATCCTGGATCGTCCGGGCCTGCGCATTGGGTTTCAGCAGGTCAGTGAGGATATTGTTGATGTACGCCGGAATCATGCCGACGCCATGTGAGTCGTGCCCCTTGAGATTGGCCTCGACCAGATGCGTTGCCACCAGGTTGGCATTGGACTGGCTGGCTCCGGCGGCAACAAAGATTGAAGACGCAAATGCAGTGAGTTTTTCAGAGGTGATGAGCATGATGATTTCCGGCGGATGTGATGCCAGTGTTGCGCAAGATTCCCTGCTGTGACAAGGTCAAGTCAGGGGAGGTGATCATGACCAAGCTCGAAACTCTCACCGGTGGCTATAGCCTCATCGAAGGGCCGCTCTGGCATCCAGAGCACGGACTCCTGTTTTCCGACGTCTTGTCTGGAGGCGTTTTTGCTGTTCGTGATGGTGATGTGCGGCAGGTGGTCGAACATCGTCGCGGGATTGGTGGCATGGCGTGGCACGTTGATGGCGGCCTGATCGTCAGCGGCCGCAACATCGCCTTCAAGCGGCTGTTCAGTAGTGATCCTTCGCTGACGATCTTCGACAGTGATGAGACAAAAGGCATCATCGGGTTCAACGATCTCACCACCGATTCTGCAGGCCGGATTTATGCCGGCAGTCTGGGTGCTTCCCCAGTATTTGCCGATGGACGCAAGCCTGCTGCGGGCGATCTCTACATGATTGATCTGGATGGGTCCATTCATCAGGTCGGCAAGGATGTTCAGCTGACCAATGGCCTCGGGTTTTCGCCGGATGGCCGTATTCTGTATCACTCCGACTCTCGCCGCCGTGTGGTGAACTGTTATGACGTGCACGCGGATGGCACACTCGGAGACAAGCGGGTGTTCGTGAGTACAGAGTCGGGTGTCCCCGATGGTCTTGTCATCTCGATGGATGGTCGTGTGTGGGTTGCACTCGCCGGTGGTGGTCACGGCGTTGCTGTTTTCGCACCAGACGGCAGGCAGGCCGATTTTCTTCGCATTCCCGAACCGATGTGTACGAGCGTTTGTTTTGGCGGTGATGACCTCAAGGATCTATATGTCGTTTCTGGCTCGGAAGGCTCCGGTCGCGAAAAAGGCGGGGCTGTGCATCGTTTACGTACGGATGTCGCGGGAGTGCCAGTAGCACCTGCGCGTGTTCCGATTCCCCAAGCAGGCTAGTGCGGAGGCAACCATGGCAAGGCAGAACATTGATATCGGTGCAACCGATTGTCTGGCGTACGAAGAAGACGGCATCGCCGTTATTACCCTGAATCGACCACAGGCGCGCAACGCGATGTCTGGTGACATGACGGCGGGTCTGGAACGTGCGCTCGATCATGCAGAACGTAATCCGCGCATCCGCTGTGTTGTGCTCACCGGCGCCGGCGGAGCGTTCTGTTCCGGTGGTGACGTGAAGGGCATGAACGCCAACAGTCAGGGCGCAGGTGCGGGCAGGGGACCGACGCTTGATGAGCGCATTCACATGCAGCGGCTGAATCAGCGTAACACCGCAGGACGCATGCATTTGATGCCAAAGCCGGTGCTGGCGAGCTTGCCAGGCGCAGCTGCCGGAGCCGGGCTTGGTCTGGCGCTGGCTGCAGACCTGCGCATCATGGCCGACACCGCGTTCATCACCACGGCGTTTGCCAAGGTTGGTTTTTCGGGAGATTACGGCGGCAGCTACTTTCTCTCGCAGCTTGTCGGGCAGGGCAAGGCGAAGGAGCTGTACTTCCTGTCGGATCGTGTGTCAGCAGAAGAGTGTCTGCACCTGGGTATCGCCAACAGAGTGGTCGCAGCTGCAGATCTTGAGCGGGAAACGATCGCTCTGGCGCGCCGACTCGCCGATGGTCCGGCGATTGCGTACCGCTACATGAAAGAGAACTTCCGTCGAGCGGCCATGGGCGCGGATGTGATCGAGTGTCTGGATCTTGAAGCAACCCACCATGTGCATAGTGGGTTGACGGAAGATCATCGTGAGGCGGCGAAGGCGTTTGTGGAGAAGCGAACGCCTGTATTCGTCGGCCGTTGACGCTTTGTTTTTAGGCACCTACGGGCATCCTGCCCTGCGGTGCCCGTCGCACACTTCGTGTGCTCGCGCCGAAATCGCTGTGCGCGATTTCGCGGGCGGCCATCCTTGGCCGCAGGTCGGCGAGGGTGTTGGTGGGCATCCTGCCCTGCGGTGCCCGTCGCGCACTTTGTGCGCTCGCGCCGAAATTGCTCCGCGCGATTTCGCGGGCGGCCATCCCTGGCCGCAGGTCGGCGAGGGTGTTGGTGGGTATCCTGCTCTGCGGTACCCGTCGCACACTTCGCGCGCTTGCGCCGAAACCGCTTTGCGCGGTTTCGCTTATCGTGGGCTCGTCGGGCTGGGATCGAAGATGGCTAACGAGCGGCGTATTCGGCGAGTCCCTTGGCTTCGAGAAAAGCGGGATTGAACAGCGTTGACTGATACTTGTGTCCCGCATCGCAAAGGATGGTGACGATGGTGTGGCCGGGGCCAAGTGTCTGGGCGATCTGCACGGCGGCGCACAGATTGATGCCGGTGCTGGAGCCGAAGAACCAGCCGTCTTCGCGCAACATTCGATAGACCAGCCGTACCATGTCCTTGTCCTGCACTTGCACGGCCTTGTCAATGCGGGCACCTGCGAGATTCTGGGTGACTCGCGAGTTGCCGATGCCTTCGGTGATGCTGGGTCCTGGGGTCATGGTCGCGGTGCCGGTTGATACCCAGTTGTACAAGGCGCTGCCGAATGGGTCGGCGAGTACGATCTGGCACTCGGGTTTGCGTTCCTTGAGATAGCGGGAGATCCCGTTGATCGTGCCACCTGTGCCGACCGCGCAGGTGAAGGCGTCGAGACTGCCGTTAGTTTGTTGCCAGATCTCCGGCCCGGTCGACTCATAGTGAGCGAGTGCGTTGTCCGTGTTGTCGAACTGGTTGGCCCACACCCCACCTTCTATGCTGGCCGCATAACGACCGGCCTGCTTCTGATAATTCATGTCGTCGGCGTAAGGTACGGTTTTGACGACGCGCACTTCGGCGCCCAGCGTTCGGAGAATGTCGACCTTTTCCTTCGACTGGTTGTCCGGCATGTAGATGACGGTCTTGTAGCCGCGTGCGTTACAGACATGCACAAGGCCGATCCCGGTATTTCCGGCGGTGCCTTCGACGACAGTACCACCGGCTTTCAGGGCGCCACTTTTTTCATGCTCGCGAACGATCCACAGCGCAGCGCGGTCTTTCACGCTGCCGCCGGGATTCATGAATTCTGCTTTGCCAAGAATTTCACAGCCCGTTTCCCTGGAGAGGGTTTCCATGCGAATCAGCGGCGTGTTGCCTACGACGCCTGCGAAACCGGTATGTGTTGCCATGAATTTCCTTCAAAAGCCGGTGAAAGCACTTGGTCATGCGTGTCGACTATCGAACGCACGCCATGCCTGATGGATAACGTCATTGTAGCGACCCGCGTTGCACCGCCCAACCGCTTTGGCCATCATGCGGTGGTTGGTGCAATCAGCCGAGAATTCCCCAAAGCCCCAGGAGAGCCCCATGACCCTGCCAGTTAACCGACGCAGCGATGTACAGTCTCTGGGGCTTGATCAAGGAGCGGTCGACAAGCTCCTCACCCGGGTCCGGCGTGAAGTGGATGAAGGTCTCCTGCCCGCTGTACAGATTGCCATCGCCCGGCACGGCAAGGTTGGCGTGCTGGAACACTTCGGCAACTGTGATGATGACAGCCTGTTCTGTCTGTTCTCGGCCACCAAGGGCATTACCTCGGCGGCGGCCTGGCTCCTGTTCCAGTCTGGTAAACTCGATGAGAGCGAAAAGGTTGCCGACATCGTTCCCGAATTCGCCGCCAACGGCAAACAGGATGTCACGGTCGCTCATCTGTTTACCCATACCGCCGGTTTTCCGGCAGCGCCGTTCCGTCCGGAAGATTGGCTCGACCCGGCCCGTCGTGCCACGCGTTACGCGCAATGGCGCTTGTCCTGGCCTGCTGGCAGTCGATACGAGTACCACCCCACGTCGACCATGTGGGTGATCGCCGAGATCATCGAGCGCCGAAGTGGCATGCGTTACGTGGACTTTGTGCGTCGACATGTTACGCAGCCGTTGGGGTTGACTGATCTCATCGTTGGCCTCGAAGGAGCGGCAGACAATGCGCGGGCAGTGGATTGCACACACGTCGGTCAACGCATGACGCCTGAAGAATACAAGGCGATGGGATTGCCAACACCGCCCGACACCGAAGTGACGGAAGAAGCCATTCTGAACTTCAACAAGCCGGTAAACCGGGCGATCGGTGTCCCCGGTGGTGGCGGTTTTGCAACTGCCGCGGATCTGGCGCTGTTCTATCAGTCACTCCTGCATGGCGGCCTGGACGGGGTTTCCGTCTGGTCCGACACCACTCGCAAAAACGCTCGCCAGGTACGAACCGGCGAACTTCGTGATCCGTATACCGGCAAACTCGCCAGCCGAGGCCTCGGCATCATCATTGCTGGAGACAACGACCGTGGTTTCAGAGGCTTTGGCAAAACCTGTTCGCCGGAGGCCTTTGGGCACAATGGCGCAGGTGGACAGCTGGCCTGGGTCGATCCGGCGACAGGAATTTCCATCGGCTACCTGACCAGTGGTCACGATCGCAATGAAATCCGTCAAGGCCGCCGCGGTGTCGCGATCGGCAGTCTGGCGGCGCAACTGGTTTGATCTGTCAGCGTTGGCGCGTGTTGGTGCGCCTGTCATCCGCAGTGTTTGTAACGCTGATCCTGTTTTGGGTCCCTGTGCAAGCGGCCTGGTTCAGCGATACACAACCCATCATGGGTACACGCGTTCACGTGGAGTTCTGGCTCGACGATGCTGATACTCGCGGACCCTTGCTACTGGCCAGTGCCATGGAGGAAATGCTGCGCATCGATTTTGCGTTCAGCCCGTACAAGGAAGACAGCGAACTGTCGCGCATGAATCGAGAGGCGGCCAAAGGGTGGGTGGCCATCAGTCCGGAAATGAAAGTCCTGCTTGATCGATCTCGCGAAGCGTCCGAGCGCTCCAATGGTGCGTTTGACATCACCTTTGCGTCGGTAGGACGTTATTACGACTATCGCACCGGCAAGGTTCCTACCGACGAAGAACGAAAGGCCATTACCGCGATCGACTACCACTACGTCGTGCTCTCGGACGATGGGTCTCAAGTGCATTACGCCAAACCCGAGGTCTATGTGGATCTGGGTGGCATCGCCAAGGGGCACGCTGTCGACCAGGTGACAGCTTTGCTGCAGAAGGCAGGCGTGACGATGGCCAGTATTTCTGCAGGTGGAGACAGTCGCATCATCGGTGATCGACAGGGCGAGCCATGGACAGTGGGTGTGCGCGATCCACGACACAAGGATGGCGTCGCGGTGCTGTTGCCCCTGATCGACACGGCGGTATCAACGTCCGGAGACTATGAACGTTTCTTCGAGAAGGACGGCGTCCGCTATCACCACATTCTTGATCCGGACACAGGCAACAGTGCACGAGGCAGCCTCAGTGTGACGATCATTGGCCCAAATGCGACGTTGACCGATGCACTGTCTACGACAGTCTTCGTGATGGGCCCGGAACAAGGGCTCAAGCTGATCAACTCGATTGCAGGTGTGGACGCCATCATCATTACCGAGGCAGGTCACATGCTTTACTCCGATAGCCTGACACCGCTGACGCAGCCCGCCCACTAAAGAGACTCTGTGATGCCCAATGATGTCGAGCGTGAATTTGTTGCACTGGTTTCTGCAACGTCGTCGCGCAATGGTGCCGGCTTCAATCCATGCCAGGGTCTCTATCATCGGCCCGCTGGCAAGCGCCCGAAGGTGGCGGCGATAGCCGCTCACTACAACGTCGACTTCAGTGAACATTATCTGGGCGAATATCTGGCTGCGCGGGGCATCGGTTTTCTTGGCTGGAATACGAGGTTTCGAGGCGTCGAAGCGTTTTTTCTGCTTGAACACGCGCTGATTGATATTGGTGCGGGTGTGACCTGGCTGCGAGAAGTGGCGGGTGTCGACACCGTGGTGCTCATCGGCAATTCTGGGGGAGGCTCATTGATGGCGGCCTACCAGTCCCAGGCCGTGCAACCAAACATCAAGCCGGCGTTCGGATTGCGCTTGCCTGAGGCCGTGCTGCGTCTGCCGGCTTGTGATGCCTACGTCTCGCTGAATGCACACGGTGGCCGACCAGAAGTGCTTACCGCCTGGATGGATCCTGCAGTCACCGACGAGTCGGATCCGTTCTCCATCGATCCAGCGCTCAACATGTACGGCGAAGACAATCGCCCGCCTTATTCATCGGAGTTTGTCGAGCGTTACCGGGCCGCACAGGTGGCACGCAATGACCGCATTACTGACTGGTGTCTTGCCCAACTGGAATCCATGCGATCACGCGGATACGTCGATCGTGCCTTCAATGTGTATCGAACCTGGGCAGACCTGCGCCTTATGGATGGAACCCTCGACCCCTCGGACAGACCGGTAGGCGTGTGTTATCGAGGCGATCCCAAGGCGGCTAACTTCAGCCCCGGTGGGATCGGCTTGACCAATACCTGCCGCACCTGGCTCTCGATGTGGAGCCTTCGACACTCGGACTGCCGGGGCGCTGCGCATCTGGCGCGCATAAAGGTTCCCACCCTGGTGATTCAATCACTGGCAGACACTGGCGTTTTCCCCTGCGATGCCTATGCAATCCACGACGCTGTCGCGAGCCTGGACAAGGAACTGCAGTTGATCCCCGGTGATCACTATCTGACGTCTCCTGCCGACGCACGAACCGATGTGGCCCATCGCATCGCAGTCTGGTTGCACCGCCTTACAGGTTACCGTCCGTAACACCCGGCCCGTCTCCAGGTACATAACTGCCCCGTACACCCTCTCCGGCAGGATCTGAAATCTTGCCTATCCTTGAAATGTGAACCTTGCCGCATTCTTACAATTGGCGTGCAAGTAACGTGGGCGACGTTCGTGACTGACGACAGGAAGGCGATAGTCACGAATCGGTGACCCAGGGAGTGGAGACCGCGAGCGCAGGATGCGCACAAACGGTGAACGCCGGTAGTTTGGGATGTCCATCAGGTATGGATGCTGGTTTGAATGGATTTCAAACGAGTGAAAGGCAAGCAGATGCATTGCAGTTGTCTTCACCAGGAATGTCCCAACGGCGCACTGTTTTACCGATCGGTCTGCAGGGATTGCCGCCAACCTTTTGACAAAGCGGCAGACATGCGGAGCGTCGGACTCAGGGTTTGAGTTGTAATGAGGAGGGCGCGTGCGACGATTTCTGGGATTGCTGGCGATATTGGTGTGTCTCACACCCTGGCCGGTCAATGCGGCTGTAGATGCAGGCGTTGCGCCTGACTTCACGTTGACCAATCTTGATGGGACAAACCTGCGACTCACGGAACTTCGTGGTCAGGTCGTCCTCATCAACTTCTGGGCTAGCTGGTGTGGACCTTGTCGGCAGGAAATGCCAGTACTTGATCGATTGCATCAGCGTTACAAGGACACAGGCTTCACCGTACTGGGTATCAATGTCGAAGGCGAAGCAGCACCTGCGCGAGCCATTGCCGACAAAGCCGGTGTGACCTTTCCGATCCTCATCGATGCAGACCAGAAAATCAGCAAGCTCTACGACCTCAAGGCAATGCCCAGCACAGTCATTGTCGACCGCGACGGAAAGATTCGCTTCGTGCATCGCGGCTACAAACCAGGCGACGAAGAGAAGTATGTGGAAGTCGTGAAATCGCTGATCCGCGAATAGCAGAAACACGAAATCGTCAAAGATCTTATACAAAAATCAGGATTACAAACGGAACATCAGGGGCACAGCTTTCAAGTCAATACAGAGGGATTCTGTAACGGCCTGGAATGATGCCGAGGCAGCTAAGGAAGAAAATGGATATGGACAACAGACCTGCCAATAAGAACACCGCCACGAATCTGTTACGTCAGATATCGCTGGCACTCGCTCTAACAGTTCCTCTGAGTACCTCCGTATTTGCAGGAACAGGGGCTGGCACTGGCGCCAATATGGGGCCATCGGTGGCAGGAGAACTCGAGTCCATAAAGCTTGATGTGGCAATGCTGAAACGTGACCTCGTCATTCTTGAAGAGGAGCTACTGTTTCCTGCGTCGTCACAAATGGCAGTTTATGTCGCCATGGATGTTGGCGAATTCTTCCAGCTGGACTCAGTCACAGTTGAACTTAACGGCAAGGAAGTCTCACATCACCTGTACACGGAACGACAGGCGGACGCACTGCATCGAGGCGGTGTGGATCGCGTTTATCTCGGCAACGTCAAACAGGGCAATAACCAGCTCACCGCGTTCTTTGTCGGTCGAGGACCGGATGGTCGTGACTATCGTCGCGCCACCAGTGTCGACTTCGAGAAAGCGTTTGAGCCTACCTTCATTGAACTTGACATTGCCGACAGCACAGCTGAACACCAACCGGAGTTTCGCGCCACTGTCGTCAAGTGATTACGGAAAGTCATGAAACGATTGTTATGTGAACTGATTTTTTCCTGCTTCATGGGCACCAGTGATCCCATGAGCGTCGATGAACTCACCTATAGATCGGTGCTGTACGACTATTACCAGGAAGACTATGGCGCCGCCCTGGTCGATGTCATGGTTGCCGAACAGCAGAACCGGCTGGGTGATGATCCCCTTCGATTTGCCCTGGCAAAAGGCAGCGTGGCGTTTGAAGACGGGCTCTATGACTACGCCGGCAGGGCCTTTGCTGCTCTGCCCGAAGCCGAGCTCAAAGACGTTGACCGAATGCGCATCGGCTTTCATATGGCCCGCGTTCGCCACCGCCAACAGGATTGGGATCAACTGGCGGTTGAACTTGCCAAGGTGAGTCGCGCACAGGACGCGCTCGGCATGGATCCTCATCCCGAGGTGAGTTACATGAGCGCCGACCTGGCGCTGCAGCGTGGCGACTTTGCCAAAGCCGGCGAAGCCATTGATCTCATGGATGATGACGAGCCGTTTCGTGGATATGCGCTGTTCAATCTCGGTGTTGCACTCCGGGACAGCAACCAGCTCGATGACTCCGTAGACATTTTCCGATTGCTTGAGGCAATGCCTGGCAAGGACCTGCAGGTCCGTGATCTCAAGCAGCGTGGACGCCTTGCACTCGCGCATCTGTCGAAAGCCGATGCCGAATCAGAAGATGCCAAAACCATCCTCGAAGATTTGCCCACGGGCAGTCGGTATCGGGATGCGGCGCTGGCGGCCTATGGCACGCTGGCTATGGAGCAGAAGGACTACAACCTGGCCGCTCGAATCTGGCTCACTCTGAAACAGGATGAGAAGTGGCATACCAGCAATGCCATCGCGCATCTGGGCTTCCCGATGGCGTTGGAAGGCATGTCTGAACCGCGATGGGTGCTGACACACTACCAATCCGCTGAACGGGAATATGGGCAGCGTCTGGCCGTGCTGCAGGGTGTGCAGGCGCGTGCAGGCGATCAAGCCTGGGTACGTCGACTGGCACAGGCCGTCACGACATCAGGCATTGAAGAGAAAGGGCTGGCCGGTCTGGTAGAAGAATGGGATCACGACATTGGTCGTGAAGAGTGGCTCGAATGGCTGGCTGCTGAAGATGTGAACAATCTGCTGCGCGAATGGCGATCCCTCGCCGACATGAGCGCGTGGCTCGGCTCGGTTCCCGATACGCTCGATGCCTTTGCCGAGGTTTCGGTCAAGCAGGTGGAGCGCACCCAAAATCTCAGGACTGCGCTGAAGGACGAGAAGATTCTGGCGCGTCGTGCGGAACTGCAAAGCGAACTCGCAGGCATTGATGAACGACTGGCGTGGCTGGATGCAAATCAGCCGGTGCCGGATTCGGACTGGATGCTCTCCATGGCCGATGATGCTCAGCGCGGCAGGATCGATTCCCTGCTGGCGATGCTCGTACACGCTCAGACGATGACCGATGCTGAAGGCGCGCAAGTCCGTGAACGTGTTGAACGCCTGCTTGGTATCGTTTTTTATGAACTGGCCAATGACTACCCAGACCAGAGATGGCGTCTGGCACGACAGAAGCAAGCGGTTGTGCAGGCACTGGCCGATGTAGATGTGAGCATTGATCGTGTGCAGACCGCAGAACAGGCATACGTCGGCAGCGTGGGAATGCGCGCCGAAGCCTATCTTCCCCGGGTTGAGTCACTCAGAACACGTATCGCGCAGGCGATGCAGACGCGAGAAGTGGCGTTGGCCGAGCATCTGCAGTCGCGCATGAAAGAGGAATCGGAGCGGATTGAGCAATATCTGTTCCTGACCCGTATTGCCATCGCCCAGGCCAGTGATCAACTGGCGCTCGGCGATGATCACCAGATGGAATTGGAAGCGGAGTAGGCACCATGCGGCGTTACCTGTTGATTGCGGTTCTCGGCGCGTTGTCCAGCGGATGTATGTCCGGTGGTGATGCCGAATACGCCCGCGCGGAAGATCGTGTGCCGCTCGGTCGCATGATTGCCCAGTTACCAGCGCCGACCGTTTCTGCCAAAGAATCGAAGGTGCCGACGCGAGCGCAGGTGCTTGAAGCCTATGCACGGGTCGAGGGTCGGCTGGCGGATCCGAAGGACAATCACGCCATCGACAGGCGCATGGCCGAACTCGCCATGGAAGCGGGCGAAGATGCAGCCATTGAAGGCGCCGAAAATCCTTATGCCGGTGCAGTCGCTCGTTATGAAGCACTGCTGGCCAATGGTGTGCCCGATCAACGGGATGAAATTCTCTACCAGTTGTCGCGAGCGCACGATGTCTCGGGCAACACCAGGGCTTCGTTACAGTACCTCGATCTGTTGCTGGCTGAATTTCCCGACAGCGTGCATGCGGTAGAAGCGCACTTTCGCCGCGGTGAAATGCACTTCTCGGCGGAGCGATATGCCAAGGCATCAGCTGATTATGCAGCGGTTGTTGAAGCGGGCGAAGACAGCCCCTTTCATCAGAATGCCCTCTACATGCTTGGCTGGTCGCAGTTCAAGCAGAGCGACCTCGACGTCAGCCTCGATCACTTCCTGACGTTGCTCGCAACGTTGCTGGGGGACGAACGAGAGTTGACCCGCGCTGAATCAGAACTCCTTGATGACACGCTGCGAGTGTCCGTACTCACGCTTCAGTATCTGGATGGTGCGCAGACACTGGCTGCACGCATGGACGCACTAGGCAGACCTACCTGGCAGCACAAACTCTACTCAGGGCTCGCTGCAGACTATGTGGAAAGAGAGCGGTATCTGGATGGCGTGACGACCTGGACAACGTTTGTCGATCGAAATCCTCTTGACGCCTGGGCGCCAATTGCGCAGCAGGAGTTGATCCGCGTTCTGCACGCCGGTGGCTTTCCCAGTGATGTGCTCAAGCAGCAGGAAATGTTCGTCACTCGCTTCGGTATCGACAGCCCCTATTGGGCCGAGCACGAAGAAAATGCGGCTGATGAGTATGGCGACGTACTTCGCGACTATCTGAATGTACTGGCCAGCCACGCACATGCGAAGGTACAGGCGAAGGCGAAAAAAGGGCGTGCCAACCGCGACGACTACCTTGCTGCAGCACGCTGGTACGAAGAATCGCTGCGTACTTTCCCCAATGATGCGACGGTTCCCCGTTACACCTTCCTGCTGGGTGAGTTGTATACCGAGGCCGGCGAACATCAGCGCGCGGTCACCGCGTATCAGCATGTCGCAAGGGAACATGTCGATGCACCGGAAGCCGCGGATGCCGGTTACGCGGCGATTCTCGGTCTCGGTGAAATGAATGGCCAACAGGCCAACAAGGGCGACGAACTTGGTTTGCGTCTGCAGATCGATGCGCAGATCGAGTATGCCCTGCAATTCCGTGATGACCCGCGGGCGGCCGCCGTCCAGGCATCCGCTGCCAACAGCCTGTTTTCGCTGGGCGAGTATGCGCAGGCAATGAAACTTGCGCAGAACCTGCTCGATTCCTGGCCGACTGCGGAACAAGGCTTGCGCGAAACGGCGTTGTCCATTGTCGGACACGGCCGGTTCGAAGCGCAGGACTATGCGGGCAGCGAACAGTCCTATCGCCAGTTGCTGGCGTTGTCCGGTGATGAGGATACCCGGAAGAAAACTACGGAAAGACTGCTTGCAGCAGTATACAAACAAGGTGAACTGGCTGAGGCCAGTGAAGACCTTGATGCGGCATCCGAACACTATCTTCGCCTCGCCGCGATCGACGCCAACGCTGAACTTGCGGTTCGAGGAGCGTTTGATGCCATTGCATTGAAGGAAAAGCAGGGTGACACCGCTGGCGCTGCAAAACTGCTTGCGCAACTCAGACAACAGCATCCTGATCATGCCCTGCTCAAGGATGCCAGTGTTCGCCTCGCGGCAATGCACGAAAAAGGCGGTGACGGGTTAGCGGCGGCAACAGAGTTTGTTCGGCTGGCGGACACCGAAGGCGACGCAGAAGTACGTCGTCAGTCCCGTTATCGTGCGGCCGAGCTCTATCTGGCAGCGGGTCAGAAGAAACTGGCGCTGGTCCAATTCGAACTCTATGCCAGGAACTTCAGTGAGCCATTTGCCATTCGCATGGAAGCACTGCATCAGCTGGCTACGCTCGCCGATCAGCTAGGTGACCCCGATCAACGCAGACGTTGGCAGCGCGAGCTGGTCAGCGCCCATGGTCGTGCGGGTACACAAAATTCATCGAGAACCACGACGCTTGCTGCAGAAGCAGATTTTGCGCTGGTCGCTGATGAACGACTGGCTTTCGATGCGGTTCGTCTGCAACAACCGCTGGCGCGCAGCCTCAAGCAAAAACAGGCCGCGCTTGAGCACGCCGTCGCAGCATATGAACGTATCGCGGGGTACAAGGTACAGGAGTTTGTGACGGGAGCGACGTTCCAGATTGCGGATCTGTACACGGCGCTTGCGAAGGCGATCATCGATTCGGAGCGGCCCCGCGATTTGAATGCGGCGGAGCTCGAACAGTATGTGTTGCTGCTTGAAGAAGAGGCTTACCCGTTCGAGGAAAAAGCGATTGCCCTGCATGAAATCAACATGCAACGCAGCTGGGAAGGAATTTATGACGAGTGGGTCAAGCGCTCGTTTGCCGAACTCAAGCGCATGCTGCCGGCCCGATTCGACAAGGTCGAACTCGAGACGGCGTATGTCGAATCCATTCATTGAATCCGTTGTTGAGGTGTTCAGCATGACTACAACGAAGCTGACCAGAATATTGATACGCAGCGCGCTGACGATTGCTGTCGCCGGACTGCTCCAGGGTTGTGCGGGGTCCAGCCCGCTCTCGATCGTGCCTGGCATGGGTAATGACAGGACCGACAAGCGAATGGCAGCGGACTCCGTTGAACAACCCGTTGTGAAAGCGGAAGTCGAAGCGACCTACCAGGCAGCACTTGACCAGATTCGCGCCAGCAATCGTGCGGCGGCTCGGGAGTTGCTGGTGAAGGTAACCCAGGCTGAACCTGCGCTCGCAGGACCATGGATCAATCTGGCTCGTCTGGACATACAGGATGAGAACTACGTTGCCGCGCGAGAAGCACTCGACAAGGCTGTGGCGGCGAATCCGTCCAACTGTGTTGCCTACACGGAATACGGTGTACTGCTACGCAAGCTGGGTGAGTTCACTGCGGCACAGGAGATGTACCAGGCGTGCCTGGCTGTCTCGCCTTCTCATGCAGATACCTATTACAACCTCGGCATTCTCTATGAGCTGTACCTGGGTCGAATGCAAGACGCGCTGATTGCCTATCGCCAATATCTGGAGCTCAGCCCTGAGCCTGAGCCAAAGGTGCGCGGCTGGGTAGCTGAGCTGGAACGGAGACTGAACACATGAAAACCCGTGACGTCGTCATGGTCGCCTTGATCCTGACTAGTCTTGGTTCGGTACAAGCTGACGAGAAATCTGCGGCAGATCGCGTGCGAATGAATGAAACCGTGATCTCTGGCAACCAGGAGCTGCCGAAGGTGTTGTATATCCTTCCCTGGCAGAGCTCGAACGGTCGGCCGGCCCTGGAACTCAGTGCCGGACTGGATGATCAGCGTGTGTTCAAGCGCGTTGAGCCAGCAGCCTATCAACGTGAACTCAAGTATCGCGACGCGCTGGAGCAAATGGAGCAGACCGAAGACTGATTGGAAAAAAATGGCGGCACTGGAATTCAGTGGCCGTCGGGGCCTGGGAGAGTTTCCCACGCAAAGCAAGTACGGACGCCGTTGACGGATTTGTCAGTAGCGCGGTTTATTCAAGGAGACGACTATGGATTCTACGACCGGACTGATTGCCTTCTTCCAGGAAGGAGGACTTTTCATGTACCCGATAGCGATCGTGCTCGCGATCGGCATCGCCATTGCTGCGGAGCGGTGGCTGTATCTGGCAAATCAGATACGCGTGAACCGCCGCGACTTCAACGCCATGTTGCCCCTGTTGCAAAACGGCAAGGTGCAGGAGCTGGCCAGTGTCACACGGGCGTCCAAGTCAGCAATGAGCCGTATCGTTGCCGATGGTGTCAACCGGTTTTCTTCTGGCGCGCGTCAGCGTGAGGACATCGAGTATGCGATGGAAGAAGGGTTGCTTGAGATTCTGCCGAATATTGAAAGACGCACGCCGTATCTGGCGACGTTCGCCAACATCGCCACACTGCTGGGTCTGCTCGGTACGATCATCGGTCTGATAGCAGCGTTCTCCGCGGTCGCGAGTGCAGATCCGGCTGAGAAGGCGGCGCTGCTGTCACAGAGTATCTCGGTAGCCATGAATACGACTGCGTTTGGACTGGTGGTCGCGATTCCGCTGTTGCTGATTCACTCGATGCTGCAAAGCAAGACGAGTTCAATTGTTGAGAGCCTCGAGATTGCCATGGTTAAGTGCGTGAACATCCTCGAACAGGCTGGTCGTGCAAAACCTGTAGCCCCACCCATTTCGTCCAGAATCTAGTTGGGCAGCTGACCGCAATCGAGAGGACTTGCGCATGTTACGTCGACGACATTCAAGAAGAATGACGGAAGAGGATGCGGAACTGGAAGTTACACCGTTCATGAATCTCATGATCGTGCTGGTTCCGGTGTTGTTGCTGACGATGGTGTTTACCCACACCAGCGTTATCGATCTCAACTTTCCATCTGGAGAAAACAGCGCAGAATTTGACCCTGATCTCGTGCATCTCGAGGTGACCGTTCATGGTGACCGCATCGTGGTGGGTGACGGCCGTGGTGGCGCCATCAAGACGTTGCCAATCACTGAAAAAGGTCATGACTACGCAACGCTGACACTGGTCCTTACCGAGTTGAAGACTCGCATGCCAGAGAAGCGTGACATCACGATTCTTCTGGAAGACGATACCAACTATCAGACACTGGTCAGTGTCATGGATCGCGTGCGGTCGCATGCCGTCGTGCAGGGACTTGACGTCGTGAATGCGGAACTCTTCCCGGTGGTATCACTGGGTAGTACGCCGCCAGCGCAAACGCAGGTATCGATGACAGCCGCTGCCAGCCCTTCTGCCAACAGGGGAGCAGCATCGTGAGTGCGTTCCACCACACACGTCGTCGCCAGCAGCAAAAAAAATCCCGCAAGGTCGCCACGCTCAATCTCGTGTCGATGATGGATATCTTCACCATCCTCGTGTTCTTCCTGATGGTGAATTCATCGGAAGTCGAGGTGTTGGAAACGCAGTCAGATATCAAATTGCCCGACTCAACGTCCGAGCAGCGTCCGGTCAATCGGCTGGTGATTTCGATCAACGCTGATGATCTGATCGTGCAAGGCAAGAGCATTGCATCGGTTGGGTCGCTCGTGTCCGCGCAAGACAAGGTCATCCCCGCACTCAAGCAGGAACTCGACTTTCAAGCTGCACGCCAGGGCGAAATTCCTGAAGACGGGTTTCTGGTCACCATCATGGGTGATCGCGAAATTCCGTACTGGTTGCTCAAGCAGATCATGCTGACTTGTCAGAACACGGCATTTACGCAGATATCGCTGGCGGTGAATCGTCTCGAAGTTGGTGCACCCGAACTGCCGACACCGGCAGGGGCTGCACCAGGAGAAGGAGTTGCGACATGACGGCGGTTGCGCACGTTCATTATTTTGATTTGCCCTGGGCGCTTGATCGCCAGGATGTCCGCGTCTTCAGGCGCTGGTTGGGCATTTGCCTGACTGCGGTGATTACCGTCGGAATTGCTGTTCCGTTGTTCGATTTACCGCAGCCGGTGAAGGAAGAGCGACAGGAACTGCCTGTTGATCTTGCGCAGATTCTGCTCGACAAGCCTGAGCCCATCGTCATCCCCGAGCCACCCAGGCCAAAGCCCAAGGTGATCCCGGAAGTCAAACCGGTCCCGGTACAGCAGAAGCCCAAGGTGATTGCGCCGACGCCGGAACCACAGGTTGCGGACGTCCGTGAGAAGGCCCGGGAGTCGGGACTGCTCGCGTTCAAGGATGCGTTTGCAGATATGCGTGAATCGGTTGATGTCTCCAAACTTCAGGACACCGCGTCGATACAGCGTGGCACCGGCGAAGCGGCGACAATTGATCGATCGTTGATTACGTCGAAAACCGGCACTCGCAGTGCAGGCGTGAATGTCTCGGCATTGTCGCGTGATACCGGTGGGGTTGCGTTGTCTGGCCGTGAGACGACCAGGGTTGCCGCTTCCGATGGCGCGATCGGCGCCGGTGGGGTGCGGGCTTCGTCGACAGCATCCAGCGACAATGGTACGGGTACCGCCGGGGACGCTCGCAGTCGAAGCATCGAAGACATTCGTCGTGTTTTCGACAGCAACAAAGGGTCCATCTTCGCGATCTACAACCGAGCGCTGCGCGCTGATCCATCGCTGCAAGGCAAAGTGGTTCTGGAGCTGGTCATCAGTCCGACCGGTGAAGTGATGAACTGCCAGGTGGTTGCCAGTGAACTGGCAGACCCGACGCTGGTTGAACGTATTGTCAGCCGCGTGCGCATGTTTGATTTTGGCAATCGCGACGTCCGCACCACCACGATCAGCTATCCTGTGCACTTCCTGCCAACCTGATTTGAAACGCCGATGAAACCGACCTTCATTGTCATGCTGATTCTTCTGGTGGGCGGACTCGTCATCGCGCCGATGCTCGTGAAGGGGCCGACAGGTGATCCCATCATGACGGCGGAGGACTGGGTCCCGGACTCTGTGAAGGATGTGGCCGAGGCGGTGAAGCCGGCCAATCAGGCGTATCGCTGGAAAGACGCCGAAGGGGTCTGGCAATTCAGTGATGCAAAACCGGCTGGGGTCGATGACAAGGACATCCAGACGATTGCCATCGCCGAAGTCATGACAGTGCCCAAGACCGCGTTCACCGGTAACCCACCCACCACGCAATCGCCCGACCGAGCTGCTGGTTCGTCGCCAACGGCCGTACTGATCTCGAAGTACACTGGTTCATCCAGAGGCCAGAGTCAGGTGCCGGGAACCTCCCCGTCCATTGGTAGAGAAGGACAGGGTGAGGCAGGACAAGCGCCGGATGTGAACGACGCGCTCGCCGAGATCGCCACACGATTCCCCCAGTTCAAGGCCATGTCTGACGCGATGGCGCAAGGCAGTTCACAGCCCGCGGGCGACAACCCCGAAAGCCCGTAACGGGCTATCATCTTTCGTATCGCACTGGCTCGGATGCAACTCGTCCGAACAGGCCAACAAGGCGGATTTGAATGGGACGTCGTGGCATGTCATGGCTGATCGGTATAGCGCTGGTTCTGGGTGCCGCGTATTACTGGCTGCTCAACGACAACCGACCTCCTTCGGACACAGCACCACTGGAGATCACCTCGCTGCGTGATGCAGCGAATTCGATTCCCGGCGAAAAGCCGGTGTCCATTGCCGTCGAGACCATTTCCCGTCGCGGCCTGCCTGCGCTGGTGATGGTTGCCGGTGGGGGGTGGGGTGAGAATGAAATTGCGGTGCATGCCTTTCAGGTCAACGCCCCCGATCGACAGATCATCATTGATACCGGTTACTCTCAGGATGCCGCCAACGCAATGGGGGTCCAGGATTTCGATGCTGCGGCCCAACAGCGAGTTTCTGGCGCGTTACGAAGCGCTTTCGCCATCGTTGTGACCCATGAACACAACGATCACATCGGTGGATTGCTCCTCTCGCCTGACTGGGCGGTAATCCTGCTCAGGGCCATGATCACCAAGGAGCAGTTCGACAATGCCGAGCGAACCGCGCCAGTGGTCTGGCCGACCGGCAGTCGCGAATCGTTTCAGCCGCTCATCTATCAAGGCATGCTGCCCATCGCTCCTGGTGTTGTGCTCGTCAAGGCGCCGAGTCATACGCCAGGTTCTCAGCTGGTTTTTGTTCAGTTTGCAGACGGCAGCGAATATCTGTTCATGGGCGACATTTCATCCCTGGATCGAAACTGGCGCGAAACCCGTGCACGTTCTCGTCTGGTGGGGGACCTCATTGTCGATGAAGATCGAGCAGCTGTTTTCAGTTGGTTGAAAGCGTTCAAGGCTCTTTCCGAAGCCAACCCCGATGTGACCATGGTGCCGAGTCATGATGGCATTGTGATCGATCAGCTGGTCGAAGCAGGTCGGCTGAAGCGGGGCTTCACCGACATTGCAAGTCAATAGATGCCGGGGATGATCCGATAGGGTACCTGGCGTTTGTATTCGGTCCAGAGCGCGCCGTATTTTTCGGCGCAGCGTCGATCGTCGTCCCTCTCCCGTGGGATTAGCAGCGCCACATAATAGAGCGGGTAGAGCCAGGGCCACACCGAGTCGAGGTGACCGAGCGACGCAGCTATCCCCACCGCCATCAATATTTCTCCAAGGTAGTTGATGTGTCTGGAGACACGCCAGTAACCGCTGCACAGGAGTTGTAGCGAACCGTTGCCTATCACCTCTGGCTGCAGAAAGCCCAGGAAGACGCGAGCTGGATCCCGCTTGAACCAGTACTTCTGCATGTTGGCCCCTCTCGCCAGAGCCCAACCCAGCCCAAACAAGCTGATCGACATGACTGACCAGTAGCCGCCAGAACCTGCGATTGTTGCAGGCATCGCCAAGTCGGCGGTTCCCCACAGCCCGACAGGATAGAAAAATGGATAGAACACCAGACAGCCCCACGCGAGCTTGAAGCCCAGACGCTCGGCAAACAGATCGTAGGTGTACAGATGCACCCGTTCGAACCACAGATAGTCAACCACAAACAGCAGCAATAACCCTGCGTGTACAGTCACACCGGGATTTGCCTGCTCACCGAACATCTGGTGATGAGCGACGGCAAATGACACGGAGTTCAATGCGAGCATGACTGCGCCGGCGAGATACAGATACATCTTGGTGTCTGCCCAGCCGAAAACCTGACGGTTTTCAATGGGACTGAAAACCTTTCGGTTTTCAATGGGATCGAAAACCTGACGGTTTTCAATGCGACCGAGAAACAGATCTTTCAGAAGTCCTTTGCCGGTGGGAGGTGCAGGTAGTACCAGCACCAGCGTGTAGACCAGTCCAAGCACGCAAGCGCCAATCAGCTGCGACCATCGCGCGTGATAGAACCACGCAGGATCGATCCAGCCGACAGCCGCTGCGAGGAGGAAGCCACCGAGCACGATGATCAATACCAGAAGACCGTTGAGTCGATAAACCTGGGGTAACGCAGTCAGCGGGTCGATGACGTAACCAGAGATACGACGCGCCGGAAGCAATAGATGCAACGCCAGGATCAACCCGTAGATGATGGCGGGCATCAGCAACCCGAAAAGTGAGATGCCCTCAGTCATCGCATGATGCCTCTATCACCACGTGCTGACGCCTCACTTTCGATTCGTATGATCCAGGTGGAGTTCCCACGGTAATGCTCGTGTCAACAGTACGTCCAGGAGGTTGTTCTGAAAGTGCACGTTTCCGGTCAGCATCGCGTGTTGTTCACATAACAGGAACGCATAGGCGAGCGGAAAGTAGGAGTAGGCGTGGCGTGGGGTCAGCGGATTCAAAGCGTCTCGCGCCAGCAGTGAAGGTTTGGTGACGGTGCCATCGCCGGGCTGGAGCATGAGTTGATCCAGATTGAGGCCATGGTGTGGAAACGAGACTTCCGAAGGACGTAGACGAAGCTGCGGTTTGCCATCGATCGTTTCCAGCATCGCTCGCGCCGGCGTCTGCGTACAACTGCCCCCAAAGACGACCAACCGAAGTGGTGGCTCAACTGCGCCTGTTTCGCATTTCCCCAATGATTCGTCGTAGTCCGGGCATACTGTCAGCGACCAGCTGAACCGACGCGCACGCTCTGCATACTGAACGAATCGCTGGGTCAGATTGGCGTAGTACTCCTCGCCACGACGCTTGATGACGCGATCCCGTACCACCGGGTCAAAAATGTTCCACTGGTACTTCTGCCAGGTGGCGATATCGAATGCATCAGCGTCCATCGGGTGTCCGCGGCTGTCGATCAACCAGTTGACGATGCGATGCGGGAACAGTTGGTAAGTGCTTGGAATCGTCGCGACGACTTCCTGGGGTATCCGCGAAAATCCGACTTTCTGACCGAGTACAAACCCCTCGATTGCAGACAGCGACCCAAGGTTGGGTGTACCCAGCAGAATGACCTTGTTCAGCCAGTCTGCCCCTGCCCACGTCACCTTGAGGTGGTTGTCGATCAGCACATCTTCAGTGCCGTAACGCAGGAAGTAACGAGTGATGAGACCACCCATGCTGTGGGCGACGACATCGAACTTCAGGGCCGGGTCGTTGTAGTCGCGACGAATGGCCTCAAGGAACTTCGCGAGTGTTCGGACCGTGGTGACGTTGTCCTGTCGCCAGTCGTAGTCGAACACATAAACACGTCGTTCATTGGGTGTGCTGACAGGTTCACCAACGTCAGCACGCTGATAACCACCGTACCTGACCAGTGTGTCGATGATGTGGCCGTAGAAATCCCGACCCAGTGCCGATTCGGCGATTCCTCCAGCGACCAGATTACTGGGCAAAGCATCCGGGGTGACGGTATTGCCATCAATCGGCATTTCGATGGCTTCGTATTGAGAGAAGGCGACGTCGAAAGTGCCACCGGGCCATTGCTCCTGGCCGGACCGCGCGTCGATCAACCGGCTTCCCAACAAGCCTGGAATGATTACCACCGGAGGCTGTATGAATTCGCCTTCGACCTTGATGGGTTGGTCACTTCGGAACAGCTGATCCAGATCGGGTGTCGGCGTCGAGGTACACGCCGTGACGAGCAGCGTCACGGCTAGAACCAGCAAAGCGCGTGACCATGAACGATGTGGTTGAGTGGTGGGCATACGCAGCTTCAGGCAGTCGTCATCGCTCCAGGGAAGGCGCGTGATCAGGGTCGGAACCAGAAGCTGGGTGGCACCGGACGTAGAGCCCTTCTGGCCAGTGCCGCCCACTGACAAAGTTGTCGACGGGTGTCGCGCGGGTCGATGATTTCTTCCACCTCGAAATACTCGGCGCTGCGAAACGGGGAGCGGAGCTTGTTCAGACGATCCTTGATGCGGGCGAGGTGTGCGTCATGATCGGGGCTGTCTGCAAGTTCTGCCTTGTACGCCACTTCGATGCCACCTTCGATCGGCAACGAGCCCCAGTCTCCCGATGGCCACGCCATGCGGAAATGTTCGCTGCCTGGTTTGTGGTTGGCGGCTCCGGCCACACCAAAAGCCTTGCGGATGATGACGCAGGCAAACGGCACAGTGGCCTGGCCAAGCGCAGCAAATGCCTGTGAGCCAAAACGAATGGTGGCGGCTTCTTCTGACTCCTTGCCGATCAGGAAGCCTGGGCAGTCTTCGAGATGCACGAGTGGCAGATGAAAGGTGGACGCAATGTCCATGAAGCGGATCAGCTTGCGGCAGGCGTCTGCAGTCCAGGCCCCGCCGTAGATTTTCGGGTTCTCCGCAAACAACGCGATCGGTATGCCATTGAGACGCGCAAAGCCGGTGATGATGGAGCGGCCCCAGCGTCTGCCGATTGCAAAAAATGATCCGGCGTCGACAATGCCGCTGATGACATGAAACATGTCGTACACCTTGCGCGGATCTTTCGGCACGATGGAGATGAGGCGTTCATCTCGACGATCGATAGGATCGACACAATCGGTCACGGGCGGCAGTTCGTCCACACAGGACGGCAGATACGAAAGGAATCTGCGCGCGGCCTCGAATGCTTCGGCTTCGCTCTCAACTTCGTCATCGATGGCACCATTGCGCGTGTGAATCTTTGACGCGCCCAGTTCTTCCTTGCTGACGTCACCGAGGCTTGCCCAGTCGACCAGCGCGGGACCTGCGATCATCATCTGCGCGCTGTCCCGGACGATGACGGAGTAGTGACTGGTCGCCACACGCGCAGCACCGATACCCGCGACCGAACCGAGTGCGAGTGATACGGACGGTGCAACGGCGAGATGCCGCACCACGGTTTCCCAACCACGGACTTCCGGAATGTAGGTACGACCGGCCGTTTCGATGGTCTTCACCGATCCACCACCGCCCATGCCATCCACCAGACGGATATGCGGCAGTTTCAATTCAAGTGCAAGGCCTTCGGCACGCAACCGTTTACCAGGAATGGAGGCTTCTGCAGATCCACCGCGCACGGTGAAGTCATCACCGGACAGAAGCACAGGCCGACCATCGATCTCGGCGGTACCGAATATGAAATTGGAGGGTCGGAAGGATTTGAGTTCACCGTCAGCGTTGTATTCGCCGACACCGGCAAGCGTGCCGATTTCGTGAAAACTCGTCGGATCCGCAATGGCCGCGATACGTTCGCGGATGGTGAGCTTGTTGAATTCATGCTGGCGGGCGATTTTGTCTTCGCCGCCCATGGCAAAGGCCAGTGTTTCACGAGCACGAAGCTCGTCGATCTCTTTTTCCCAGCTCATCTAAGCTCGAGACCTCCACTGGCCATCTGACGGACTACATCAGGCGCGCGTACCGCTGAAGGTTGCGTTACCGAATGCGCCAAGCTTGACGTTGCCGCTCATCTTGTCACCGTCAACGGTTGCGCTGAACTCGAGAGTCAGTGCCATTGGCGAGGTGATGTTGGCTTTCCAGGTGACGTTGTTGCCGTCTACCTTGCCATCCATGATCGCGATTTCGCCCTGTGGACTACTCAGCTTGCCGTTCAGTGCGCCGCCAGCAGCAGCCAGTGTCAGGGTGCCTTGCTGTGCGCCCATCGGGGTGTTCATGGTGGTGTTCCAGGTGCCGTCTGCGCTCATGTCTACTCTCCGAACTTGTTTTTGGTATGCCCTGAGACGCAGGCGACTGGCTCAGGAGGGGGCGGAGTATCGCATGGAAATCCGCGCATCGACTACAGGCTGCGCTCGAATCCCAGGGTCGCTTCGTGGGCGTCCAGATCGGCGGTAACTCGTTCACTGCGCGGTTGGTAGGGACCAGCCTGCAGGTCGCCAAAGTCAGCATGTCGGTAGCGCAGGTGCACACTCCAGTGCTCACCGATCCTGCGTGAGACACCCGCCAGCAATTGCCAGCCAACGTCTGTTTCAGTGCTGCGTTCCTTGATCTGGACGTCCGAAAGCCTGCCACCGGTATCGCTGCGTTTGTCGAGTTCACTGTCATAGGCTTTGCGCACCATCCCGACACCTGCGCCGGCTTCCCAAAACCAGCGCCCGCCAAACGCGCCACGACGCATCACGTTGAGGAACAGGGTAGTGGTGCCATAGTTCGTGCGGAACAGCGTGACGGTACCGTCGGATGGTGTCGGCGCTGCAAGGTCCCAGTCGGAACGGTAGCGCCACAACAATTCGCTTTCCAGACGCCAGTCGCCACGGTCAAAGCCGATCGCACCACCGATCCCGTTGGAGTAATCGCGTTTGGTCGTTTCCAGAAACTCACCGTCCGTGATGCCCTGAATCGGGACTCCAGTGCCGACGCTGCCGTTGTGATCGGCATTTTTCATCACCATTCGGCCGATGCTGGTCCGGCCAGCGACGTACCAGGCAAGGTCGCTGGCGGTCGACAGAATCGGCAGAACCAACAGCAGGAGCGCAAATCCTTGACGCATGGAATACTTCTTCATAGTACTGCTTGAGTGTGTAGTTCTTTGTTAGTGGACAGGTTGTGCGGGCTCAAGCGCGCTCGGCAGAACATCCTCAAGCTTGTCGATCAGTGTGAACGTGAGATCAGCGCGCACGGATGGCGGAAGCTTGTCCAGGTCAGCCTCGTTTTCGCGCGGCAGGAAGACATGCCTGATGCCAGCCCGGTGGGCCGCCAGAACCTTTTCCTTGATACCGCCGACCGGCAGCACAAGACCTGCCAGTGTGAGTTCACCTGTCATCGCCACGTCACTGCGCACCGGCCGGTCCAGATAGACCGAGACCAGCGCCGTCGCCATGGTGACGCCGGCAGATGGGCCGTCTTTGGGAACCGCTCCGGCTGGCACATGAACGTGGACCCCTGTGTTTTCGATGCGGGCGCGATCGATACCGAGGGTTTCGGCGACCGACCAGATGTGACTGCGAGCTGCCCGCGCCGATTCCTGCATGACTTGCCCGAGGTGCCCAGTGAGGGTGACTTTTTCATCCTTCGGCGTGAGCGAAGCCTCGATGTAGAGAACATCGCCACCCACTTCCGTCCAGGCGAGCCCGGTGGCCACGCCTGCTCGCATCGGGCCGCGCCCCTGATCGGGTTTGAATTTTTCCGGACCGAGCAGGGTGCGAATTGCTGCGGAATCCAGAGGCGCAGAAGTATCGGAAGCATCCACCACCATACGTGCCCGTTTGCGTGCCAGGCGCCCGAGTGTGCGCTCCAGTTCTCGCACACCGGCTTCCCGTGTGTAGCGTCGCGCCAGGAAGGTGAGTGCATCATCATTGATCGTCAATTGCTGAGCGGTCAGCCCGGCTTCGCGAATCTGACGAGGAATCAGGTATTGCCGTGCGATGCCATGTTTTTCCAGGTCGCTGTAGCCGGAGAGTTCGAGTATCTCCATGCGATCAAGAAGCGGGCGAGGAATACCGTCGAGCGTATTGGCCGTGGTGATGAACATGACCTTTGACAGGTCGTAAGGCAGATTCAGGTAGTTGTCGAGGAACTCCCGATTCTGTGCCGGATCGAGGATTTCCATCAGTGCCGCAGAGGGATCGCCGCGAAAGTCACGTCCGAGTTTGTCAATTTCGTCCAGCATGATGATGGGGTTCTGAACGCCGGCGCGGCGCACGGCCTGGATGATGCGACCCGGCATGGCACCAATGTAGGTGCGTCGATGGCCGCGCAATTCAGCTTCGTCATGCATGCCGCCGAGGGAGAGTCGCTCGAACTTTCGACCCATGGCACGGGCAATCGATTGGCCTAGACTGGTCTTGCCAACGCCTGGTGGACCCACCAGGCACATGATCGGCGCCTTGGCTTCGGGGTTCAGCCGCATGACGGACAGCGTTTCGAGAATGCGTTCCTTGATCTCGGTGAGACCGTAGTGATCTTCATCGAGCACAGTCTGTGCGTTGCCAAGATCAAGCAGATCGGTGGTGCGCTCGTGCCATGGCAGCTCGGCGACCAGCTCAAGATAACTGCGGGCCACCTGATAATCGGCGGCATTGGCCGACATCCGTTTCAGGCGTTTGAATTCCCGATTGACCTCAGTGCGCACTTTGTCAGTTAGCTGCGCTTCATCCAGTTTTGCCTTGAGGGCGTCGAGTTCGTCCCCATCATCATCACCGTCTCCCAGCGCCTGTTCGATGGCCTTTTTCTGTTGTCGCAGGACATGTTCACGCTGTTGGGTTTCCAGATCCCCCTGCGCCTTTTCAGCGATCTGACGACGAACTTCAGTCACCCGCAATTCATGTTGCAGGATATCGTGCACCGCCTGCATCAGATCCCGTGTGGTGTCCTGTTCGAGCACGTGTTGCTCCTGGGCGACCGTGAGGTTGGCGAGGGAGGCAATACGATACATCTGGGCAATGGGATCTGTGATTCCACCCACCAGTTGCTGATAGATCTGCTGCCCGTTTTCCTGGTCATAGAGCAGGGCGATGCGCTGCGACAGCTGCTGGTTTTCTCGCAGCAGGGCGTCGACTTCCGCCTGTTCCGGGCCTTCCACCGGAAAACCGAGGACGGGCAGTGGCTCGTAGTTGGCCGACAGATAGCCTTCTGAATCGGCAGCCATGAGCAGGCGCACACGCCGTTCACCTTGCACGATCACCTGAGCGCCTTGTTTGCGCTTCTCGATTCGATTGATGGTGACCAGCGTCGCAACCGGGTACAGCTGATCGATGGTCGGGTCTTCGATGTCGCCTTCGCGCTGCGCAACCGCCAGAAAGGTGCGGGAATTGTCAGCCGCTGCCTGCACGGCTGCCAGTGAACGTGGTCGTCCGACGGACAATGGCGCAACGATGTGGGGAAATACCACCGTATCCTTGAGCGGCAGGATCGGCAGGGAACTGTAGTTGTCGGTCATTGTTATGCAACCAGCCCCTGCAGCCTGGCTGCTTCTTCGCGTAGTCGTTCTGGTGTACCCAGCATCTGTCGATTGAAGCCAATGCGCTTGAACCAGTAATGCAAACCGACCAGATCGGTGAACCCCATGCCACCATGCACCTCGGTGGCAGTTCTGGCGACAAACTGTCCAACCTCGGCAAGATGAGCCTTTGCATGACAAGCAGTCAGACGGGCCTCGGCAGGCAATGTGTTGAGGGCGTGCGCGGCATACCACACAAAGGCGCGGCAGGGTTCAAGCTCTGCGGCCATTTCTGCGCACATGTGTTTCACCGCCTGAAACGTTGCGATCGGTCGGTTGAACTGTTCGCGCTGTCCGGCATACATCACCGCCTGGTTCAGCATGTTCTGCGCCGCCCCCAGCGTATCGGCGGCCAGCATCACGCGCGCAACATCCAGCGCGCAGAGCAGATCTTCCGGCGAGTTCGAGAGCTTGCGGGCAGGCGTATTGCCGAGGGTCAGTTCGAACACCGGCCGGGTTGCATCGATGCTGGTGAGTGGTCGGGTCGACAGGCCGGCTGCTCCCGCTTCAACCAGGTAGAGACATCGCTGTGCATCGCTAACCAGAAACACGTTGGCCAAGGGATCGATGACAAACAGCGCCCTGCCCGTGAGTTTGCCACCACGATTGACGATGGCGGCGCCATTACGGGCACCGTTGGCTTCGGCCAGGCCAATACCACAACGCAGCGTGCCGCTGGCGATCTCGCCGAGCAGACTCGAATCCGGATCAACGCGATTGAGCACCGATGGCAACACCACGGCCGTACCGAAAAACGGTGATGGCGTGACGTGGGCGCCGAGTATCTCGGCGATGATCGAAGCTTCGACAAAACCCAGCCCGACACCTCCGTGCGCTTCGGGAACCAGCAGACCGCCAATGCCAATGTCGATCAGGCCCCGCCAGATATCAGCGTCGTTGGGCTTGACTGCAAAATCCCGCACGCGCGCCAACTGTGCTGACGTGTCCAGGTACTTGTGAACGGTGTCGACCAGCAGCACCTGTTCTTCAGAGAGACCAAATTCCATGACTATTTTTTCTCCGCCTGTGCGGTGATGACCTGGGGTTCGCGTGGCATGCCCAGACCGCGTTCGCTGATGATGTTCTTCTGAATCTGTGAGGTGCCACCGCCGATGATGAGGCCGAGGAAGAACATGTAGTGGTACTGCCACATGCCGGCGTCACGCAGCAGCGGGTTGTCCTTGTAGGCCAGGCCGATTTCACCCATCACGTCGATACCGAGCCCTTCCAGATCGTGACGCAGTTCCGTGCCCTGCAGCTTGCCAATCAGCCGAGCCAGTGAGGCGTCGTTTTTGTTGTTGACCTTTGCCGACAGGACCCGCAGTTCATTGAACCGCATGGCCATGACCCGTCCCTGGATCTGCATGGCGCGATCGCGCATCGCTGCATTGTCGATGACACGAGTGCCGTCGACAGTCTCTTCCTGCATGAGTTCGAACAACCGGTTCAGCCGGGACAAGGTAGCGTTTGGATCGCCCAGCGAATCCCGTTCAAAGCCGAGAATACTGTTGGCCACTGCCCAGCCCTGGCCACGTTGGCCGACGATCTGGTTCTTGGGCACCCGAACGTCGGTGAAAAAGACTTCGTTGAAATTGGCATTGCCGGTCATATCGACCAGCGGACGGATTTCGATACCCGGTGTTTTCATGTTGAACAGCAGAAAGGAAATTCCCTTGTGCTTGGGTGCATCGGGTTCGGTGCGGACGAGACAGAAGATCCAGTCTGCCAGGTGCGCGGTGGAGGTCCAGATTTTTTGGCCATTGATCACCCAATCGTCGCCATCGAGCACTCCCGCCGTGCGCAGACTGGCGAGGTCGCTGCCCGCTCCGGGTTCGGAATATCCCTGGCACCACAGCATTTCGCCACGAATGGTTGGCGCGATGAACTGCTGTTTCTGGGCTTGCGTACCTAACTCCAGGAGTGTTGGTACCAGCATCGAGATTCCCTGGCCTCCCAGACCTCCCGGAACCTGCGCGGTGGCAAACTCCTCGGCGATGATGCGTGACTTGAGTATGTCTGGCTGCGCGCCGTACCCTCCGTATTCCTTGGGTATGGTCCGTGCTGCGTACCCCTCTTCGATCAACAGAGCCTGCCAGTCTTTCGCCGCGGGTGATCGCAAACCACCAGCCTTGGGCGCCTTGGAGCCGTGGGTGCGCAGAAAGTCGCGAACCTGTGTACGAAAATTCTCGTATTCCGGGCCGTAAGAAAGTTCCATGGTTGGTATCCACGTTCATGAGAGTCAGCGGGCCATGTTATCGCAGGACAGTTATCGCAGGACATATCCCGTGACGACGTGGATACGGCAGAATGCGGATTCAGACAAGAGCCATCGAGGAAAGCATGAAAGACCAGACGATCGCGATTCACGCCGGTTATCAGAGCGAGCCCACCACCCACGCGGTTGCGGTGCCGATCTATCAGACCGTCGCCTACGAATTCGACAATGCCCAGCATGGCGCCGATCTCTTCAATCTGGCGGTACCTGGCAACATCTACTCGCGGATCATGAATCCGACCAACGATGTGCTCGAGCAGCGTGTAACCGCGCTGGAGGGTGGTATCGCGGGGCTTGCCGTGTCGGCTGGCAGCGCCGCCATCAACTACGCCGTGCTCAACCTGGCTGAAATCGGCGACAACATCGTCTCCGTACCCCAGCTCTACGGTGGTACCTACACGTTATTCGCACACATGCTGCCAAAGCAGGGTATTGAAGTGCGGTTTGCCGAGAATGATTCACCGGCCGCGATCGAGAAGCTGATCGACGGCCGAACGAAGGCGATCTTCATGGAGACCATTGGCAATCCTGCGGGCAACATCGTTGACGTGGCGGCGATTGCAGCGATGGCTCGCAGGCGGGGTATCGCAACCATTGCCGACAATACGGTGGCCACCCCCTCCCTGTTGAAACCGATCGCCCATGGCATCGACATCGTCGTGCATTCACTGACCAAGTACATGGGCGGACACGGCACCACACTGGGTGGCATCATCGTTGATTCAGGTCAGTTCCCGTGGGCTGAACATGCCGCGCGTTATCCGATGTTCAATCAGCCGGAAGCCAGTTATCACGGCGTGATCTATGTGCAGGCCTTTGGTGCTGCTGCCTATATCGGACGAGCCCGCACGGTACCGCTGCGCAATACCGGCTCGGCGTTGTCTCCGTTCAACGCGTTTCAGATTCTGCAAGGCATAGAAACGCTGCCACTGCGCATGGAGCGACACTGCACCAATACACTGGCCGTGGCCAGACACCTGCAAGGTCACAGCAAAGTCAGCTGGGTGAGTTATGCCGGTCTGGAAGGGCATCCGAATCATGCTTTGGCGAGGAAATACATGGGCGGCTACGCCTCTGGAATCCTGACGTTTGGTGTGAGGGGAGGCTTTGAAGCCGGGGTGAAGTTCTATGATGCGCTGAAAATGTTCAAACGACTGGTCAACATTGGTGACGCCAAGTCACTGGCCTGTCATCCGGCGTCAACCACCCATCGTCAGCTGTCCGAGGCAGAGCAGCGCGCCGTAGGGGTGTCACCGGAGGGTATTCGCCTGTCCGTCGGGATTGAGCATATCGACGACATCATTGCGGATCTTGATCAGGCACTGCTAGTGTCGTGAGTCGGTGATTCGCGTCATTTCAGCGAGTTCTGCAAGGCGTCTGGCGGCGTTTGGGGGCATTGCAAGGGCGAACGCCCCTTGGGGGGCAACCCCCCCTGGCACACACACAGGCGGAAAACCTGAAAATAAGCGAAAAAACCACAAAAAAAAAAAAAAAGAGCAGGT
>JANNBJ010000136.1:0-1536 GCA_031385325.1 Gammaproteobacteria bacterium | reverse complement strand
TGCGGGGAGGTCGGTATATTCGGGGAAGTAGGCAACGACGGGGGTTTCGAGGCTGGTAATCAGCCCATCCTGCATGGCGATGCCAACCAGCAGCGACACCAAGCTTTTACTGACGGAGCGCACGTCATGAAGTGTGGTTGGTGAGAAGTCTACTGCCCCCAGATCCTTTCCTATGGTCTGGTCGTTGCCTGAAAAGTACCAATCTGCGAGTGATTGTCCTTTGTGCCGAACGACAACCGAATGAACGCCGGGCAGCTCACCTGAAGCAATCCGGGATCGCAAGGTATCGAGAGCGTTGGTTGCCTTGTCAGCGGCCATTAGAACTCCGGGGAGAACAATGAGAGCGCATACCATTGAGGTGCGGAATGACATACCACTCCCGCGAGAGACTGTTCCCAGAAGAGACTGCTCCGGGAAGAGAGCAGTCTCTCAAGAAGTTTCAGCTGCCAGATTCGCGTCTACCAGAGCCCGTACTTCTGGACTTCAGCGCGGCCTACCACCATGTGATGCACTTCATCCGGACCGTCGGCGAACCGCAGATGCCGCATGTCGGTGTAAAGCTCTGCCAGCGGGGTCCACTGCGAAATGCCGGTCGCGCCGTGGATCTGGATCGCGGCATCGATGATGGCGCAAACCTTCTCCGGCACCATGGCTTTGACCGCACTGACATAAACGCGTGCTTCCTTGTTACCGAGTACGTCCATCGCCTTGGCGGCCTGCAGCACTGCGAGTTTCATGGCGTTGATTTCGATGCGTGCTCGCGACACCACTTCGAGGTTTTTGCCCAGTTTGATGATCGGCTTGCCAAAGGCTTCACGCGTGGCGCCGCGCTTGACCATCAGCTCCAGGGCTTTTTCGGCTTTACCGATAGAGCGCATGCAATGGTGGATACGTCCTGGTCCCAGGCGAACCTGCGAAATCTCGAAGCCACGCCCTTCGCCCATCAGGATGTTGTCCTTGGGCACCCGCACGTTGTTGAACCGCAGATGCATGTGGCCACGTGGCGCATGGTCGTGACCGAACACCTGCATGCCTTCGAGAATTTCGACACCCGGCCACGGCAAGGGCACCAGGATCTGGGACTGCTGCCGGCTCGGTGCAGCGTTCGGGCTGGTTTTCACCATGACGATCATGATCTTGCAGCGTGGGTCGCCAGCGCCGGAGATGTAGAACTTCTCGCCATTGATCACCCACTCATCACCTTCGAGCGCAGCACTCGTGCTGATGTTCTTCGCGTCAGAGGAGGGCAGGCCCGGTTCGGTCATGGCGTAGGCGGAGCGGATTTCGCCGTTGAGCAGGGGCTTCAGCCACGTTTCTTTTTGCGCAGCGGTGCCGACTCGTTCCAGCACTTCCATGTTGCCGGTATCAGGTGCGCTGCAGTTCAGCGATTCCGAAGCCAGTGCATATTTGCCGAGTTCCGCTGCGATGTAGGCGTAGTCAAGGTTGGAGAGACCTTCACCGGTTTCTGCATCGGGCAGGAAAAAGTTCCATAGACCCGATGCCTTGGCCTTGGCCTTGGCGCCATCCAGCAGTTCC
>JANNBJ010000075.1:0-59735 GCA_031385325.1 Gammaproteobacteria bacterium | reverse complement strand
CCGCCACCTTTACCAAACAACTGCGCCTGATGTCCGCAGTTGGGACAGCAATAAAAGCTCATGTTTTCGACGATACCCAACACCTCGATGTTCACTTTACGGAACATCTCGATTCCCTTGCGAGCGTCCAGCAGTGCGATGTCCTGCGGCGTCGTGACGATCACTGCGCCGGACACCGGCACCTTCTGCGACAGGGTCAACTGGATGTCACCGGTACCTGGGGGCATGTCGACCACGAGATAGTCGAGATCACCCCAATCCGTCTGCGTCAGCATCTGCTGCAGGGCACTGGACACCATCGGACCGCGCCACACCATGGGCGTGCGTTCGGTGACCATGTAACTCATCGACATGGTCTTCAGGCCGTGTGCCTTGATGGGTGAAATGGTCTGGCCGTCCTTCATTTCCGGGCGTCGATCCTGCGGCACCCCAAGCATCATCCCCTGGCTGGGACCGTAGATATCGGCATCGAGCAGACCAACCTTGGCGCCTTCCTTGTCGAGCGCGAGCGCAAGATTGACCGCCGTCGTTGATTTGCCCACGCCACCCTTGCCGGATGCCACGGCAACGATATGACGAACCCGGCCAAAACCACGGCCTTCGCCCGGCGAAAAACGCAGGTCCAGCTCAAGATCGTCAACACCAAGATGCCGTCCCAGGTCAGCCGCCAACTGCGCCTGCAGTCCCGCTGCGGGATAACCCAGCGTCACGGCGATACGTTTTCCCGAACTCAGTACACGAACACCCAGTTCGCCCCATGTCTTGCCCAGATAGGGGTCAACAAAATCTTCAATTCTCACAATATGTCCTCGCCAAACAATGGCGGTTTGCAGGCAGCCAGAAAAGCAGCCTGATAATTTCGCAGTGAACTGCGCAACCGCGCGATTATAGAGAGCCGGAGGAGTGGCGTCCGCTGTAACTCACAGCCTGCGCAGGAGCAGACGCGCTCAGACATCTCAAACAGGACGAGGGACGCCGGTGGGTATCGAGCGTTACCCGGAACTTCTCGCTATATCCGGCGTTGTCCTGCGCATTCCCGCGGTCTTCGTATCGTCTCGCCAGAAAAACCAGGTCAAACCTGACGTGGCCCACCTGTTGGCCGCGTCGAGCACCAGCGAAGATCCCGCGACATCAGATTCCGTCCCGAACCCGCGCCAGGACCCGGCCAAAGCACCGCACGTCTTGCGGGTAGGCAAGTCCAGCATTGGGAAAGACGGTATGCGCTCGCAGGATCCCTTCAAACGACAGACCGGACTTCTCAAGCACACGCGCCGAAGCCACGTGATCGACATGGCAAATGGCCTGCAACCGGACGACGTCATGCCGCTTAGCCAGCTCCACCATGCAGGCCATGGCCTCAGAGGCATAACCCTGACCCCACGCCGACCGGCGCAGCACATAACCGGTTGATGCACGTGCCGGAGTTTCGACGGCGAGACCCGTACTGCCAATCAGTTCGTCATTACGGCGAGTGAAGATCAACAGTGGCCCGGTGGGC
Organism: Gammaproteobacteria bacterium; assembly: GCA_031385325.1. Taxonomy (GTDB): domain Bacteria; phylum Pseudomonadota; class Gammaproteobacteria; order Pseudomonadales; family Azotimanducaceae; genus SYFY01. The sequence goes on along the minus strand of JANNBJ010000075.1, from coordinate 58,237 downwards.
GAGCGATTCCACTGCGCGTCCGAAAAGTCGATGAATGCATGAGTGTCTTCCGTTGATCGATGTGTAGCCCAACTCAGCCAGCGTGTCACTTCCGGGTCAGCGCAAAACGCCGCAAAGAGCGCAGGGACATCGTTGCGTCGCGGTCGACGCAAAACCAACCGTTCTGTCTGTATGTCCTGCAGTTCACTCATGGGAAGTCTGCCTTGATGTTGTTCGTTCGGATTTGCATTCATCATCGCAAAGACTACGGTGATCGCAAACTCGAGCAGTCGGGACAAGTACGCAGGACAGCAGACCAGGGACACGTCGAGTAAGCTCTGCACTCCTCGCCAACGCTGCCCATGAAAACTCCCGACCGGTCGGCAATCGACAGAACAACGACAAGGAACTCACATGCGAATTGGTATCAACGGCACCGGACTGGTGCAGAAAGCTTCCGTGCCGGCAATCATCGCCGACGCGGCACGTGCGCAGGCCGATGGCTTTGCATCGTACTGGCTCGCCGAGCACCCAACCGGTGGTTTCGATGCGTTGACCGTGCTCGCGCTGGTCGGACAGCAGGTACCACTGATCGAACTCGGCACCGCGGTCATCCCGACCTGGCCGCGTCACCCCATGGCGTTGGCGGGCCAGGTGTTGACCGCAGCCAGTGTCCTTCAAGGTCGACTGACCCTTGGCATCGGCCTGTCCCATGAAGTGATGATGGCGCAACTCGGGATCGACTTTGGCAAGCCCATCCGGCACCTGCGCGAATTCCTGCAAGTACTGATGCCGTTGCTCGAAGTAGGGTCGGTGAAAGTCCAGGGTGAGACCATCTCTTGTGATGCCAAGGTTTTTGTCGCCCCTGCGCAGAGATGTCCGGTGCTGGTTGCAGCCCTCGGTCCACAGGCATTGAAGGTCGCCGGGTCGCTGTGTGATGGCGTATCGCTCGCCTGGGTAGGTCCACGGACCATTCGCGAACACATCGTGCCTCGTCTGGCGGAAGCGGCAACCGCTGCAGGTCGGTCTGCGCCACGCGTGCTCGCAACTCTGCCGGTTTGTGTGACCGAAGATCCATCCAGCGTCCGCGCCATCATCGATCGTAATCTGGCCATGTATGGTCAGTTGCCGTCGTATCGCGCGATGTTCGATCGCGAGGGTGCAGCAACTCCCGGCGATGTTGCCATCGTCGGTACTCGCAACGAGGTGAGCGACAAGCTCTCGGAAATGTCATTGGCCGGAGCGACGGACTTCGCGGTATCGGAATTCACGCGTACTCCGAAGGAGAAAGAGGAGACACGCGCGTTGATCGTCGAGCGGGCGAGGTACTCCCTCTGACCGGTTGATCGAAGTCTTGGTACTCCCGCGTGAACTTCTAGCCCGCACTATTCAAGAATAATGCGGACTAGCAGCCTGCGCGGCAGAAGGCGGCGGTGCGAGGCGAGTGTCAATTCGAGTCCGATTTTTCGTTCGTTTGAGGCGCGTAGTGGGCACTACGCAACGAAAATGAACGGAAAAGCGGCCCATCGTTGCGCCGCCGCAGCCTCTCGAGCTTCTGCCGTGCAGGCTAGAAGCCCTGAGTTCAGTGGATGCTCAACGCAGCGGCACGCAGCAGCGCAGTTGCGATACGCTTCATCAGGTCAACCAGCGTCTTCGGTGGTGAACCAGCCAGTCGCGCCAGCGTGTTCAGCTCGACGATATCTGCACGATAGGCTTTGTGTTGCCGTTCATAGCTGCGACGCGTCTTTTCGCAGACCAGGGTCTGCGGAGAGCCGCTTCGCTCCGTCACGTGTGTCATGTCGAGACCATGTCGATCGATCTGAGAGTGCAAGTGCTGCCGACGATCTTTGCGAATGCGGAATCGGTGTACATTCGCAACCGGGTCGCGAACGAATGCCACAAGTTCACTGCAATCCGGACATTTGCAGCCGATGCGCACCGCTTGTCGCCAGTCCGTCGGTGGCTTGGGTGGCTGCCCGGATCGTTTGAGCAGTGTTTCTGCCGCGTAGGCCCATAGGCGCTCGTTTTCCTTGTCGCCCATGACGGCGACGTCGCGCTCAACCAGCTCGCAAAGTGCAGGAACGATCGAATCGCGCGTGTCGAAGATCGCGTCATTGGCAACGATCGCCGCGGTCGCGGCGGCGCGAATTCGCTGATTCCCGAGTTTCATCAGACACTCAAGCAAATTGGCGAGGGTCTCACCGGTCACGTCCGGAGTTCTGCCGGATTGTGCTCTCGTGGTCGGTCTGCAGCGGACGGATTTCTCCTGATCAACCTGTAGAGCTTCGATGCATGCAGTGGCGATGCCTCGTGCAGCCACCCGCCAGGCGTTGTGTTCGGCAGCAGATTCGCGGGATTGTTCGATCACACAACGGAGCAGCGTCACACATCCCTGCGACGCGATTCGCATGCGCTCCCGCACGATCGCCTTGAGCAGTGTCCCGGTGCGCCTCGGCCCAAGCAGGACAGTCGCTTCATCAACTGCTTGAGATTCGCTGCCGTCAAACTGTTCGATCAGCACATCGCGTATGAATTGTTCGAGGAGCCGTGTGTCGTTGAGGGCACTCAGTAGCGCAACCATTCGGCTGCGATCGGGTTGCTGGTGATCCGGTGCCTGAAAGCTGGGCGAGTAGCCGTCGTCCAGTTCGTCATCAACAAGCCAGTCAGTAAAATCAGAATCTGCTCGTCGGTCTTTACGCCATGCCGCCAGTACGTGTTTTGCATCCTCTCGCAGTGCCCGCTTCTGCACCTCGTCCCCGCCGGAGGCGATCCATGTCGAAACGCGGTCATCAAGATACACAAGCGCGCCGGCGACTCCGGCTTGCAGCAGGACATCCACGTGACGATCCAGTGGCCAGATGACGATGGCGGCACGATGATAGGCGCGTTCGAAGCTGGCTCCTTCATTGCCGGTCGCCTCCATGATCCGTTGTTTGTCCGGCACCGCTTCGTCGAGTGCGCCGATTGGCAGAATCTCGCCGTCGCCAATCGGCACCGCACCGAAACCAGCGGCGCGCTCTTCGGTGCTAATCCACTGGTCGACGTAGCACCAGCCATCACTCACTTCCACGATCTCGAAGTCATCACTGCCGACCTCGACACCATCTTCATCGTCGTCTTCGTCTTCTACGTCATCTTCGTTTTCGTCATCGAAGGTGTACCAGCCGCGGCGACCGTACCGCCCAGATGACCAGTGATTGTTCACGTACTCGGCTGGTCCTGTTTCGCCGATGTGCACGATTCCCAGATGAATCGCGCAATCCGCCTGAAGCGCTGCTGCGCGAAGCACGCTGGCGCGTGCAGCATCCGCATTTTTCAACGTGGAAAACCCGAGCCCCGCGGGGCTGTACTGGTGCTCGAGCAGCCAGACCAGTTTCGGTGGTGCCTTGCTGCCCTTGAGTCCCTGCTTCAGTTGTTCGGCTGCCGCTGCCACTTCGGCGCGCTGGTCGGGCACGGCTAGCGCTGCCGGCCGAGTACGTCGCGACGGTGTCTGGTCGAGCATCAGGTTGTAGACAAGACACACACGGTGTCCTTTCGTAATGGGCAGTACTTCGTGTTCGCAGTCTGCGTAAAACGCAGCGAAAGCGAGCTCTGAGACTTCTGCACTGCTTGGATCGACGGTCGTCTCCCGGCCTGCATGACGAATGATGAGTTCACCGCCGGTGTGTACCGACGGCAACACGATCAACAATGTGCCAAACATGCCGTCAGCCTTCTCGGAGTCGCGATGCGGCTTGAAGAACGAACCTTTATCGTAGACGAGCAGTTTGTAGAGTTCAGTGCTTACTCTCCGGTCCGCGCAGCCGAGCCCTTCGGTTACCTTGGCGAGAATTGTGTCAAGCGTCCGTGCCCATGTTTTGCCACCCAGGCGCAGCTTCGATGGCGCAAGTTGCCAGACCTTGCGTACATCGGTATCGATAAGGGTGTCTTGCCCGCGGCCAAACGGTGCACGTTCACAGCGCGTTACCAGCGCCTTCGCTTGTTGCGAGAGGATGGGGAAAGATATCGTACCGATGCCATCGATCTCCAGCTTCGGCATTGGACTCTCAATCAAGCCGCTCGCGAAGAAGTCGCCGGATTGTCTGATGCCTGCAAGGAGTTCCCCGAAACCTCGCAGCTGTTTGTTGTACGAAACGGTAATGTTCTGTTCAGTCACGACCTGCTCCCGATCCTGTCTGGTCAGTGTTTTGTCTGTTCAAACTGTACCTGCTTGGCCCTGTGCAGACGATGACTAAATCTGACGGATTCCGGCGACGGTCATCGTCGCGGTACTACCGCACCGATTACGCTCGTGTCAAACAGGGGATCGTCAGGACGTCATGGCGCATTGATTGAGAACGAATCCTCGAGCATCTTGATGAACTCGTCTGGCTGGCTCATCGCGCCGGCGAGATCGTTGCAGCGACCAACTCCAGTATCGAGCACAATCAGTCTGCGGCAGATCAATCACTCACTGCATACCGAGGCGAGAGCATGAGCAAAGAGCAGAGTTCCCCTTCCGTCGACCTGGCTCTGGCGAAGGAGATTCACGCGCAGGCCATGGTCATTGATGCCCATGCAGACATTGAAGTGTCAGGCAGGGAATCACCTTATGTGGGCGCCGATGGCCGATCCAGAGTTGCTCCGGACAAGCTGGCGAAGGGAGGGATGGACGCTGTGGTGCTCTGCATCGCGGTAGGGCCGGGACCGCGCACACCCGCGGGATTTGCCAAGGCAAGGCAGGTCGCAGACCGAAAGCTGGCTGCGGTCATGCAACTGGTGGACGATCCGGCCAACCATCTGGTGTTGGCAAAGACCGCCGATGACGCACAGAACATCAAGGCAAACAGCAAGCGCGGCATATTTCTCGGGTTTCAAAATACACAGATTCTCGGCACGGACCTGGGCGCCCTGGATACGTTTCGGCGCGCGGGCGTCACGGTGTTCGCCTTGAACCACATCGGACACAACGAGTGCGCTGATTCATCCAGACCCAACTTCATCGCCGCCACCGGCAAACACGAAGTTAAGGCCGAGCACGGCGGGCTGTCAGCACTGGGTAGCGATGCCATACGCCGGATCAACGAGCTCGGTGGTCTGATCGATGTATCGCAATCATCCAGGGACGCGGCGCTGCAGACGATCGAGCTCTCATCCGCGCCCGTGATCGCCAGTCACTCTAACGTCAGGGCTCTGTGTGACGTCAGCCGCAACCTCTCTGACGAGGAGATCGACGCCATTGCTGCCAGCGGCGGAGTGATCCATGTATCACCATTTCGAGGCTATCTGTTCGACACCACAAATCAGACACTCGTGAACGCCATTCTCAACGCACGCATCGCTGCCGGTCTGCCCGCCGAGTACTTGTATCCGTTTGAGCTGTACTGGGAAATCAAGGACCAGAATGAACAAGCTGCATTCCGCGACACCATCAGCGCCCTGCTGGGTCCGGGATCATTGGATAGCCTGATTGATCACATCGACTACATCGTTCACAGAGTGGGCGTGGATCACGTTGGCATTGGTACGGACTTCAATCATGGCGGTGGCGTGCGCGGGTTTAACGAAGCCAGTGACGCGCTCAATGTGACTGCGGCCCTCATCGCCCGGGGTTATTCGGCGCAGGACATCGATAAGATCTGGGGGCGCAATTTTCTGCGGGCGCTGACCGCTGCGCAGTCGCACGGCGCTTGAAAATGGCGAAGGACGTCGTGCATTCCGAAACCATCATGCAAGCCTGCGAAGTCAGCACGACTGTTCCTGGAGGGGGAGTTTGTCGAGGGTCCTGCGCAACGCACGGCGATACCACTCCTTCAGTCCTTGTTGCGGCGTTCGCACAAACCACGACGAAGTCAGATCCCACTGCGGGTTCAGCACCTTGTTATAGTTCGCAAACACCTTTGAATCGTTCAGTCCCGCGCCGGGATAAACGGTGATCTCCCCCCATAAATGGTGTTTTCTGCCACCAGCAAGTCAAACCGCGCGTAATCGACATCGGCGCCGAGTTTGCGTGTCCAACTGACCGCTTGATCGAGGCAGGATGGGGGCTCGAATCACATGGGTCACAGTTCAACACCCGGTTGGAGATCGGGGCGCTCAAGTTCTCGCCACCGCGTTCCGTTCGGTTGAAATCATCCACTCTGACTTTCCGGCGTCTTGGTTCCAGACTCGATTTCGGCTGTCACCGCTTCACCCATCACTGCGTGGATCGAAATGGCGATGACTGCACTGGCTCCCACTGCTCGTTCGACAAACAGACAACGTGGCACCTGCAGATATCCCCGTTCCAGTCGGAATTCGCGACGACGCGACTTCATCCAATGTCGCGCCTTGTCCGTTGGCAGGGGTTTGCCTGGCAGGAGGCTGTGGTTGAAGTCCCAACGTCAGTAAACCCTCCGACGATCGAAACACCGCGAACGGCGTCTCTTATCGATGAATTGTGCGTTGAGTCCTGCTACCTGATCCTCACTCGACCAAACTTCTTTCGGCTACCTTGAAAGGCACTGGTTTCATCGGGCAATACACAGCGGATGTGGTATCGGTTCATCTTGCCGAAGACGTGGTGTCGAAGACGGGTCACGGGGGTCCGCCTGGGTTGGCTGCTGGCTGGTCTGTTGCTGGCTGGAACGCGCGCCGGCGCAGCGGAAATCAGCATCACTGTTCATGACGTATCCGGAAAGCCGCTGGAATCCGCCGTCGTCTGGGTGAGTGGTGACCATTCACCAATATCCGGCCAACTTCCGCCCGTATCACTCGACCAGCGCAATCTGAACTTCGATCCAGGCATCCTCGGCGTGTCCACAGGTACCGAGATTCGATTTTTCAACAGCGATACGGTTAATCACCACGTCTACTCGTTTTCTGCGGGCGAACTCCTGGACGTCAAACTGGACGCTGGCGAACACGGCTCTATTACCCATCGTTTCGACCACCCTGGTGTCTACATTCTCGGCTGCAACATCCACGACTGGATGCTGGCTTACATTCAGGTGGTGGACGCAACCCTCCTCGGTCAGACAAACGCCGACGGCGTTGCTGCGATCACGATGCCCGGCGCCGTCCAACCTGACGCGCGCATCCACGTCTGGCATCCAAGGCTGAACGAAGAGATCAGCCCCAGACCGGTCAACTCAGTTGTGCAGATCAAGCTCGCCAAAAAACTGAAGCCCGACCCTTGGCTCAGGCAGCCCGGATACAACTGACCCTCATGCAACGCCTTGGTCCCCGAATCTTCGTGTTTGTGCTGGGTCTGCTGCTCGCGACCCTTGGAGTCACTTTTTTTCTGGTGGATCGCACAACCTACAATCAGGCACTGGATCAGATTCACTCCGAACTGCAGGCAGCGCACGACATCTTCGTGCACCAGCTTGAATCGCGTCATTCCGCACAGCGACAGTTGACGGCCGTCGTCGCCAACGACTTCGGACTGAAAGACGAAATCGCCAGAGCGGTAGCAGGTAGTGATTCACTGCGAGTAACTCTCGACAATTTCAGAACACGCAGCGGCGCGCGCTGGGCGATCGCAACCGATAACGATGGGCACTTGCTGGCGACTACCGACGACGCCTACAACGAAGGCGCCGCGCAACTGGCGTCGTACACGCAGGGCAACGACCGTGACGATCTCATGGTGTATCGAATCGGCGAAAGTCTGTATCAGGTTTCATTCACACCAGTCTACGCACCCAGACCGCAGGTCATCGGTTGGCTGGCCCTGGGTTTTGCCCTTGACGATGCACTACTGGACGAATTTGAAGCCGAGACCAACACCAGTGTCTCGCTTGTCGAGACGTCAATGATGTCCCATCGAGTAGTTGCCAGTTCCACCAGCAAGGTGATGCGCGATCAAATCGCGCTGCACGACCTCACTGCAGGTTTCGGAATCGTGGAGCTCGGCGCTGACCAGGAAGTTCTGTTCACAGCAAAACTTGAATTCGATGGAACCGTGGATGCGGCGATCGTGATGCAGCGTTCGCTGTCCAGTTCAATGACGAGCTTTTCGACGCTTCGCATGCAGCTTCTGGGCATCATCAGCATGACGCTGGTGCTGGCTGCGTTTGTCGCCTGGTGGCTCGCACGCGGCGTAAGTCGTCCGTTGGAGCTGATGGCGAGCTACGTACGCAGACTTGGTGATGGAGACTTCAACGCGTCACCGCCGTCCGGTGAAAAAGGCGAAGTTGGAACACTCGCGCTCGCTTTCACCGAAATGCAGGCCGGTCTCTCTGATCGGGACGAGAAACTCCGCCATCTGGCTTTTCATGACCCGCTGACCGGGCTTGCCAACCGGAACCTGCTGATTCAGACCCTCGATCAATGGCTCGAACGCGGTACCCGTTGCGCTGTCATTGCGCTGGACCTTGATCATTTCAGCGACATCAACAACACCCTCGGTCATGACGTCGGAGATCAGGTGCTAGCCATCGTCGGCAAACGACTGCTTGGCGGATTGCGCGAAGGCGATCTGCTGGCGAGACTCGGCGGCAGTCAATTCGCTGCGCTCATCGAAGCAGAATCTACCGGGGACGCACTGGCGGCGTCGAACCGCCTGTCGGACCGACTCGCTGACCCGATCCACATCGATCAGATTGCACTGGAAGTGATCGCAACTATGGGGATCGCCATGAACCCTGAACATGGCGACACCAGCCATACATTGGTTCAACACGCAGAAATAGCCTCGCATAACGCTACGGTCGCTGAACGTGAGAGCGTCCAGTTCTACGACGTGCATCGTGATCACCATACCCGGCAACGTCTGGCCCTGATGAGCGAAATCCGCGGCGCGATCACTCGGGACGAGATGCAAATGTTCGTTCAACCCAAACTCGACTTGTCGGTCAACAAGATCGTTGCTGTCGAGTGTCTGGTGCGCTGGTTGCATCCGGTGCACGGATTTGTGCCACCGGCCGAGTTCATCAATCTGGCGGAACAGACAGGACACATCCGCCAATTGACGGCCTGGATGCTGAAAACCGGGATTCGCTGGGCAACCCGGTGGCTGGACCTGGGGTTGCACATTCGTTGTGCCATCAATATCAGCACCGTCGATTTGCTCGACAGCAAATTCCCGGCGCTGGTAAGGATGCTGCTTGAGGAACATCACCTTCCACCCGAACTCCTGCAACTCGAGGTGACAGAGAGTGCCGCCATGACGGATCCGTCCCGGTCACTCAAGCACCTCGCTGAACTGAAGGCACTTGGCATCGGCCTGTCGATCGATGACTACGGAACCGGCCATTCTTCCATGGCCCAGCTCAAGGACATGCCGGTGGGTGAACTGAAAATAGATCAGGCATTCACGCGCCGTCTGGCAACCAGCGAAAAAGACCAGATCATTGTTCTCAACACCATCGGCCTGGCTCACAGCATGCAGCTTCGTGTGGTCGCTGAAGGCGTTGAAGACGAGGCAGCTCTCCTCCTGCTGCGCCAATTCCGGTGCGACGAAGTGCAGGGCTACCACCTGGCCAGGCCGATGCCGGTCGGCCGGTTCGAGGAGTGGGCCACGACCAGCCCTTATCCACTGTTCCGGACTGACAAACAATCCGACGCCGCATGATTACCCAGCGTATTTATCTTGCATGTGCGCTGATCCTGCTCTTCATGAACTCGAACCTTTCGACCGCTGCCAGCCGATTCGACGCACTGGTCGACGCGCGTGTGTACACGGCCAGCGGCGAAAAAAGCTGGGCCGATGGCGGACTGGGCAAACAGAGCCTGAATCCAAAAACCCCAGGCATTCAGGGCCAGGGTGTACTTGCCTGGCAATGGACCCCTGCCTCATCAATCGAAGCCCGGGTCGTTGCCAACGCGATCGATGATCGCGCCGGTGTTGCGGACATCACCGAAGCGTCGCTGCGCTTCCGACCGCTGCCTCGAAGCGCATGGCGACAGAGCCTTCGAATCGGCGCTTTCTTTCCCGACATCTCACTGGAAAACGACGGACCAGGCTGGACAAGCACCCGATCCATTTCGACTTCCGCAGTGAATGCGTGGATTGGCGAAGAGATCAGGACCATCGGCGCGGAGTGGACCCTGGAACGTCGCGGACGCCTCGCAGGCAGCCCACATGATCTGGCCATTTCGCTCGCTGTATTCGGCTTTAACGACCCTGCTGGAGCCATGTTGGCCTGGCGTGGCTGGAGCATCGGCGAACACATCACGGGGCTGAACGAAGAACTGGATCTGCCGGAAATCCCCTCTATCGACACATCGGGGACATTCAACAAGCAGGCGCCAGCAACCGATCCGTTTCGGGAAATTGACCATCGTCCGGGTTGGTATGCAAACCCGCGGTATGCGCACACAAGTGGCTGGAACGTGTCGGCCATGGTGTACGACAATCGTGGGGATCCCGGCACCATTCGCGATGGACACTACGCTTGGCGAACACGCTTCCACCACGTCGGGGTAGCTGGCCCCCTGTTCGCGAACTGGTCACTGACTGCCCAGTGGATCCAGGTAAGAACACAGATGGGTCCGTCTTCGGTCGGCCCGCTCGACGCGGACTATTCAGCCGCCTACCTGGGTCTGCATCGTCAGTTCGGCGACCACGCCGTCAATTTCCGAGCCGATTTTTTCAGTGCCGATGATCGTGAAAACACACCCGACGATCCGAATCAGGAGTCCGGCCGCGCATTCATGCTCAACTATGCCTATGCACCCCACAGCGCGCACTGGTCGATCATGCTGGAAGCATTGCTGGTTGAAAGCCGACGTTCCGCCCGGGTCTTGATAGGCGATTCGCTGCATGCTGACGAGCGAAGTCTGGTGGCGCGCTGGCGATGGCGGCTGCCATGACCGTTGCGGGTGGCGGTCGCCTGCCTCCGATCCTCGCCGTTCTCAATTCAAGGAAGTTCTGAACAATCAAAACTTCCCGTGTGGTCCAGGGACGCCTTGTCGAAGGAAGGTCTTGGCTGTTTTGGCTCGAACATCAGAAGAGTCTCACTGGCGAGGTTCAAGCGCCGCTTGTTGAAAATATCACCGGCCGCGTACTCCTTGTGAACTTATCAGTGCGGCTGTTGTCAGCTCGCGCACAGTTTACCCGGCACAAACCGACACCACCCAGTGCTTGACTCTCTTGGACTTAAGTGGTGTTCTTCACCGCAGAGCGGAGTTGTTTACCGCGCGCATCATCGTTCTCGGCGGACTCCAGATCGTCTAACGTTGCGCGTCTGTCTCAGGTTGCCATTTAGCGGCCGAAGGTGTGAAACCGAACAGATCGGGTGATGCATGTGCAATATCCTCTCGCCGATTCGACGTATATGTCTCATTGGCGTTGAGAGCCAAATTCGAACACATGGAGGGGATGAAATGAGCAAAATAATCAAGAGTTTCGCAGGCGCGTTGCTGCTGTTGAGCACAGTTGCCCTGCAGGCGGCAGATCACCTGGATTCACCGGGAAATGTGGCGGACCCTGCGGCCGACCTCACGGATGTTTTCGCTTGGACAACGCCGACCGCCGCAGAGGTCAATCTCATTATCGGCATACCTGCTGCACAATTTTCGAACGCAGTGCAATACGTCATCAATGTCGAGAGCAGTTCCGCGTATGGCCGACCGGGAACTCAAGTACAGATCATCTGTCAGTTTGCAGTCAATCAGAGCGTGGAATGTTGGGCCGGCGGCTTCGACTATCTGCAAGGCAATGCCAGCGCCACCACCGGTCTGCGCAGTCTCACCGGTCGCATGCTGGCGTTTGTTGGACGCCGTAACGATCCGTTCTTCTTCAACGGACCAGGATTGCGCCGGACACTCGACATCGTTGCAGCGGCTGCTCCCGGGCTGACCTTTGACACCGCCGGATGTCCGATCCTCAATGTCGCCACATCAAACTCACTGATTGCGGAACTGCAACGAGGCGGCGACTCTTTTGCGCTGGGTTCTCCTTCCTTCCTCGTGCTGCAAGTCGACAAGAGCCTGGTGGCGCCAGGCGGAAACATCCTCGCCGTGTTCGCCACCACTCATCGCAGCTAGCCTAACGCAGGGAGAAGAGTATGAAATTCTATGCGTTTGCAGTGATAGGCACTGCCCTGTTGACAGGCCTTGCGGCTTGCGGTGGTGGCGGCTCCGGAGGTCGTTCGGTCGTGGGTGTTGCGCCGCCGGTCATCCCGGCACCCCCCGCGGTTTTTGCCAGGCAGATCGACCGCATGGGTCGGGCTGGAGTCAACACCGCCTTGGTATCACCGCTGAAAACAGCCGGACCACGCGGCGTTGATCGCGATGCCTACAACGTGGCGCTTCGCGCCAACTGGGGTACGTTCAAGAACAACATCCGTGCTTCACTCGCCGTCTACGATGGCCTCGATACCGTATGCGGAAACCAGGTGCTGGCGAACGTCGCCGATACCACACCAGCGCGATACGACGGGTTTGCCAATGCGCTGACTGATGATCGCATCTACCTGAATGCTGCAAGTGGCAGCTGCAGGCAGTACCTCGCCGTTGAACTCAATGCGACGGGGTTGGTTGCAAACAACGACTGTGGTGGCCGTACACCAAACTACGACACCATCGATGTCACTTATACTGCGTTGACGAACAACCTGACAGTACCCGTCGGCGACAACGTGAACTCGGATACTTTCATCCACAGCGAGAACATCTTCCCGTTTCTAGCCCAGCATGTGCCACCACCGCCGGTTCCGGCAATTGCTGCTCGACAGGTTGATCGCATGGGTCGCGCCGGTGTCAACACGGCACTGGTGTCGCCGCTGAAAGCGGCTGGCCCACGCGGTGTCGATCGCGACGCATACAACGCCACGCTGCGAGCAAATTGGGGCACTTTCAAAGACAACATCCGTGGCTCCCTTGCCGTTTACGACGGTTTGGACACGATGTGCGGCAATCAAATCCTCGCGAACAATGCCGACACTACTGCAGCCCGTTACGATGGGCTTGCGAATGCTCTGACTGACGACCGTATCTACCTGAACAGCAGCAGTGGTACGTGTACTCAATACCTCGGGGTCGAATTGAACGCTACCGGTCTGGTTCCCAACAACGATTGCGGGGGGCGAACACCGAATTACGATTCGATCGATGTGACCTACACTGCAGTCGCAAGTACACTTGTAGCGCCGCTGGGTGATAACGTGAACTCTGATAACGTGGTTCATTCAACGACGGCATATCCATTCCTTGCTCCTCCGATTCCTTGAGTTGATGTCCCTGAACAAGTGGCGCGTTCATCGCGCCACGTCTCTCACGCTGCGTGCAGCGGTCCTTCTGCTGGCAGGAGCACTGGTGGCCTGCGGTAAACCCCCACCACCGGCTGCTGCAAGTCCTCCGATCGAACGCTATTCGGCCACCGACGAATCGATTGCGTTCACCAACCTCGATTTCACCATCGACAGTGCACGCGCTGCGTTCGAATCCCGGCTCGACGGTCAGATAGCAGTCAAGGCCCTGGTCTCTTCGCTGCTGACCCGAGCCCGTTTCAAGAATTCGTTCGCAGACCTCGATGAGGCTGACAAGATCGCGCAACAATATATCGAAGCGGCGCCTGAGAGCGCGGATGCCTGGCTGGTCAAGGCCGAAATCGATGCTGCCTTGCATCGTTTTGTCGACGGGCAGACAGCCATCGATCGAGCATCGACTCTCGGTGCACCGCCGGAGGCGACTGCTGCGCGACGGGGAACGCTGCTTGCCGCGCTTGGCAGAGCCGCAGAAGCCTTGCCAGAGGCGGAGGCCAGAGCGAAAGAGACTCCGGACTATACGGCCTGGACCCAATTGGCCAGCGTGTACCAGTCCATCGGCGACAAGGCGAAGAGTGAGAGCGCATTCACCGAAGCGCTCAAGGCTTACGGCGACGTGTCGCCATTTGCCATGGCATGGGTGCAATTCGAACGAGCCATGCTTGTCATCGATTCGGATCCACATCGGGCAATCGCGTTGTTCGACGAAGCACTGTTTTACCTCCCGAGTTACGTGTCCGCGCGGACAGATCGTGCCGCCGCATTGGCCGCTTCAGGAGATGTCGATGCTGCCATTGAGGCACTGAAGGAATTGTGTGCAGCGGTGGACGATCCCGAACCTGCCGGTCTGCTTGCTGGCCTGTTGATGGACAACGAACGTGCCGAGGAGGCCGAACCCTGGCGCGAGCGGGCAAGGCAAGGCTTCGAAGCGCTACTCGCGAGGCATCGCCTGGCGTTCGCGGATCATGCCGCAGAGTTTTATCTCAGAGTCAGGGAGCCAGAGCACGCGTTGCCTCTGGCTGAAGAGAACTTCAACAACCGGGATACCCCTCGCAGCCGGGCACTCGTGGAACAGGCCAAGGCCGCGTTGGCTGCTGGCCGGGATTAAGCGAATCGTCAGGACGTCCGGCTGCTGTCGATGGGGGACGATCCGGCACTTGGAGTAGCTGATGTTGCGACGAACTTGTTCGCATTGATCGCAAGAAGTGTCATGACTGCGAAGGTGTACAGATCCAAAATCGATGCATGGTTGTTGATCGCTTTCATTGTTTCGATGTCGGCAACCCTCGGCGTATCTGTGTTCATGCTGATGAATGCAGCACCCGGTGCAATCGCGTTCGTATCATTCATCACCATTCTGGGCGCAGGTCTGCCACTGTGGATCTGCCTTGGCACGAGGTATGTCTTGACCCAGGAAGCACTTGCAATCCGATGTGGACCTTTCCGCTGGCGTGTTCCAATCGCGGGATTTCAGACATTTCGCGGACGAGAAACCCGCTATCCAGCCCCGCACTTTCACTGGACCGGCTGCGGATCGACTACGGCGCCGGCTCCCAGGTCATGATTTCCCCAAAGCACATGAATGAGTTTCTCCTGGAAATGGAGCGACTGCGGGCCGGTGTTGCCTTCGCGCCGCTCGTTGCGAAACAATTGACGTAATCTTGATTGGTGAGGGCTCATGATGGAATCCGTGCACACCTGTGACAACCTTCCTTCTGCAGGGATTCGTTTGGTTCGGTCAGAAGAGTACCTTCGCGACAACGGCTGGCCCTGGAAGCTCGTGATTCAAAGACTGGCGGAGGAAGCTGACCTGGAGAACAACCATCACCTCGAGAACATCGGGTTTCGTTGCCATTTCATGACCCTTCAATTCGCGCCGTATCGAAAACCGGGCAGGAACAGATGTTGAACCTTTTCGAATCCTTGACCGAACAGGAGTTGAGTCTGCTGGATGACATGCTTCTGAACCGCAACGATGACGATGAAGTTGCGCAGGGTCAGGACGAGGGGGTGCTTTGCATTTCAGAACTTGACGGGTTCCTGACGGCTATCGTCAGTGGCCCAATTGTGCTGCCCCCCTCTCGCTGGATACCGGCGTTGTGGGGAGATATTGAACCGGCGTGGGAAGATGCGAAGGAGTTTGAGACCTTCATGAGTCTGGTCATGCGGCACTCCAACAGCATTATTGATCTCCTGATGGATGATTCAGCCGCCTTCGAACTGATGTGCGAGGAACGGGAGGTAGAAGGCAAAGTCATCCGGCTTGTCGACGAGTGGTGCGAAGGCTATCTGCGAGGAGTGCGATTGTGCGCCCAGGAATGGCGCGGCGGCGGCGTGGAAATGGACAGTCTGCTGACGCCGATCCGTGCGTTTACCGCAGAATCCGACTGGAGTGCTTTCGCGCTTGCCGACAAGTCGGAAGTTGAAGCGCTTCGAGAATCCATCGCACCAAACGTGAGGGCGATTCATGCCAGGTGGTTTGCAGCTCGATCGACTGAGCGTTTACCATTTCGTCGTGCAGGCCCGAGTGTTGGCCGCAACGATCCGTGTCCCTGCGGAAGCGGCAAAAAGTTCAAGCGTTGCTGCCTTCATTGATCATTCCGCAGGCGCAACCACATCCAGCCGCAAGCATCGGATTCTCTGGTGGCGAAACAAGGATAGCCGCAGCAGTTGATGGATCAGTCGCGTTTCCGGGCAAACTGTTGTGTTCCCCAGACCCCGGTTATTGTCAGACAAAAGTTGGAGATCATCATGAGCGATTGCTGCAACGACAAGGCCTGTGAAATAGAAGCACTACGCGACCGTCAGGGCAGGGTTCTGAAGACTGTCCTTGTTATCAATGCACTCATGTTTGGCGTTGAATTTACGGCGGGTACTCTGGCTGGTTCGGTGTCGCTGGTGGCCGACTCTCTCGATATGCTGGGGGATGCCCTGGTGTACGGTTTCAGTATCTATGTGCTGACACAAGGTGCACGGATGAAAGCGCTGTCTGCACAAATCAAGGGCTCAGTGATGGGTCTGTTCGGGCTGGTGGCACTTGTGCAAGTGGTGTATGCCGTGGCAACACCACACGTTCCGGGCTACGAGACCATTGGAGTAATCGGCTTGTTGGCCCTGGTCGCAAACGGAGTCTGTTTCGCCTTGCTCTGGCACCACCGCAGTGACGACGTGAACATGAGCTCGGTATGGCTCTGTTCGCGGAACGACCTGATTGCCAACGTGTCGGTGCTGGTTGCTGCAATGGGGGTAGGGCTGACCGCCTCAAGCTGGCCGGACATTGTCGTTGGGTTGGCGCTGGCCCTGCTGTTCATGAAGTCCGCAGTTACTGTACTGGGCCAGGCACGGTCCGAGATGCGAATGGCTGCCCCGGACTATTCGTGAAGGAGCGTTGCGAGGGCGTCGAGATTCGCGAAAACGCTGGGATCCGCGCACTGGAATGCGCGCAGGCGTGCTTGAGATCTCAGGCCTCGACATGCAGTTGTTTCTTTCGCCCCTCACGCATTCAGACCGCACGCCGCAGAGTCAGTTCGCGCTGGATTTCTTCCACCCGAGTTCGATTCAATCGGTAACCCATGTAAAACATGAGGTTGAGCAGGCCGAACACGGAGGTCAGGGGGCCTGCGACCAGACCGAGGAGAAACAGAGTGTCCTCCGGAACTTCGCCGGGCGCCGCGCCACGCGGAAACGAGATCAGCTGCAGCCCCACACCACCGAGCACACTCGCCAGCGCACCCGCAGCCTTGAAGGCGAATGACTGCGCCGAAAAGATGATGCCCTCCTGGCGTTCACCCGTCAGCAATTCCTGTTCATCGGCAATATCAGCGAACATGGAGTTCAAGGTGACCAGCACCGCTGGGCCGGCCAACCCTCCGATGAACACAAACGCAAGCAGCAAGGCGAGCAGCTCAGGTGTCCCGTTGGCGGGCAGAACATCGGTGAACAGGCGCAGGCAGATCATCACGTTAGAATTCACGATGATGATGGAAGAGAGCCCGATAAGGATCTTGCGCTTGTTGAATCTGCGGGTAAGCAGCGGTGCCAGGGCTATGGAAAAAGGCAGAGCTGCGATCGCGGTAGGTCCCATCCACCGCATGCTTTCGGTCTCCAGCCCCCAGAAGTGCACATACATGTAGACCATGAAGACCGCTTCAATGCCCAGGATGATGACCGCGAATAACAAGCCGAAGAACAGCATCCGATAGGAGCGGTTACTGAACGCGGTCATCACTTCGCGCGACAGGCGACGCAAACTCAGTCGCTCATCTTCAGCAAACCTTGCAGCCGGCAGAAACGGAATTTCCTTGACCGTACCCCACACACACAGACCGATCGACACGACGATGCCGAAGGCGGCCCACAATGAAAATGGCAGGTAGCCCGCACGGTTGAGCATGCCGTGGGGTGAGTCGTCCGTGGTCGGGAAATAAAACGTCAGCATCAGAAATGCGAACAGCGATGCGCCAAGCGTTCCAAACAACTGGCTGTACGCAAAAACTTTCGTCCGATCCAGATAGTCATGTGCGATCTCTGCGCCGAGCGCCAGATGCGGAATGTGGTACAGCGTCAGGAACAGGCGTGCGAGGACTGCGAACACCACCAACCAGCCGAAATAGAACAGCTCGGACATGCCGGCAGGCGGATTGAACAGCGCGACAACACACAAACCCAGCGGCACGGCGGATAGAACGATCATCGGATGTCGACGTCCCCAGCGCGTTTGCTGGCGGTCCGATATGGAGCCAGCCAGTGGATCCGTCATAGCGTCGAAGAACAGGGCGATACCAAGAGCAAGACCAGTCAATGCCGCCGAAACGCCAAGGATCTGATTGAAGTAGAACAATGTGAATGTGCTGAAGACGATGAGGGTAATCCCCTCTGCCGTCTGGCCAACACCAAACCCGAGCTTCGAACTGATAGGCAGAACGCGAGTCATGAGATCGATAACCTCTTGGTGTGGGCTACTGGTGGACTACTTTGTTGATGCTCTCCGGAGTTGATCGATCAACGCGCCTTCGTCCGGGAATTGATGCGTTTCAAATTTGGAGTAAACGAGCTTGCCATCAACGATGACGTCGAAAACGCCGCCTGCACCTTTGACCAGCGTCGGTGTCAGGCCGAAGGCAGACTTGAGCCGCGCAGCCAGACTGGCCGCTTTGGGTAGATAGTTTCAGGCGCCGCAGTAGGTGATCCGAATATCCATGGTCCGTCACTCCAGAATGAGGGAAGGTTGATCTGCAGAACAATTGCAACGCACTTGATCCAGAGCGGCCGACTCGCAATAGCCAAGGGTTGGGCTACACCTGTGCCTCGAGGTCGCAATGCACCGAGCATATACCGCTGCGCGGGTTTGGGTTTCGGACTTTTTTGGATTGAATCAGCAAGCACACGTAGCCTGGTTCACAAGCAGGCCGATACGCGGCGCCCCATACCATGTCACCCTCGATACTCGACCCTGGCATGGCTGCAGTAAAGGCCTGTCGAATTGATTATGCTCGCCGGCACTGCGCATGCGAAGGTGTGGCCTGGCTGTCGACTGCCATAGCCCCAGGTTCGATGGGCGTTGAGACTGCAATCCACTGGCCCGTGTGCGGACTGATCAGTTCCCGCTGGTGAACATTCCGAACTACCAAAAACCAGGGCGCACGCTCGCAGGGTCGACTGCCAACAGGAGCATCCATGACGTCAGCAAAGGACCAGTCTCGAAGTTCTGTCCGCCGACGGGGCTGGCTGCTTCCCGTGTTATCGATTGTCCTGACCTTCTCCACGCTGATCACCCTGCTCGAGGTGACGCTGCGTTTCCTGCCGGTGGCCAGCGGTCTGCGTACCCTGCCCGTCACCGCTGATGCGCCGGTACTTCGGTATACCCCTGATCGGGAGTTTGTTTACTCGCGAGACTGGAACTTCAACATGACCAACCGAGGACGGATCAACAGTGGGGTACCAAGGCACTCGTGATCAATGTGGTCGCCAACGATTTCGACGAAAGTCACACCGACTACAAGTCCATGCCAGGTTTCTGGTATTACCGCACGACTGCTGACGGCACGCTGCAACTTGAATTGACCCCGCTGCGTCGCGGCACACTCACTTCGATCGTGCAGCAATCGGCGCTGGCTCGTTACCTGATCATCAATCTCGGATTGAACAACCTGCGATATGACGCGCCTGCAACGCCGGGAAAACTCGAATATGCAGGCAATACGGCCACTTCCATGGAAACCGCGCGAGTCGAGACGTCGCTGCGTGCAATCGACACTTTCCTCGCGGATCTGCAACACCTGCCAGGGCTCACTCCGGATCGCGTGTTGTTTACTCTCGATGGTTTTCGGTATCCCGAGGCCGCGCAGGCCAGCCAGAATTCCTACTTTGCGCACATGCGCAAAGCGTTCATCAGACGGGCAAGTGATCTCGGTTTCGAAGTCATCGATCTCGACCCATCGTTTTTCGCGATTCACAACACGACCGACGCACGTTTCGAGTTCCCGATGGATGGCCACTGGAATGCGAATGGACATCGGGTCGCCTTTGAGGCAGTCATGAACTCACGATTGTTGGCGGAATGGCCGCAGTATTATTCGAGAGATTCTGACCTGTCGTCGTTCAGTCCAAACGGCGCGCTTGATAGTGCGGGCTAGACGAGCTACCAGGCAAGATGATGATGAGTCCAGCTGTTTGCTTGCGTTGCCAACCTTCTGGATACGTCAAACCAAGGCAGGGTCAGCTGCAAATCACGATGAAAGAGATCGACTGTGGCAGATGATCGTGACATGTTCCTGGCGAACACAAGTGATCAAGCTGGAGCGGTCAGCAAGATGTCCCGGCAGGCCAGAACGCCCAGCCCGATGCAAACAAGGGTTCAGTTACAACACCGACCAACAGACGAGGATCAAGGGTGAACGACAAGCACAAATCGTTATTGGTTCTGAATGGCATCGGCCTGTTGATCAGTGCCGCGCTGAGCGGCTGGCTGCATTTCTTCCAGCTTCTGGGAGAAATTGACTTGTGGCCGATCGTCAACCACGTGCAGGCACAAGTACCCGGCGAATCACGCGCCTGGATGATGGCGCACCTGGAAGGGATTACCAACGGACTGTTGTTGATGGTCATTGGTATGGCGAGTCCTTACCTGAAGTTGACCGCGCGAGCGTTTACGTGGCTCTTCTACAGCTCGCTGACCTTTGGCTGGCTGTTTACGCTTCCGGCCATCGCCAATGCATGGTTTGGTACACGCGGACTTGCGTTCGGCGGCGGACCGTTCGGCGACAGTCTGGCGAACAACGTGATCTATCTCACGGGCTGGCCACCGATCACTGCGGTACATATCGCCTTCGGCCTGCTCGGCTGGGGGGCGTGGAAACACTACCAATCTCTCTAATCTCTGGAGGCGCGTCCATGAGCCATGGCATCGAGGTCCGCAAGATTCCGTTCGCCTTCGACGACAACATTCCACCCATCTGGAATCCGGCCATGCCGGAGTGGAGCCACATGGCGAATGGCGCGTCGCTCGCGATGCCGTACCTCGAACCGTTTCTCATCAAGAACATCCGCGAAGCCCTGCCGCTGATCACCGACCCGGAGCTGCTTGAAGACGCTCGCGCCTTTATCGGTCAGGAAGCTCAGCACTTCACCAATCATCGCCGCTACAACGAGATGTTGAAGCGCGGGGGCTATCCGGAATTGGCAGAGGTTGAAGCCAGCATGACAGAGAGTTATCAACGGCTCTCAAAACGCTCGCTGAACTGGCGCCTGGCCTATACCGCCGGCTTTGAAACCATGACGATGGGCCTCACCGAGTGGCTGATCAATGACCGCCGCAAGTTGTTTGGCGGCGCCGACCCTGTCGTGTCTTCACTGATCTTGTGGCACATGGTGGAAGAGACCGAGCACAAGTCAGTGGCATTTGATGTATTTCAAGCGGTGTCAGGTTCCTGGCTTCTGCGCGCTATGGGTCTTTTCTACGCCTCGCTGCACGTCGGGTTTCTGTCGCGCCGCGGCTACCTCGTCATGCTGAAACGAGATGGACGTTGGGCGCGCTTGAGCAGTCGACTGGCGCTCTGGCGTTTGGTCGGCAGCTTCTTCGCCAAGGTGTCGCCGGCAATGCTGAGAAGCCTGCAACCCAGGCATCACCCGGATCATAGTCACGACCCGGTTTGGGTGGCGCAGTGGCGGCAGGCGTATTCAAGGATCGATGACAACCGGATGCCGCTTCTCAATACACATGAGGGCAGTGTCGAGCCAGCGTTTGTTGCTGCATAGCGCGCACGCTCTTATCGCGCTCAACAGATCCCTGACGCCACGACTATGTCGCTCGATAGGGCAGGACCACGGAGGCTAGGAGTCTGCGCGGCAGAAGCTCGACAGGCTCCTAGGAGCCTGATTTATCTGATTTGTTCAGGTCGGGACAGTTCATCAAGACAAACAAATGCTGGCTCAACCTGATCAACGTCAAACCAGTCGATGTGTGCAATACGCCCATCAGATGCGGTAACAAAAGGAACCAGAAAAGTGCGCTCATATTCGCCACCCCCTGAGCAGGAGCCGCTATGTAAACGTCGCACCAGCATCGCATCCGGCTGCAGTGCCAGTATTTCGACACCCAGCAAGGCAAAGTCGCTGGCCAGACCACGAAACGAATCGAAGTGTCGAATGACACTTTCTACCCCTTGACCCGACCAAGTGCTGACCTTGAGACGATGATCGCGCATCTGCACATCAGGGGTGACTGTCGCGTGCAAAGCCTCGCCGAGGCGATCACTTCAATAGGACTGGCCACCGTTGGCTTGCGTCAGTATAGTTCAATTTATTGACAGTTAATCGAGCAAAGCCTCGTGCGTGTGGTGGTAACAGGAGGCGCAGGATTTATTGGATCGGCTGTCGTACGGCTGCTGGCCAGCAACCCGGAACACCAGATCCTCACCCTGGACAAACTCGGCTACGCCGCAGTGATATCCAGTCTGGACCCAGTGGCAGGTCTTTCCAATCATGAGTTCCGACAAGTGGATCTCTGCGACGGCCAGGCGCTGAATCAGATTGTTGGGGATTTTTCGCCGCAGTTGATCCTGCACCTCGCCGCCGAATCCCACGTTGATCGATCGATCGACAGTCCGGCGCCGTTTATCCAGAGCAATGTTGTCGGCACATTCAATCTTCTGGAAAGTGCGCGACTCAACCGATTGGCAAAACGGCACGCCGACTTCCGTTTTGTACAAGTTTCTACGGACGAAGTGTACGGATCGCTAGGCGCCGACGGTGTGTTTACCGAAGGCTCAGCCTACAGCCCAAATTCCCCTTACGCCGCCAGCAAGGCTGCGGCAGACCATCTGGTGCAGGCCTGGCACGTCACGTACGGACTCCCGACCATCATCACTCACTGCTCCAACAACTATGGGCCCTATCAGTTTCCGGAAAAGCTGATTCCGTTGATCATCCTGAATGTACTCGGTGGTAAATCCATCCCGGTTTATGGCGATGGCCTGCAGGTTCGCGACTGGTTGTATGTGGATGATCATGTGGACGCGCTGTGGCGTATCGCTGACAAGGGCTCACCCGGAGCGACATACAACATCGGTGCCCGCGCGGAACGGACGAACCTGCAAGTCGTGCGAACGGTGATCGATGCGGTTGCTGCAGTGACGGGCGCCGAGGCTGCAGCCATGCACGCACGCGTTACTCACGTGCCCGACCGACCTGGCCACGATCGCCGTTACGCCATCGATCCTTCGCGCATCACCCATGAGCTTGGCTGGCAGCCCAGTCAGAACTTCGAATCCGGTATTGAACACACGGTGCGGTGGTATCTGGCACATCCGCAATGGTGTGAGCAAGCCGGCAACCAATACCACGGTGAACGGCTGGGCCAACTGCACCATGCATAAGGGGTTACTGCTGGCGGGTGGGCTCGGAACACGGCTGTATCCCATGACCCACGTTGTGTCCAAGCAGTTGTTGCCGGTTTACGACAAGCCGATGATCTACTATCCACTGACAACCCTCATGCTGGCCGGCATGCGCGAGATTGGCATCATCTCGACGCCGAGGGATCTGCCCCGATTCGAGGAGCTGCTTGGCTCGGGGGAGCAGTGGGGGGTGCGTTTCCGCTACCTCGCTCAATCAAGTCCGCGCGGTCTTGCGGATGCCTTCATCATTGGCAGCGATTATCTGCAGGGGTCCGGATGCATGCTGGCCCTGGGTGACAACATCTTTTTTGGCAATGACCTCTCGCATCTATGCCGCGCGGCCATTGCGGACCCGGTCAATGCAACCATCTTCGCCTATCCCGTCGCCCGTCCCCAGGACTTTGGGGTGGTTGAGCTGGATCCATCAGGCAAGATCCTGAGTATCGTTGAAAAGCCCGAACGACCTGCTTCGCACCTGGCGGTCACAGGGCTGTACGTCTACCCGGCGGACGTCGTTGATCACGCGCGCAGCCTGTCCCCGTCCAGTCGGGGCGAGCTCGAAATCACTGATCTTAACCAGCTTTACCTCAACGAATCGCGCCTTAACGTTTCCGTTCTTCGACGGGGGATGGCGTGGCTGGATACAGGCACCAGTGCCGCGCTGCTGCAGGCCGCACAATTCGTGCAGACCCTTGAAGATCGGCAAGGCCTGAAGATCGCGAGCCCTGAAGAGGTCGCCTGGCGCATGGGCTGGATCAACGATGCAGCGCTGGCGGATCTCGCACGAGGGCTGTCGAGCAGTGGGTATGGAGAGTACCTGCTCGGATTGCTGGCGGACTAGCTCATGAAAGTCACGCCAACGATCTTCGCAGGTGTAGTGGTACTGGAACCGGTGGCGTATCACGATGACCGCGGCGTTTTTCTCGAGACCTACCGGGAAAGTGCTGCTGCCGCATGGGGATTGCCGCTGTCGTTCGTTCAGCACAACCAGTCTCGTTCTCGACGCGGCGTGCTTCGGGGTCTGCATCTGCAACAGGCCAGACCACAGGGCAAACTCGTTCGCTGTGTACGTGGCACGATCTGGGATGTGGTGGTGGACATAGAGCAGGGTTCGCCAACCTTCGGACGTTGGTTCGGTGTGGAATTGTCCGACGCGACCCATCGCCAGCTCTATGTGCCGCCAGGTTATGCACACGGCTTTCAGGTGCTGTCCGATATTGCCGATGTGGTGTACCTGTGTACGGACTACTACCAACCGGAGGATGAATGGGGCGTGCGCTGGAATGACCCGCAACTCGACATCACGTGGCCTGACCGGTCACCGCTGCTTTCTGCAAAAGATCAGGCGTTGCCCCTGTTGTGCGAGTTGGTCCGCTAATGTCACGCGTGCTGCTGGTGGGCGCTGAAGGACAACTCGGGCGCCGTCTGCAACGTGAACTGTCGATTGAGCACACACTGATTCCTCTCGACCGAAGTGAACTCGATCTGGCGAGGACTGATCGCATAAATGACATTCTGGATCAGCAGCCGTATGACCTTCTGATCAACACCGCGGCGGACACACGGGTGGACGCAGCAGAGACGAATGCGGAATTGGTCTTGCGGGTCAACGGTGTGGCCCCTGGTGTACTGGCGGCACACGCCAGGCACAGAGGTGCTCGATTCGTTCACTGTTCAACGGATTATGTTTTCGACGGTAATGTACGACGGCCCTATCTTGAGGAAGATCCTGCGCGACCGCTCAACATCTATGGCCAGAGCAAGGCCCAGGGTGACGAAGCGGTCATCAAGGCGGGTGGAGACTTCTGGATTCTGCGATTTGGCTGGGTCTACGGCATGACCGGCAAGAATTTTCTGCAGACGATGCGCCGATTGTTGAAGGGATCCTCGCCAGTCAGCGTGGTGAACGACCAGTGGGGTACTCCGACCTGGACCGGCACGATTGCACGCACGTTGGCCCACATGTTACGCGTCGGCAATGGAGCCCCATCGGGCACCTACCATGTTGCACCAACCGGGATCAGCACGTGGTGTACCTTCGCAGAAGCAATCCGCGTACAGATGGTCCAGCAGATGGAACGGAGTGCTGTCGAAACCGGTGCGCAGGCTTTGCAGATGATCCATCCGATCACCACTGCGCAATACCAGACATCAGCTCGTCGTCCTGCCTATACCGTACTGGATACCTCGCGACTATGCCGCACGTTTGATCTGTCGATGCCGTCATGGCGCACTGAGCTGGCGGCGTGTTTTGCTGAACGCGGTCTGGCGTGTGATAGCCCTGGAGAACGAATACATGAAAGATAGCGGTCTGACAGTACGTCCGCGAGAGGGTCGCAAAGAGCGAATCACACGCTGGTTTCGCAGGTTGCGCTTTTTCTTGTTTTTCAAGCGGCGGCCAGCCAATGGCGAATACTGCAATTCGAAACTGATTGGCGCCATTGAACGCCGCGGCACAACTGGTAAACGGCCGTTCCTGGTGATGGTCCGAGCAGCCTCCAGCCATCGCATCTCCGGCGTGCACGCTAACCGGAATTTTGACCTGGCGCTGAACCATTATGCCCCACCTGCGACGGACTTCGATTTCGATTATCGCTTCGGTGGTGGCTTGTCGAAGTTCACGGCGGCGCGACAGTTTTTCAAATCGACGAACACGACGACCTATCAGGGATACATGTTCATGGACGATGATCTTGTGGTTTCGTGTGGTGACCTCTGTGCCTTCCTCGAACATTGTCATTCCCGTGACATTGCTCTGGCGCAACCGAGTCTTTCGCCCGATTCATTCTTCTCTATCCCGGATCTCCTTCATCAGCCATCGGAGAGTGATCGGGAAACAGCCATGGTGGAAGTCATGATGCCCTATATGTCAGCTGCCACACTCTCGACATTGCTCCCGACGTTTGACCAGAGTATCTCCACCTGGGGAATTGATTGTGTTTGGCCACGCCTCATCAATTCACCGCCGCTGGTGATCGATTCGTTTCAGGTCCGTCATGCGAATCCGGTTGGCACTGGCGCCTTCTATCGCTATCTGCACAGCATCGGAATTTCGCCAGTGGAAGAGATGGAAACACTGATCGAGCGTTACTCGTAAGGCTGAGCCGAAAAGACTACTTTTGGACAACCTTAAATTACTCGGGGGGAAATTACTCGGGGGGACACACTTAGCGTGGTCTTGCCGTTGGGTCGGATCAGTCGTCCGGCCAGATTTAGCCGGACCAGAAACAGGCGAACGAGTTCCAGGCTGCTGAACGAGGTGAGCCCCTGATCTTCGAACCGGAAGTTGCAGGGGTCAGTACACCGGCGCGGTGCATCCCCGCGTGCTGGATAGAGGTCAATTACCGGTGTAGTCCGGAACCTCGGGCGTACGATAGGTTCGCCGCGCCAGAGCAGCATCGTCGGTCGACGCCGTCAACAGATTCTGATCGAAGTCCATATGCATCACCGCTTCGTCCAGTGCACCACTGATGGCGTTTACGCTGCGTTTGATCATCTGCGCAGCGACCGGTGGCTTGCCGGCATAAAAACGGGCGAGTTCGTGCGCTCGGGCTAACAGGTCGGCTCGCGGGACAATCTCATCGACGACACCCCAGCGTTCGAGCACAGGGGCACCAATGCGTTCACCGCCAATGACCAGACGCTTCGCGCGCGACGGTCCGGCAAGACGCGTGATCAGCGGCAGCCCCCACCATTGCAGGTTGATGCCGATATCGATTTCCGGATAACACAGAAACGCATCGTCCGCGGCGATGCGAAAATCACAGGCCGTAGCAAGACATCCACCACCGCCCATCGCGGCACCATTCCACGCCGCAATACTGATCTGATCCATGTCGAGCCAGGCGCGGATCACTCGGCCGCCCAGGCGCGCGTGCCGTCGCCGTTGCACCAGTGGCACCTCCCCTCGCGGGCCACTGCCGGGACTCGGATCACCAAGATCAGCGCCTGACGAAAAGTGTTTGCCATCGCCAGTCAACACAACCACACGAATCTCCGGTTCATCTCGCATCGAAAGTGCGGCGCGTTCAAGTTCCAGAAGCACATCGGAATTCAGCGCGTTTGCCCGCTCGGCACGCTGTATGGTCACCGAGGCGATCGGGCCTGCAACTTCAATCGTCAGATTGCGGTAGTCACTCATCAAGGGTGTCCTCGTCAACTCCGGTTAGATTCTACGAGGACACACCTCGGGAACGGAATTGAATCAGAGCCAATGTGACCGGAAAGTCATGCCCGCGCCAGTATCTCGGGCGGTAGGGTGACCAGTCGTCGCTGCGGTTGGGAGTCTTCCACAACCCGCCAAAAACGCCGCGCTCCGCCGATCTCGGACCAAACTTGGGGTATAGTCGCGCCCGCCAAAACTGTCGAGCATTTCGAGCCCGATCATGCCCCGCCGTATTCTAGTCACCAGCGCTCTGCCCTATGCCAACGGGCAGATTCACCTCGGGCATCTGCTCGAGCACATCCAGACCGATATCTGGGTGCGATTCCAGCGCATGCGTGGCAACCAGGTGCTCTACGTCTGTGCGGATGACACCCACGGCACGGCGACCATGCTGCGCGCCGAAAAAGAAGGCGTGACGCCAGAGGTGCTCATCGAAGGTCTGCGTGCAGATCACGTCCGTGATTTCGAACGCTTTCTGATCGCCCATGACAACTACCACTCCACGCACTCGCCGGAAAACCGGGAACTGTCCGAACTCATCTACAACCGAGCGAAAGCGAACGGGAGAATTTTCACCCAGCAGGTTGAACAGTTGTACGACCCGCTCAAGCAGCTGTTCCTTGCCGATCGTTTCGTCAAGGGTGGTTGCCCGCGCTGCAAGGCGCCGGATCAACCCGGCGATAATTGTGATGTCTGCGGGGCGACCTACGCGGCCACCGAACTGCTTGCGCCCTATTCCGTAATTTCCGGCGCGACACCAGAACTGCGCGCCAGCGAGCACTACTTTTTCGACCTGCCAGCGTTCACCGATTTGTTGCGTGACTGGCTGGTCAACGGTACTCAGACGGAGGTAGCCAACAAACTGAAGGAATGGCTGGATGGTGGCCTCAAGCCCTGGGATATCTCGCGCGATGCGCCGTACTTCGGCTTTCTGATCCCGGGCACCACGGACAAGTATTTTTATGTCTGGCTGGACGCACCAATCGGCTACATGGCAAGCCTCAGGAATCTGCTGGCCAAGCGGAACGACTTTTCCTTCGATGAATTCTGGAGCGCGGAAGCAACCGGTACAGAGGTTCACCACTTCATCGGCAAGGACATCATCAATTTCCATTGCCTGTTCTGGCCAGCACTGCTGACCGCGTCCGGCTTCCGACGGCCAACCCGCGTTCACGTGCATGGTTTTGTCACCGTCGACGGCACCAAGATGTCCAAGTCGCGCGGTACCTTCATCGAAGGCGCAACGTATCTGCAGCACCTGCGTCCGGAGTACCTGCGTTACTACTACGCAACCAAACTGAACGGCAGTGTTGACGACATCGACATCAACCTCGATGACTTCGTACAACGGGTCAACTCGGACCTGGTCGGCAAACTCGTGAACATCGCCAGCCGCTGTGCCGGTTTCATCACCAAACAGTTCGATGGCCAACTGGCCACCAGTTTGCCCGAACCCGAACTGTTCGCCGAATTCGCCGCGGCTTCCGAACGAATCGCCGAGTGTTATGAAACCGATGACACTGCACGAGCCGTGCGCGAAGTCATGTCCCTGGCCGACCGGGCCAATCAATACGTTGCAGCCTGTGCGCCCTGGACTCTGGCCAAGGATCCCGCACGCCGCAGCGACGTCCAGGCGGTGTGCACGCAGGCACTGAATCTGTTCCGTCAGCTGCTGATCTGGGTCAAGCCGGTGTTACCAGGCATCGCGGCCGAGGCGGAAACATTTCTCAATGTGAAACCACTCCAATGGCATGACTGCACCACGCCGTTGCTCGGACATCGAATCAACAGTTACGTGCCATTGCTGACGCGCCTCGAGCGTGATGCGATTGATCGTGTGGTGGAGGCATCAAAGGCCGATCAACTGCAGGCCCTGGCCGAACAAACGACCGTTGCCAACCCACCGGCTGGTATCAAGGAGACACCTGTGACCGAACCCGCCTTCATATCGATCGATGATTTTGCCAAGGTCAAATTGAAGGTAGCGAAAATCCTCGAGGCAAGCGCGGTGGACGGTGCTGACAAACTGCTTCAGCTGCGCCTGGACCTGGGTGACCACCAGCGCACTGTTTTCTCTGGCATCAAGAGTGCCTATGACCCGGCCACACTGGTGGGACGCCTCACGGTCGTTGTTGCCAATCTGGCGCCGCGCAAAATGCGGTTTGGAACCTCCGAGGGAATGGTGCTGGCCGCCGGCCCAGGTGGTGGGGACATCTTCCTGATCGCGCCCGACTCTGGTGCACAACCAGGTATGGATGTGACCTGACGGAGGTTAGTGGTATGGGCGAATTGCTGTCGATTCTGCTCGGAGCCATGCTGGTCAACAACTTCGTGCTGGCGCAGTTTCTCGGCCTGTGCCCCTTTTTCGGCACCACGCGTCAGTATGAAACTGCGATGGCCATGGGGCTTGCAACCACCTTCGTGCTCAGTCTCTCGGCCGGGTTATGTCATGTGATCTACCATCAATTGCTGGTTCCCTTTGATCTAGAGTACCTACGCATCATCGCCTTCGTCGTCGTGGTTGCAGGTACCGTTCAGTTCACCGAACTGTACATTCGAGCAACATCCCGTCAGCTGTATCAACTGCTTGGCATCTATCTTCCCCTCATCACCACCAACTGCGCCGTCCTGGGTGTGGCCTTGTTATCTATTCAGCACACGCTGACATTTGTACAAACCATGGTATTCGCCATCGGTGCTTCGATTGGTTTCACCATGGTCCTGGTGCTGTTTTCTGCGCTGCGCGAACGCCTGGAATCAAGCCAGGTTCCAGCCGCCATGCAAGGCACTCCGCTG
This sequence comes from Gammaproteobacteria bacterium, assembly GCA_031385325.1. Taxonomy (GTDB): domain Bacteria; phylum Pseudomonadota; class Gammaproteobacteria; order Pseudomonadales; family Azotimanducaceae; genus SYFY01. The sequence continues at coordinate 28,229 of JANNBJ010000075.1, read as the reverse complement.
ATGCTGATCAGTGCCGGGATCATGAGCCTGGCCTTTCTGGGTTTTTCCGGCCTGCGCGACTGACCGACCATGATTGAAGCCCTTACCATCATGCTCGCACTCGTTGCCGTGATGTGCGGTGGCTTGTGGCTGGCCGCGACCCGCTGGCCTGGTGATGACGATAGTCTGGTTACCGAAATCAACGCACTGCTGCCGCAGACCCAGTGCGCCCAGTGTGGCTACCCGGGTTGTCTGCCCTACGCACGCGCCATCGCCAATGGTGCGCCGCTGGATCGATGTCCGCCGGGAGGGACAGTCACCCACGCAGCGTTGATTCGCCTGTTACCTGAACGTGCGGTCGGAAACCCGCCTGCGATCCCGGCGCCACAGGTGGCGTTGATCGACGAGGATCGGTGCATCGGCTGCTTTCTGTGTGTGCCGGCTTGTCCGGTCGATGCAATTGTTGGCGCGCCAAGGTTTCTGCATACGGTACTGGCCGAGGCATGCACCGGTTGTGGCCTGTGCCTGCCACCATGTCCCGTCGATTGCATCACGCTGATCGAAGGACGGGCCGCATGATCAGGGAAATGAGCGCCACGCATGTGCTTGGATATCACCTCGGCAAGAATTCCCGATGGTGTGTGCAGCCCGGTGACCCAGTGCAAAAAGGTTCACCGATCGCGCGCGGCGAACGCTGGCAACACGCTGCTGCATCGGGCGTTGTCAGCTGCGTCGCTGAGTCTCTCACCATCGATACTCAGTCAGACCAGCGTGAATACACGATGCCGCCGCTCGATGCGGCAACGGTGAGTGCCGCCGCACTGCTCGAGCGCGTTCAGTCCGCCGGGATTGAAGGACTTGGCGGGGCAGGTTATCCAACCCACCGGAAGCTACTCGCGGCGATACGGCACAACGTCCATACCATCGTCATCAACGCCGTTGAATGCGAATCCGGCATAACCTGCGATGCTGCACTGGCGTTATGGCATGCGCAGGACCTGTCACCTGCATTAACTGCACTGCATCGATTGCCGGGGATCAAACAGGTCACGATCGCCTGCTCACCGCAAACGCGACCGCAGATTACAGGCAGTTTTGGCATCCACGAGTTATCTGGAATTCAACCTGCCGATGGCGAAGAAAGGCGTCTGCTCCGAACCCTCTTCAACACGGATATTCCGCGTCACGTCCATCCCGTCACAGCCGGCTATCTGGTGATCAACATCGGCACCCTGCTGGCAATCAGCGACGCGCTCAGTGGCAAGCCGTTGATTCGTCGATTGGTCACTCTGGCCGATGGCGTTGCCTGGGTTCCCATCGGTCTGCCAATTGCGTCGCTGGTGTCAACACCGTTGTACCGACTGGGCGGGCCTTGGTCCGGAGTCATACGCAGCACGTCGCACGCTTTTGTCGACAAGACCAGCAACGCGATTTCGGAATTCACGGCGGTGGAGAGCACCGACTGCATTCGTTGTGGTCGATGTGACGAGGCCTGTCCGGAAGCCTTGCCCGTCACCCAACTCCTCGCCTTCGCAGTTGCAGGAAATCAGGCTCGACTATCCGAGCTGCACCTCGGCAGCTGTATCGAGTGCGGACTCTGTAGTCCCGTGTGTCCAAGCCAGATCGACGTTCTGCGCGGGCTGCGCAATGGAAAGGTCGCTCTGCATGCGGAAGCGGAGCGCACAACAGCGATGCATGCGGCGCTCGCCCGTTCGACACGACATGCGCAGCGGCTCGCAGAGCTCGAGCGTATCCAGGCCGACCGACGGGCGACTCGCCTGGAACGCATCCGTGGTGGCAAGAACGATGACTGATCGACGAAGTACACAGGAAATCATGGTGTGGGTCGCCGCCGCGCTCCTGCCCGCGCTGCTGACTTCCGGCTACTGGTTCGGCTGGCAGGTACTGACACAGGCCGGTATCACAGTGGCGGCTGCGCTGATAACCGAGCTGATCTGCCTGCGCTTGCGCGGTGCGCCCATGGTCGCACTGGGTGACGGCTCCGCAGTGGTTACTGCACTGCTCATCGCGCTGGCGCTGCCACCTGCGACACCCCTTGCTGTCACCGTTGGCGCGGCAGTGCTTGCCATCAGTTTGGGTAAACATGCCTTTGGCGGACTGGGCCAGAATCTCTTCAACCCAGCCATGGTGGGTTATGCCATGGTGCTGGTGTCATTTCCTGCGGCGCTCGCCACATGGCCGGTACCGGCGGACGCCTTGAGTGGTGCAACCCTGCTTGAGGTGATCAAACATGACCACGGCCGAACGCTTGCCGAACTGCGGCTGGATCCAGTATTTGGCCATACCGGCGCGTATGGTTTCGAGTGGATCGGAGTCGCTGCGCTGGCGGGTGGTGCGCTGTTGCTGGTGCGCGGGCTGATAGCCTGGCGTGTCAGCGTTGGCGTTCTTGTCACCTGCGGATTGCTCGCGGTAGTCCTGCATGACAGTGGCAGTTCAAACAGCCTGGGCACACCGATTCAGCAGTGGTTCTCCGGAGGTCTCATGCTGGCTGCGTTTTTTGTCGCCACCGATCCGGTCACCCACCCTCGCTCACATAACGCACAATGGCTGTTCGCCTGTGTGGTTGGCAGTACCGTCATGGCCATCCGAGGTTTCGGCAACTACCCGGACGGCATCGCCTTTGCCATATTGCTCGGCAACGCCTGCACGCCGTGGCTGGACCGGCGATGGCCATGAGCACTCGAACACGTGGATTTCTGGTGTTGATGGTGGCGACGCTCGTGGTGATATCAACGCTGGCTGCGGTCCATGAAGCCACCCGCAGCCGAGTTGATTCCAATCGCGCACGGGCACTGTGGCACCATGCTGAAATGTTGACCGGCATCGATGATCTGCATACTCGCGGCTTACCCCCCGCTGCCGGCTCGACCATTACCCTGAATGATGGGCGGCTTCTGATGTTCGGCTCGGTTGAAGGCTATGGTGGTCCCATCGAGTTCCTGGTGCTCGTTGCGCAAACACGTTCCATCGACGGATTGCGAGTTACCCGGCACCAGGAGACACCTGGCATCGGTGATTTCATTGATCAACCGGAATCAGCGTGGATGCGCCGGTTTGTCGGTGCCGACGCCGAGTCGATGAACAACATCGATGGAAAAACGGGAGCAACGATTACGACCAAGGCCTTACGCGGTGGCGTGCAGGAACTTGTCACGCGTGCAGGAGATCAGCCTTGAACGTAGCCACAATTGCCGCTGCCGGGATAATCGAGCGAAATCCTGCCTGGGTCCAGATGCTTGGGCTGTGTCCGCTGCTCGCGGTTTCTTCAAGCGTGGTGAACGCGCTTGGACTGGCAGTTGCATCGGCGCTCGTCCTGGTCGGCAGCAACACCATCATCTCCCTACTGCGAAATGTGCTGCCGGATTTCGCCAGGTTGCCGGCCTTCATGTTGCTGATCGCCGGACTGACCACGCTTGCCGTCATGCTGATGGAAGCTTTTGCGTATGAGCTGTACCTGGGCATCGCGTTGTTCGTGCAGATCATTGTCACCAACTGCATTATTCTCGGACGCGCCGAGGCCTTTGCGAGCCGACAACCGGTGTGGCCCTCGTTACTCGATGCGCTGGGTACGTCGGCCGGTTTCGCCATCGCCTTGCTCTTCCTTGGTGCAGTGCGCGAAGTGATCGGACAGGGCACGCTCTTCGCTCATATGGATCAACTCCTGGGCGCCGATGCTGCATCGCTTGCGATTCAGATTCTGCCGGAACACCAGCGTTTGTTGCTGGTCGCGCTGCCACCGGGTGCTTTCATCGTTGCGGGGTTGTTGATGGCACTCGGCCGCGTCCTGTTTCGCCAGTCAGTCAAATCGGGAGTGTGAAGAGTTGAGAGATGCCGATATCAGCCTGATGTTCACCCGTCTGCGAGCTACCATGCCGGAGCCCACCACCGAGCTTTCTTATGCCACTGCGTTCCAGCTGCTGATTGCAGTCATGCTCTCTGCACAAGCTACCGATGTCAGCGTCAACAAAGCAACGCAACCACTGTTCACAAAGTACAAGACCGCAGCCGATATCAAGCGACTTGGCGTGAAACGCTTGAAGAGTTATATCCGCACCATCGGCCTGTACAACACCAAGGCTGAAAACGTGGTGAAAACCTGCGCGATTCTGATTGACCAGCACGCAGGCGAAGTACCGCAGAATCGAGAGGCGCTGGAAGCATTGCCAGGGGTGGGCCGCAAGACGGCCAATGTCGTGCTCAACACCGCCTTTGGACACCCGACCATTGCGGTGGATACCCACATCTTTCGCGTTTCCAATCGCACGGGTCTGGCGCCTGGCAAAGATGTTCGCGTGGTCGAAGACGGACTGCTGCGGGTCGTGCCGGACGAGTTCAAGAAAGACGCCCACCACTGGTTGATTCTGCACGGACGATATACCTGCATCGCCCGCAAGCCTAAGTGCGTGGATTGTGTGATTGCCGATCTGTGCGAGTACATCGATAAAGGCTGAGCCGACACTCCAGCAAAGGCGGTGCATCCGTGCACCACTACCAGTTCGACGGTTCGGAACGAACCGAGGCCTGGAACTACTGCTGCGTCTTCTTGGTTTCCCAATAGATCGCAATCCCCGCCGCAATGACTGCGGCGCCAATGGCGACCCCTGCGGCTACCGGAAGAGCCGCCGCGCCTACAAGACCAACGGCACCCAGCCGCAGACCAAGCCCGATCAGCGCCATCGAGGTTCCAGCCGCAGCATTGGATCGCGCAGCGTTGCCACCACCAGAAACAAAACCAATTTCCTCACAAGTCAATTCACGCATGTTTGCTTTCCTGTCAGTTGTTTTTCGAATGTGGTCAAGGCGGGCTTCGTGGAATCAAGCCTGACCTGCACACCCAATCAACTTAAGGGCAGCTGCGTGATATCACGGTGAGATTACCGTCATATCAGTTTGCAGACATCGCTGACGGTGCGTGTGAGACTTTCGGCCTTCACGCGTGGAGTGTCATCCGGCGAACCCGCACTATTCATGAACAAGGCGGGCGAGATCACCCACCGTTTGCCAATAGGTTTCCAGCGCCTTGATATGGTCTCGCGGTGACATCAGTCCGTCGCCCTGCCCGCGCAGCGCCTGTCCACGCAACGCCATGGCCCGCATCGATACATAGTCGACATCTGCCGCGATGAGATCCTCGATCTCCTGGCGCCACCGCGCGGGACCAGACTGGTAATTGAGAAAGGACTCTGTTCCGAACTCACTGCTGTTCCGCCCGGCAGCAGCGAGCGCCTCACGCACCTTGGTCAGCGCCGCCAGATTTTCCTTATGACCACTGCCAAACATGAACCCGTCGCCAATGGTCGCCGCCCGACGGAAGGCGACGTCTGTAAACCCGCCAAACCAGATGGGTATCTGGCGCGACGGCAACGGTTTGATGCCGGCACGTTCGATTCGATGCCACTGACCGGTGTAGTCAATAACCGATTGACCCCACAACTGACGAAGGACTTCGACCTGCTCAACCTGGCGTACTCCACGATTGGCAAAGTTCTCACCGAGACTGTCGTACTCGACATGGTTCCAGCCGGTTCCCACACCCAGACGCAGACGGCCACCCGAGAGCACATCGATTTCTGCCGCCTGTTTGGCGACCAGCGCCGTCTGCCGCTGCGGCAGAATCAGAATACCGGTGGCCAGCTCGATGCGGGTGGTGCAAGCGGCAAAAAAACCGAACAGCACTAATGGTTCATGGAACGCCGACTCTTCCGTATACGGGCCCCACAGCTTTGGTTCGCGATTGGCATGCACCGCCCCGAGTACATGGTCATAGGCGATGATGTGGGAATAACCCAGACCTTCGGCAGTCTGTGCCCAATCACGAATCACAGCCGGGTCGTCCCCGATTTCCAGATGCGGAAAGATGGCGCCAATTTTCATCACAGACTCCAAGGCAAGAAAAGAAAAGAAAAGGAAAGGAAAGGAAAGAACGAAGGATATGCGTGTTGCCATCATGTGAGCCAGACTGAATTGTGCGTAGTCGACTCAGAGATCAACAAGCTCGACACCAGGCAGCGGGCGCCCAAGAAAAAATCTGCCGACCCGTCGAAAGCGGTCGGCGCCATCAGTTGCCAGGTATCGATGAACCCCTGCATTCGGCTGTTGACAAGCCGGTGTACGCGCTGCCACCGCAGCAGCCGTAGTCGAAGCAGAATCGACAATCTGCACAGCATCACCGAGCACTTCAGCGCACAGCGCTTTGAAGAGGGGGAAGTGGGTACAACCCAGGAGGAGCGTGGTGGGTGTCGAGGTGCCACCCAGACCGTCCAGGTAATCGGCAACGATATGGCGGGCAAGACTGCCTTCCGATCGACCTTCCTCTGCAAGGGTAACCAGTAGCGGCGCCGGGCGTGCGTAGACATGTTGCACCCCCAGCTTCAGAAGCGCACGGTTGTACGCACCTTCACGCACCGTACCTTCGGTTGCCAGAATGGCGACGCTACCACCCTTGGCCGCGAGGCTCGCCGCCAGAGCACCGGGTTCGATTACGCCAAAAACCGGTAACGGCGCGAACTCTGCCTGCAAGCGCGACAGCGCGGCCGCAGAAGCTGTATTGCAGGCCACCACCAGTGCCTTGATGCCGAGCTCGACCAGATGGGTTGCTGCACGCACGGCATAACGTCGAACCGTGTCAGCGCTTTTGGTGCCATAGGGGAGACGAGCGGTGTCACCGAGGAATATGAAGGTCTCGCGAGGCATAACACGTTGCAATGCCGCAAGCACCGTCAGTCCACCCATACCTGAATCGAACACACCAATCGGCAGATCGGTGTCGGGAGCATTCAACAATCAGCGCGCCTTGCGAAACCAGCCACCCATCTTAGTCGCCGATTCAGTTTTTGCAGCTTTTTGTTCAATCGTTGCGGGTTCGTTGCGATCGCGAAGGGCCTTGAGCTTTTTGCCGATGAGCACATCTTCCTTGCGCTGCTTCTTTTGCGCTTGTTCGATGTCGAGCCCGCACTTCGCGCAAAAATCGGCGAGCAGTTGCAGGTGGCTGCACCGAGGACACTCGACATGCGCCGCAGTCAGATCCTGCACCGTCTTGTCCCGACCTGTGTCGTCGAACTTGAACAGACTCGAGGACGTCGCGCGAGCGGTATAGTCCTTGACCCGGCACACCGCTCCCAGCGCCGTCAGGATGGCGACCAGAGATTGCGCTTCGGCTGCAGAAAGCTGGCTCTTCAACACCACCGTGCGGCCGGAAAAGAGCTGCTTCGCCTTGCGGGCATCAATACCGAGCGTGCGCTGCAAACCCAGCATGACCGAGTCGGTCTTTGAGCCGGGTGCTGTTTCACCGCTGAAGAGTACGTGGAAGTTGCTCATGGTCCGCTATCCCTGGTTGATCCGGAGGCGTCCATGCACCGGCAGCAGGACACTGTGCCAACTGCCAAGCTGCGGAAAATCCTTATCGCTTCAGCTCTGGGCCAGCAGTGCCCGATTCCGGGCGAGGAATCGGAAAAACTCGGCAGGGGCTGAAACCCGCAGCTTCGACGGGATAATACGTGGCACCTTTCACTGCAGATGTGACGCCTATCTCGCTCGAGAAAGACTTGCGCTCGACAGCATCGCTTCCCCATGCCGCTCCAGTTGCACACCAACCCGTCGATTCACGTTGCTTGCAGCAGCTGTTGCACTTGAATCGATGGGGTAGCTGGAACCGTGGAATCGCACGGTCATCATGCCGCGCGGAATACCGAGTCGCACCAGGTGATCGGCAACCAGACGTGCTCGTTGTTCGGACAGCTTGATGTTCGACCGTTCGTTGCCTGCCCTGTCGGCATGACCGTCGATGAATATCCCGGTCATCGAGCGATCAGCAAGTACATAACGGGCAACCAGGTCGAGACGAGCCCGAGCCGCTACGGGCAACGATCGCTGGCCAGAACCAAACTGGATTTGAGTATCAGACACATCGGCGAAATTGGCCGGCATGGACCACTGATGACACTGCATCAAAGACGCATAACCCGGGCCGAATCGCAGTGGCGAAATCGTTGCCGCGACAATATCGTCTTCGTTGCCATAACGCGCCGGATGAGTCAGCTTGACTGTCCTGCCCTGCTTCAGATCCATGAGCAGCGTCGTGGCCACCGGTTCATCGGCTGAAATCATGCCACCATCAATATGCTGCAGATAACCACGCTCCTGTACGCTTGGCCAGGCCGGATGCCACTCTGGCGACTGTGCAACTGCCATGATTTCGCCAGAGCCAAACAGATCACGGCGCGACACGAGTTCAAATCGCAGCCCAAGACCAGGTGACCCGAGAAACCGCGCGGTGCCATACCCCGGGATTTCCTGCGTCAGGACACACTGGTTCTTCGGGTTTGAAAAGGTCCACTCGGCATTAAAGCCGGCACCAAACTGCAGGGCGGACACGCTCGGGCTGCATATCGTCATGCACAGAACGGCGCTGGCCAACGGTAACCAACCGATTTGGTCGGGCTTGGCGAAAACGCGTTCGATGGTCTGCCTGGTGTGCAACGGCGGCATAGTTTTCGGTCTACTCTCTCTCTACGTTCGATCTGCGTTCCAACCACTTTCGATTCAGCGGGGGACACGTTCTTTATCGGCAGGCACGATCGTCGCTTGAGGCGTGTTATCGTTCACGCATGTCCATGAATAAACGTTTTCGCGGCTTTTTGCCCGTGGTTGCCGACATTGAAACAGGCGGTTTCAACTCGGCCATCAACCCGATACTTGAACTCGCATGTGTGATCCTGACCTGGGAAAACAATCGGTTGCGGCCGCTGAGCAGCCATCGGTGGGCGGTCACGCCGTTCCACGGATCAAGCATTGATCCGGCTTCGCTGAAGTTCACCGGAATCAACCTGCAGGACCCGAACCGGCGTGCGGTGTCGGAAGCAGAAGCCGTCAAGGCGCTGTTTCGAGAGGTCAGAGAGCAGATGAAGGAAACCGACTGCCATCGCGCGATTCTGGTTGCCCACAACGCGGCCTTTGATCGCGAGTTCCTGATGCGCGCGGCAGACCGCAACAACGTCAAGCGAAATCCGTTTCACCCATTTACGACGATTGATACGGCGTCGCTGTCAGCAGTCGCTTACGGGCACACCGTACTTCGGGAAGCCTGCGCACGTGCAGGTATCGAATTTGATATCAATCAGGCGCATGGCGCCTTGTATGACGCCGACAGAACTGCTCAGTTGTTCTGTCGGATCGTCAACTCGACGCCGATCGTGATGGAGGATTGACCTGAGCCGCCGCCGATCTACTCGCTAGCGCCAACCGCCTCGCGAACGAGAGTCTCAAGTTCACCAGCCTCGTGCATTTCGGTGATGATGTCACAACCTCCAACCAACTCGCCGCCCACAAACAGCTGGGGAAACGTCGGCCAGTCCGAATAACTCGGCAGCGTGGCGCGAATTTCCGGATTGGACAGGATGTCGACATAAGCAAACCGTTGACCACAGGCGATCAGCGCCTGAACGGTTCGCGCCGAAAAGCCACACTGCGGCATTTGCGGCGAACCCTTCATGTACAGAATGATGGGATTGTCTTCAATCTGCTGCTTGATGGTGTCCAGAACTGTTGCGTCTGCCATGTGGCACCTTTGATCCAGGAGTGAAACTCCCTCATTCTAGCCGAGGCAATGTGATCCCCTACAACGTTTTCTGTATGAGCTCATGACGACATTCGATTTTGATGCGATAGCAGATCGGCGCCCAACCTCCAGCTCGAAGTGGAACAAGTATCCACCTGAAATAATGCCCTTCTGGGTCGCCGACATGGATTTCAAGGCGCCGGATTTCATTCTTCAGGGACTTCACGACCGCCTCGAGCACGGCATCATCGGCTATACCGTGACCCCGCCCGGGGTTGAAGCTGCATTCTGTGAGTGGCTGACGCGAGCCTATGGCTGGACCGTCGATCCGCAGTGGCTGGTGTGGCTGCCTGGTGTGGTCACCGGATTCAATCTGGCGGCGCGGGCAGCGATCGACGCAGGCGACGGGATTCTCATTCCAAAGCCGGTGTACTACCCATTTCTGGATGTGCCGGACCATGCGGGGGGTCGAGCGCTGCTGAGTGATCTGGTACTGGCCGACGACCAGTGGGTGATGGATTTCGACGATCTCATCGTCAAGGCGAGGGACGCCCGGTTGTTCATGCTTTGCAATCCGCAGAACCCGACCGGGCGCGTGTATTCACGCCAGGAACTCACTCAGGTTGCGCAACTCTGCCTGCAACACGATCTGGTGCTGATGTCCGACGAGATTCATTGCCCGCTGATTCTCGACGCCTCGACGACTCATGTTCCCGTCGCTTCGCTGATTCCGGAGCTACTACACAAGACGATTACGCTGTTCTCCCCGACCAAGGCATACAACTTTCCTGGCCTTGGATGCGCGGTAGCGGTGATTCCGGACCATACATTGCGAGAGCGCTTCGTTGCAGCACGTGGCGGCCTGGTGGCAGGCATCGGCCCACTCGCTTATCTGGCCTGCGAGTTGGCGTGGTCTGATCGTGGACCCTGGTTGCCGGCCCTGCTCGACACTTTGCGCGGTAATGAAAAGCTGGTCCGAGACGCGGTCGGGTCACGAATGACTCGGGTCGAAGGCACTTATCTCGCCTGGATCGATATCCGGGACCTGAAGCTACCGGATGTCGAAGCACACTTCCTCAAGCACGGGCTGGGGCCTTCATTCGGGGAGCAGTTCGGCGGTCCGGGATTTATCCGCTTCAACTTCGGTTGCCCACGCCTGACCCTGCAATCGGGACTGCAGCGGCTGCGATCCGCCTTGAGCGATTTCACCTGATCCATTGCACGCGGCTTCACCGCAAGCAGACACAGTCGGTACAGTGATCGGCCGGGGTAATCCGGTGCTGCATTGAACTACCCAGGGGCTTTCAGTACGATCCACGACTTTTTCGCGGCGTTCCCCTCGTACTATTCGTGAATGGTATGGGCATGATTTCTGATTCACCAAGACGACCTCCCCCGGGAAGGAAGTACACATGTCCGATTCGAACTCTTCACATCTCATGCAGACCTATGCTCGCCTGCCAGTGGCATTCGAGCGCGGCCAGGGGGCATACCTCGAAGACACGAACGGCAAGCGGTACTTCGATGCACTGACCGGGCTTGCCGTGGCCGGGCTTGGACACGCACATCCTCGCGTTACCGCCGCGATTGCCGAACAGGCAGGACGATTACTGCACACCTCAAATCTGTATGGCATTCCCAATCAGGCAAAACTTGCCGACAAGCTGTGCGCCGTATCTGGCATGGATCGCGTTTTCTTCGGAAATTCCGGCGCGGAAGCCAATGAAGCGGCCATCAAGATCGCGCGTCTGCATGGTCACAACCGCGGCATCAAGCGCCCGACCATCATCGTCACCGATGAAAGTTTCCACGGCCGAACCATGGCAACCCTCACCGCAACCGGCAACCGCAAGGTTCAAGCCGGCTTCGAGCCGCTGCTGCCCGGTTTTGTGCGCGCGCCTTTCAACGATGTGGACGCCATCGTTCGCATTGCGGAAAACGAAGATGAGATCGTCGCCATTCTTGTTGAGCCCGTGCAGGGCGAGAGTGGCATCAACATTCCAGCCGACGACTACCTGCCTCGGTTGCGCGCGCTGTGTGATGCCAACAACTGGCTGCTGATGCTCGATGAAGTGCAAACCGGAAACGGCCGCACCGGGACCTACTTCGCCTACCAGCAGAGCGGCATCATGCCGGATGTAGTAACCACTGCGAAAGGACTGGGCAATGGCGTTCCCATCGGCGCCTGTCTTGCTCGTGGTACCGCCGCTGATCTCATGCAGCCCGGCAATCACGGCAGTACGTTCGGTGGCAATCCTCTCGTCTGCGCCGCAGCGATCGCGGTCATCGATACCATTGAATCCGAAGGGCTCTGCGCTCGTGCAACTGAACTCGGCCACCGCATCCTCGACGGCCTGAAGCAGAATCTGAAAGGCAACAACAATATCCGTGAGATTCGTGGCAAAGGCTTGATGCTGGCCGTGGAGTTCACAAGCGAGTGCACGCACCTGGTCCGGGCGGCGCTCGATGCTGGCATGCTGATCAATGTCACCCACGGCAATGTCGTCCGTTTGTTGCCGCCGCTGACATTGACCAATACTGAAGCGGACGAACTGATCGAGCGCCTGTCCAGCCTGATCAATCGCGTGTGACATGGGCAAACGTGATTTCCTGACCCTGTCGAGCCTTTCCGTCGCAGAGCTGAAGCAAGTCCTCAACCGATCGCACGAACTGAAGCGTCTGCAGACCGCTGGCGTACTGCATCAGCCGCTGATCGGCAAGACTGCCGCCATGATCTTCGAACTTGCCAGTACCCGAACGCGGGTGGCGTTCGAGGCCGGTATGCATCAGATGGGTGGTCACACCATCTATCTCGACCCGCAGGTCAGTCACCTCGGACGCGGCGAACCGATCCCCGATACCGCCGCCGTACTCTCCGGAATCGTCGATGTAGCGATTATCCGTTGCCTGTCGCAAGCCAGCATCGAGTCGTTTGCCCGGCATGCCAGCATTCCCGTGATAAACGCGATGACCAGGAGTGGGCATCCTTGTCAGTTGCTGGCGGACATTCAGACGTTTGAAGAAATACGTGGGCCCATCACGGGGCGATGTGTGGCCTTCATCGGCGATGGCTACAACATGTGCAATTCGTATATGGAGGCGTCGTCCTTGTGGGGTTTTGAGTTGCGTATCAGCTCACCACCTGACTTTCTGCCGGACGCTGCGCTACTGAAAGCCAACCCACGAACAAAGATTGTTGGTTCTCCCCAGGAAGCCGTCAAAGGCGCCGATCTGGTGGTCACCGATGTATGGTCATCCATGGGACACGAAAAAGAAGTTGGCGATCGCAAGGCGGCGTTTGCACCCTATCAGGTCAACGAATCACTCCTGGATCTGGCCAGCAAGGATGTCCTCTTCATGCACTGCCTGCCCGCTCACCGTGGTGAGGAAGTCAGCGAAACACTGCTGGAAGATCCGCGCAGTGTCGCCTTTGCCGAAGCCCACAATCGTCTGCACAGTCAAAAAGCGCTGCTCGAATTCCTGCTCACCTGAGCAGGTCGAACACCAACGCTACAACACCAGTCGTGACAGCTCGCACGGCTTCTCGATGCAGTAACCTTGTGCGTAGTCGACGCCAATGTCCTTGAGCGCCGCGAAGATTGCGTCGGTTTCGACATACTCCGCAATCGTCTTCTTGCCCATGTAGTGGCCGATTTCATTGATGGATCGAACTACTGCCTGATCACCTGGTGTCGTGATGATGTCTTTGACAAAAACACCGTCGATCTTGACGTAGTCAACGGGCAAGGTCCTCAGGTAGGAATACGATGACAGTCCCGTACCAAAATCGTCGAGAGAAAAACGACAGCCAATGATCTTCATTCGATTCATGAACTCGACGGCGTTATCGAGATTGGCGATGGCAGCGGTTTCCGTTATTTCGAAACACACTTTGGAGGTGGGTGCCTGGGTTCGTGAGAACTGTTCCAGCACAAAATCCGGGAAGGTCTCGTCATTGACCGAGTGTCCGGACACGTTGATCGAAAACCCGCCAAAGTGATCAAGTCGGCTGCGATGGTCCGCAAGCCAGGTGAACACCCTTTCGATCACCCAACGATCAATGACCGTCATCCGGTTATACGTTTCCGCTGCCAGGATGAAGTCAGATGGAGGCATCACCTCGCCTAATTCGTCTCGCATGGTGAGAAGAATCTCGTAGTGGCCTTCAGTTCGTCGATCCGGACTGCTGATCGAGGCAATCCGCTGACAATTCAGTATCAGCCGATCTTCGTTGATCGCCTTGTCAAGCTCGGCAACCCATTCCATGACACCACGCCTTCGCAGCATGCGGGCATCACCCAGTTCGTATTCTTTCACCCGATTCCGGCCCGCATCTTTCGCCGCGTAACACGCCTCGTCCGCATATTGCATGACGCTATCGACTGAATCGGTGGATTGGTCAATGAACACCAGACCAATGCTGGCGCTGAGCGTATAGGTCCGGCCCTGCCAGACGAACCGCTCTGAGCGTATGGCAGTGAGCACCTCGTCGGCCCGCTTGCGAGCATCGACGTTGGATACGTTGGTGAGCAGAACACCAAATTCATCGCCGCCCAGCCGAGCGACACTGGCCTGCATCCCCTGCAACGGCTTGGCGACAGTCGCCCCCATGATCTTCAGGAGTTCATCACCGGCAGTATGACCACTGGTGTTGTTGACGATCTTGAACTGATCGAGGTCGAGGTACAGCAGCGCATGTTGCACGCCGGTCCTTCGAGCCTGCGCAATCGCGCTATCCACGGCGCGTTCGAATTCCTTGCGATTGAGCAACTGCGTGAGGTCGTCGTGACTGGCCTGAAACGCCAGTTGGTTGTGCATGTTTTCGAGCATGCGTTGGGAGGCTCGTTCCACCAGGGGCAGATCGAAATCCTCGAGCATGGTGATCTTGCCTTCGAACAAATTCTGCGCCATCGCCCGGAGGTCGAGTTCCCGGTTTTTTACACCTCGCCGATTCACCAGCACAAAGGACCCATTGGCGTCACCGACAAAAGCGATAGTGAGAATGACGGGGCGCCCCTGCACGTCGCTGGCAGCGAGCCACTCTCCTACCTGAATCCGCCGCGCTCGTACCAACGCCTTGGAAAAGTCCTTGCGAACGCCCTCATCCTCGCTCTGAATTTCCGGGTTCAGTTCCGGTAACAAACCGTCAAAGGAAAGCAGTCTCTCCATTCCACCGACGGCCACATCCTCGAAATTGACCGGCGCCTTCTTGCCCGCAGTATCTCCCACCAGAGCGGCCGACAGTTTCATGATCAGCGGCGTGCGTTTGCTCGGATCAAAGGAAATGCTGTTGAGGCCTTCCACCACCCGCTTAAGAAGTTCGTCAGGGTTGACGAACTCGGCGTGTTCTGGCCGCAATCCGCCGGACAACTGCCCGAACATCTGGTCGATGATAGCCAGCTGATCACGCCATTCCGAAGATTCCGGACCCTTGCGCAGATGGGTGTGTACCAGCAGATTGCGCCAGCCTGGATTGAGCAGATCCATCAGCAGCGTCGGAACCTTGCGGTTCTCGAAGCGGGTGTTCATCTCATCAAGTACCGTGCGCCGTGCTCGAGCCAGTTTCTGCTGCCCCTCGCTGGCCTTGATGGTGCGTTCTACATTGCCGCGATAGGACTGTGTCTGTCGATCAAGCAGTGGATGCAGTTCGTCCACAACCTGTTCGATGACTTCCGGATTCTTGTCATACTCGCGCACGACTCGCGCCAGCAGTTCATCAACCCGAACACCGACTTCTCGGTCAATCCCCTCTGACACATCAGTCGCGTTACCGAGGCGGGCGAGCTGGTTCAGCATCTGCACCGCGCTGTGCGGACGATCCGCTTCATGCCGCAGAAATTCAGGATCGCGCGCCGCAAGTTTGTTCAGCGTGACTTCAAGCCGGCGCACCCAATCGCGGATCCCACCGGTGATGAAGCGGTCCTCGGAGATCGAGTCGACCAGTCCTTCCATCAACTCCAGCGTATCGTAGTCTTCCTCCGACAGCAGTTTGCGGCCACCATGCCGGGCCTTCAGCACATCAATCAGGCGCATCCGCATGCGTCGGTCTGAGGTCGGCGATCCATCCGCATCCTGCTCGACCCGGCCCAGCGCCTCCATTATGTCTTCCGTGTTGAGAAGATCAGCACGCCGCGTATCCGGTTTCGCGAGCATGTCATCTGCCGATTGGCCCATGCGTTCCCGCGCACGTCGACGCAGTCCGAGCAGGCTGCGCGCAGTGGAATAAGCCTTCTCACCCACCCCTTCGTGCGGCTGGAAGGGATTGAAATCGAGCCTGCCTGCGCCCACCCCGTCTGCCGCCATCGCCGCGTTGCGTACGCTGGCATCCATCTTCTGGTAGGCCGCCGTATCGACACGGACGCCACTCGAAGTGCGGCGGATCACACTGGTCTGCAATTTGCGTCGCATCTCCTCGATGGAGGGAAATGCACCACTCTCGCTCAGCACCTTGGTCAGGGCACCATAGAGCGGCGACAGCACCGGCAGCATCGCCGACTCAAAAATGCGACAGAAGTCTTCGCGCACCTGGCGACGCAGATCGAATCTTCGCAGCACATCGTCAAATACCCACATCAAGGTCGCGGGCCCCACCGGCAGCACATCCTTGTGGGACCATGGCCGTGATAACAATCCCATCAGTGCTCTCAGGTCCAGCAGCTCTTCCGCATACCGCTGTTCCGTCTTCGAGATGATTTCTGTAATCGACAACCATTCCTCGAACTGCTGCGTGTCGACAATTTCCAGTTTCTGTGCGTCCCCGGTCTGCCGACGACGGCGTTTCTCCAGCACATCTTCAATGCGAGGGACACGCTCGACCTGCGCGAGGATCTGGCCAGGAATTTCCTTGAGGAAATGTGCTTCGTGACGCTCCAGCACATTGAGACCTTCGAAATACATGAGCTGCACGGCGTTAGTACCGGCATCCCGGGCCTTGACCAGCAGCTCTTCTTTCCCGTACTTGATGAAGTTGCTGGCGATTCGCTCGACGGCGCGCTGCGTCACCAGCGTGATCCGCCCTCGAACCCGGGCTGCGTCACGCTCGTTGATTCTCTTGTCACGCAGAAAGGCTTCAGGGATCTCGGTAGCCAGGCGACGGAGGCCTTCAACTTCGCCATCGGCCCCGGCCACCACGTCGCCACCCTCGGCGAGTGCCATGCCGGCAGCGACAGCGAAATCCATGAGTGATCGATAGGCCGCGGGCGCCAGTGCACCGTCGGCGAACTGAACGCCCATACCCAGGCCATCTTCGGTCAGCCGGACGACCACGACCCGGGAGCGGAAGTGCCGGATACCTTCCCGCGTCGCAACGGAGAAGTGCATCGATATCGAGGCTTGCGGCGCAAAGCCGCTGGATTTTGCACCTGTCAGCCGACCAGTGCCGGTGCCGACCAGCAACATGCCGGCTTCACAGAAATCACGAACCGTGCACAGCCAGGATCGACCCTGTTGTGGATGCGCCAGCGCGGACAGCTGAATGGGATGGCGTACGGACTGACGTCGATTCAACACAGGTGAGCTCAAGCAAGTGACGGGATGCGGACGATGCGCCGGGCGAACATTACCTGATTCGCGAACCCGCAAACAATTGCAATGGCCGAGGCCGTTTGCCGCACCCGCGCACTGACAGATTACCCGTCAAATAGTCGATCCCGTTTTTTAAGTAACTCTGATGAATTCGCTCCTGCGAATTCATCAGATCGGAGCCTCAAGGGCTCCTCGCCCTCTCTTTTGCGAAGAGGCCCTGCGTTTCACGCATGAAAAATGGTGGTGCATCCCTGCACCACACAGGATGGTCTGATAAATCAGACCATCCTTAAGACTTCAGGCCATGACCACCTGGTCTCGCCCACCATGCTTGGCCTGGTACAGCGCCTGGTCGGCGCGAGCCAGCAATGAAGCCAGGCCTTCACCACGACGATACTCCGTGACCCCGCAGGAAACGGTGAACTGAACTGCGCCCGATTCGGATTGGGTACGAAGTACTCGAGTGCGAACACAGAGCCGCTGCGCCACGTTTCTGGCGCGCTCGGCGTTCGCTCCAACCAACACCAGCAGGAATTCCTCGCCGCCCAGACGCGCCACATAGTCCGCAGATCGAACCAGGGATCCGGCAAGTTTGGCAAAGTCGTGCAACGCTTGATCCCCACCGGCGTGGCCAAATCGATCATTCACGGCCTTGAAGTGATCCAGATCGCAGTAACAAACCGCCAGCGAAGCGCGCTCTCGATCAACGTAGGCGATTTCCCGAGCCAGAACTTCCATGACGAAGCGGCGATTGAAGACACCCGTGAGCTCATCCTGAAACGCCGCTGTGCGCAAGCGTTCAAGATTCTGCTGCAATCCTTGTCGTTGCCAGACCAGTTGCCGATGCAGATCGGCGATCTCGACGCCGCTGGCTACCATGGCCGCCAGTGACAGGCTGAACAAACTGAAGGCAATAAGCTCAACCGGCACGTCGACGTCCGTACTCTGGATCAACACCACCAGAACGATTCCGTACGTGAGCCACCCCGCCAATGCGCTGACGACCACTTCCAGCGGCGTCAGTCGCGTCGAAGCGAAGCCGATACCAATGAAGGGGACACTCAGGAGCAGATACCTCGCTGCGCCCGGAGCCAGCAACGCCAAGGCAACTGCACCAACGTTCAGCCAGATCACACGCAGCGACGTCAGACGCAATCCCAGATGAGCGACCGCATCCGGTGGAAACAGGACCAGAACCAGCAATCCGCCGGCCCACAGAAGCAGCAAGGTCTGATCGACTCGCGACTGGCCGACTGCGGTCTGGAGTTCAACCAGCTGCCAGCTCAGCCCGATGTACAGCAGAAAGCCGAGCAGCCAAACCGACAGCCGGACCAAGCGGGATTGCATGATGGGGAGCACGATACTGCGATGCCTGCCGGACTGTTGCTGCAAATCAGGGTGATCGACATCCTAGACGGGTGCAGCTACAAGGCGATGGCGGCCTTGTATTCGATTGTGCGAGCAGTGTTGGGTGATCCGGGTTTTGTGCAGTGGATCACACGAGGAGTGCCTGGCGAACGGCGTGTTGCCAGCCTGCCAGATGGCGGGAACGATCTGCTTGACTCATTTTCGGCGTGTACAGGACGTCCTGCTTCCACAGGACAGCTGCCGTGGCGAGGTCAGGAAACAAGCCGACACCAACGGCAGCCAGGATGGCTGCGCCCAACACGGTCGTTTCAGTGACCACAGGGCGCTGGACCGGTACAGCCAGCAGGTCTGCCAGGAACTGGCACAACCAGCCATTCACGACCATGCCACCGTCGACCCGAAGTGTTGCCACGGCAGCACCATCAGCCTTCATCGCATCAAGCAGATCGCACGTCTGGTACACCACGCTTGCGAGCGTCGCCGTGACAACCTGGGCGATGCCCGTATCAAGTGTCATGCCCGACAGCAGGGCGCGGGCTTCAGGCTGCCAGTGTGGTGCACCCAGCCCCGTGAACGCCGGCACCAGATAAACACCCCCGGTTTCGCCCCCGGTCGCCCGGCAGAATGCTTCGGTTTCCGCGGGATTATTGATGAGCCGAAGTTCGTCGCGCAGCCATTTAACCGCCTGCCCGGCAACAAAAATGCTGCCTTCCAGCGCGTAAGTGGTTTGCCCGGCAACCCGATAGGCAACCGTCGTCAGCAGATTGTTGTCCGAGGTCGGGGCAGTCCGGCCCGTATTGGTCATCACAAAGCAGCCGGTGCCGTAGGTTCCCTTGGACATACCCGGTTGGATACAGCCCTGCCCAATCAGTGCGGCCTGCTGATCTCCGGCAACGCCGGTCACGGGAATTGGTGCGCCAAACCACTGGCTGTCGATAACACCGAACTGGCCAGCACTGTCGACTACCGTCGGCAGGATCTCGGCGGGTATGTTGAACAACTGCAGCAGCCGTTCGCTCCAGGCGCCTTTATGAATGTCGAAGAGCAGCGTCCGGGAAGCATTGGTCGGGTCGGTCACAAAACTGCGACCACCGGTCAATCGATAGATGACAAAGGTATCGACGGTGCCAAAACAGAGCTCACCACGTTGCGCGCGTGCACGCAGCGCTGGATCCTGATCGAGTAACCACGCAAGTTTGGTGGCCGAAAAGTAGGGGTCGAGCAGCAGCCCGGTCAGCCCCCGCACCCAGGACTCGACACCACTCGCCCGTAATTGCGCGCAACGCTCAGCAGTACGGCGATCCTGCCAGACAATGGCGTTATGCACGGGTTTCCCCGTCGCGCGCTCCCACAGGAGGGTCGTCTCACGTTGATTGGTGATGCCGATCGCCGCGATGTCGCGACCGGACAACCCGGAATCGGCCAACGCCAGGCGCGCCGCAGACAAGAGCGTACTCCACAGCACTTCCGGATCCTGCTCCACCCAACCACTGGCCGGAAAACTCATGTCGAAGGCTTCCTGTCCCCGTCCTTTCACCAGCCCCGCTTCATCGACGACAAATGCCCGAGAGCTGGAAGTGCCCTGATCCAGGGCAAGCAGAAAGGTCATCTAATAACTCCGAAAGCCAAAACAAACATCAATTTCAACCATCCTGCCACAGGCTGCAACCAGCGTTTCAGGTCACGCCAACACCGCGCAGACTTACCGCCTGCGATCACACAGGTTATCCACAGCTTTCTTCTTGCAAAACACCCAATGCCTCACTATCTTGTGGTCAGCTCGTTGAAAAACACTACATGTAGTGTTTTCTCTCCCCAACCCACCGTTTTGTTACCGTTTTTCCCAAGGTCAGATTTCCATGGAAAAAGCGATTGTCACGGTAGGGAACAGTGGATGCGCCAATCAACGGGTTCGATGCAAGCTCGTAAGAAGCTCGATGAAAAATTGACATTGCGGGAGCTGACCACGCTGCGGTCAACCCCGGCATCTGCAAGCATCGTTGGAGCCTCGATCAAGCCGAAACACCACTTGCGCAATGCTGTAGCGCAAGGTAGTCGGGAGATACGGCGAAGCCTCACCGGCAGGGAAGATTGCCGGGAATGGCGCTGATGGATGGCACCGGCCTGAGACACCGGGGAGAGACACCGGGGAGAGACACCGGGAAGAGACAGGTAGGGAGAAGATCAGTAGGGGAGTATCCGCCGTTTAGCAGCGAGCCGCGGAGCACGGGATAGTTCAGCGCCAGGCGCGAACGGAAAGAGTATTAAATCAAAGGCAATTCAAGGGCATTCGAGTCGCCCAAAACACCATATTCAGGGAGCCACATGCAAACGGACACTCAGGTTTCCACGTCCAGAACCAATCAGACCAATTCACCAGCCATCGCACCAGCCTTGTCAGCGGCCATTACTGCCACTGCACCCGGTGAACTGCGAATCATCAAACGCAACGGCACCGTAGTGCCGTATACCGATGACAAGATCGCCGTCGCCATGACGAAGGGCTTTCTTGCCGTCGAAGGTGGTACCGCGGCTGCTTCGCCACGCATTCGAGAGCTGGTTGCCGCGCTGACCAGGCAGGTCACCGAAGCATTCAAGCGACGCCTGCCCAGTGGCGGGACCTTGCACATCGAAGACATTCAGGATCAGGTCGAGCTCGCTCTGATGCGGTCCGGCGAGCATAAGGTCGCCCGATCTTACGTGCTGTATCGCGCCGAACGTGCTCGTTTGCGCGAAGAAAAGAGCATCGTGCAAAAAGGCTCCGTTCCAATCGTCACCATCAACGTCACCCACGAAGATGGCAGCCGGGCACCCCTTGATCTGGACCGGCTACGCACACTGGTGCACGAAGCATGTCAGAGTCTTGGGGATGTCGATCCAGAGCGGATCATCACTGAAGCACTGCGCAACATGTACGACGGGATCGCCGCCAAGGATGTTGCAACATCGACGCTGATTACCGCGCGCACGCTGGTCGAGGAAGAACCGAACTACACCTTCGTCACCGCCAGGCTGCTGATGGACGATTTACGAACCGAAGCGCTCGCGTTCCTTGGCGTTCAACGAGCGCTGGCAGCCATCGGTGACTACAGCGCGACCCAAAGCCAGATGGCTGAAGTTTATCCGACCGCCCTCGCCGCTTTTGTACGCAAGGGCATCGAACTGGAACTGCTGGCGCCACAGCTTGCGACTTACGATCTCAATGAACTTGGTGGCGCACTCAAACCCGAGCGCGACCTGCAATTCAGTTATCTGGGCCTGCAAACCCTGTACGACCGTTATTTCCTGCACAGCGACGAAGTTCGCTTCGAACTGCCACAGGTATTTTTCATGCGCGTAAGCATGGGGCTGGCCTGGCGCGAAGATCAGCCCAACGAACGGGCGATCGAGTTCTACAACCTGTTGTCGTCCTTCGACTACATGAGTTCAACACCGACACTGTTCAACGCCGGCACGCTTCGGCCGCAATTGTCTTCCTGCTTCCTGACCACGGTACCGGATACGCTAGATGGTATTTATGGCGCCATTCACGACAACGCCATGTTGTCGAAGTGGGCCGGCGGCCTGGGTAACGACTGGACGCCGGTGCGCGCACTCGGATCCTACATCAAGGGCACCAACGGCAAGTCGCAGGGGGTAGTGCCGTTTCTGAAAGTAGTGAATGACACTGCGGTTGCGGTCAACCAGGGTGGTAAACGCAAAGGCGCCGTCTGCTCGTATCTCGAGACCTGGCATCTGGATATCGAAGAGTTTCTCGAATTACGCAAGAACACCGGTGACGATCGTCGGCGCACCCACGATATGAACACGGCCAACTGGGTTCCCGATCTGTTCATGAAGCGGGTCAGCGAAGACCTGGAATGGACCCTGTTCTCGCCCAGCGATGTCGGTGAATTGCACGATCTGTTCGGCAGCGCTTTTGAACGGCGATATGAAGCCTGTGAAGAAATGACCCGCACCGGCGAACTCAAGCTCTTCAAACGTGTGAGGGCAGCCGACCTGTGGCGCAAAATGCTGTCCATGCTGTTCGAGACCGGCCATCCGTGGATCACGTTCAAGGATCCCTGCAACCTTCGCTCGCCGCAGCAGCATGTCGGCGTCGTGCACTCATCCAACCTGTGCACGGAAATCACGCTGAACACATCGGCTGAGGAAATCGCCGTCTGCAATCTTGGCTCGGTGAATCTGGCACAACATGTCGTTGACGGCGAACTCGACCTGAAGAAACTCAAGAAAACCGTCAAGACAGCCGTTCGCATGCTCGATAACGTCATCGACATCAACTACTACTCCGTACCACAGGCGCAGACATCGAATATGCGTCATCGGCCGGTCGGCCTTGGCATCATGGGTTTCCAGGACGCGCTGTATCGATTGCGCATGCCGTACAACTCGGACGCCGCGGTCGAATTTTCGGATCGTTCGATGGAAGCCGTGAGCTACTACGCCATTGACGCGTCCTGCAAGCTCGCCAAGGAGCGCGGTGCCTATGCGACGTTCCCCGGTTCCCTGTGGAGTCGTGGTGTTCTGCCGATTGACTCGCTCCGTCTCCTCAAACAGGAGCGCGGTGAAAAATATCTGGAAGTGAACTTCGACAGCACACTCGACTGGGACAAGCTGCGCAAAAAAGTGCAGCTGCACGGGATGCGCAACTCGAACGTGATGGCTATCGCACCGACCGCGACCATCGCCAACATCACCGGTGTATCGCAATCCATCGAGCCGACCTACCAGAACCTGTACGTCAAATCGAACCTCTCCGGTGAATTTACCGTCGTCAATCCCTTCATGGTTCGTGATCTGAAAGCCCTGGACCTGTGGGACAAGGTGATGGTGAACGACCTCAAGTATTACGAAGGCAGCCTGCAATCGATCGAACGTGTGCCCGAGGATCTGAAACAGTTGTATGCCACTGCGTTTGAAGTCGAGCCTCGCTGGCTGGTCGATGCGGCAAGCCGTCGTCAGAAGTGGATCGATCAGGCGCAGTCACTGAATCTGTACATTAACGGGGCCAACGGTCGCAAACTGGACATCACCTATCGCATGGCTTGGTTGCGTGGCCTGAAGACGACGTACTACCTGCGCGCGCTATCGGCAACCAGTGCCGAAAAGTCGACTGTGGATCGAACACGATTGAACAGCGTCGCCTCGGCCGCAGCGGCTCCTATCGAGACCGCTGTTCTGGGTGAAGCGGCAGCTGTTCCACTCGCCTGCTCCATCGACAATCCTGATTGCGAAGCCTGCCAGTAAGCGGAGGGAGACAAAAATGCTCAGTTGGGATGATTTTGATGATGGCGATAACAAGCAGGCGCAGGCTCTGCCCCCCGTACTGAAACATGAGCCACTGGCTGCAGAAATCATGATTTCTGAAGCCGTGCCTCTACGTACTGCAGCGCCCATGACTGCACCTCGCCCCGCGCCGGTGGAACAACCACCGGTCAGAACAACGCCCGAACTGGCTATGGTGCGGGCTCCGGAGACCGCATCCGAAGCTACCGCTCGGCACAGCTACGAACGGGTAACGGTTGATCAGAAGGCGATGATCAATTGCCGGGCTGATCTCAATCAGCTCGTGCCATTCAAGTACGAGTGGGCGTGGCAGAAGTACCTGGATGGCTGCGCAAATCACTGGATGCCGCAAGAAATCAACATGACTGCGGATATCGCATTGTGGAAGTCGGCCGAAGGCCTTAGCGATGATGAACGAATCATCGTCAAACGCAGCCTCGGTTTTTTCTCGACTGCCGATTCACTGGTTGCCAACAATCTCGTGCTGGCGCTGTACCGACACATTACCAATCCGGAATGTCGGCAGTACCTGCTGCGCCAGGCGTTTGAAGAGGCCATTCATACGCACGCCTATCAGTACTGCATCGAATCTCTCGGCATGGATGAAGGCGAGATCTTCAACATGTATCACGAAGTGCCTTCAGTCGCGGCAAAAGCATCCTGGGCGCTCAAGTACACCCGTGATCTGTCCGATCCGTCGTTCAAGACCGGCACACCGCAGAGTGACCGCGTGCTGCTGCGGAACCTGATTGCCTACTACTGCGTGCTGGAAGGCATCTTCTTCTATTGTGGATTCAGCCAGATTCTCTCCATGGGCCGTCGTAACAAGATGACGGGAACAGCAGAGCAGTTTCAGTACATCCTGCGTGATGAGTCCATGCACGTGAATTTTGGCATCGACGTCATCAATCAGATCAAGCTGGAGAACCCGCATCTGTGGGACCAGGAGATGCAGTCGTCGGCGCGTCAGATGCTGCTCGAAGGCACTGCACTTGAGATCAACTATGCGCGTGACACCATGCCACGGGGAGTACTTGGCATGAATGCGAAGATGATGGAAGAGTATCTTCAGTTCATCGCCAATCGCCGGCTGGTTCAGATCGGGCTGCCGGAGCAGTACCCCGGCATGAAAAACCCCTTCTCCTGGATGTCAGAAATCATGGACCTCAAGAAGGAGAAGAACTTCTTCGAAACCCGTGTCACCGATTATCAGACTGGCGGAGCACTGACCTGGGATTGAGTAACGCACGACCGTGCATCAGCGAAAAAGCCCGACAGGCCGTTGCCCTCCTTGGCGCGGCCTGTCTGGCCGTCCTGTCCTATCCGGCCTGCGCCGATAAATCTGCCTCCGTAGTTCCGACACCGGTTTCCATGAGCGTCGCAGGGCTGGAACGCCCGGCCGAGATCATCGTTGATCGATATGGCGTGCCGCACCTTTATGCAGGAACGCATTACGATGCTTTTTTCCTCCAGGGTTTCAATGCTGCCCGCGATCGCCTCTGGCAGATCGATCTGTGGCGACGCCGCGGCCTTGGCCAGTTGTCTGAAGTTTTTGGGCCTGCGTATCTGGAACAGGATCGCGCGGCCCGACTGTTTCTCTATCGCGGTGACATGTATCGCGAGTGGCTCGCGTACGGATCCGACGCCAAGCGTATCGCCGAGTCATTCGTTGCCGGGATCAACGCGTGGATCGACCAAACCGCTCAACAGCCCGACTTGCTGCCACCAGAATTCCGGCAACTCAACTACCAGCCATCAAAATGGTCCGCTGCAGACGTCGTGCGCATCCGCAGCCATGGGTTGCTGCGCAATGTCGTGCAGGAAGTTCAACGGGCGCAACTGGTGTGTGCAGGGGGTTTGAAGCTGGCCGCTGACTGGAAAAAGCTTGAACCACAATGGCAGACCTCCGTGCCGGTGGGTCTTGATCCTTGCGCGGTACCCGCCGACGTGCTGAACGACTATCTTCTGGCGACCGCGCCAGTCACGTTCAAACCCGCAAACCAGACCGCATCAATCGCGCATGCGATGGCAGTGGCGAACGACACCGGCAGTAACAACTGGGTGGTGGCGCCGTCCAGAACCTCCACCGGCCGGCCAATTCTTGCCAACGATCCACACCGGGCGCACGCGGTCCCTTCGTTGCGATATGTGGCGCATCTCATCGCGCCGGATCTGAATGTCATTGGTGCCGGCGAGCCGGCACTGCCCGGTATTTCCATTGGCCACAACGAACGCATTGCGTTTGGACTGACCATCTTCCCGGTCGATCAGGAAGATCTCTATTTCTACAGCCGTGCGGACAACGGCTATCGCTATGCAGACCACGTCGAGCCAATTCGCGAAGTGACACAAGCCATCAAGGTTCGTGGTGGCGCGGACACGCAGGTAACCCTTCGGTTCACTCGCCATGGCCCGATTGTGCGAGAGGACCAAAAACTGATCTGGGCCGTTCGCGCGGGCTGGCTTGAGCCAGGCATGTCACCCTATTTTGGCTCGGTGGAATACATGCGGGCGAGTAACTGGCGGCAGTTCTCCTCTGCACTGAACCGATGGGGCGCACCCAGTGAAAACCAGGTCTACGCGGATGTCGACGGTAACATCGGTTACAAGGCAGCCGGTTTGACGCCGATACGCAACACCTGGGATGGGCTGCTACCCGTACCCGGTGATGGACGTCATGAGTGGGAAGGATTCGCCGACATGGATGCCTTGCCTACCGAGTTCAATCCGGCTCGCGGTTTCACCGGCACTGCCAATTCCATGAACTTGCCGGATGACTTTGACATTGATCGATATCGCCTCGGATTTGAGTGGTCCGCTCCCTGGCGGTACCAGCGGCTGTGGCAGTCGTTGGCCGCCAACTCCCGACACTCACCAGTGGACTCTGCCGCCCTGCAGCGTGACTACCACGAACTGCTGGCCGATGAAGTGCTTCGCCGCCTGCCGGATATCGGTCAGTTCGGCGAAGCCGGGGCCATGCTGGCCGGCTGGGATCGGGTACTGACTCGCGACTCGGCAGCAGGAGCGCTCTGGGCCATCTGGTTTTATGACGTGCTGACCCCAGCCATCGCCGAAGCGATCGGCGGCAAGCATGCTCGCCTGCTGGAACCGCTGGATCCATACACGGTGCTCAACGTACTGGATGGCGCGAAGCCCGCAATCAATGTTAGAGACCTTGTCAGTAGCAGTTTGTCCGCGGCCTGGCGCTCAGCCCGCAATCAGTTGGGTGATGATCCAACGACGTGGCGATGGGGGAAGTTGCACCAGATCCGGTTTACACACCCTTTGATGGCTCAACTCGACGCCGCAAACCGGAAGACCTTCAGCATGCCCATTCTCGAGCGCGGAGGTTCGGGCAATACCGTCAACAGTACCTCGTTTTCCGGGAACGACTTTCAGGTCAGGGCCGGCGCCTCGTGGCGCATGGTGCTGGACGTCGGCAATTGGAACGCTGCACGCATGACCAACGCTCCGGGCCAATCCGGCGACCCTCGCTCAGCGTTTTATGCAAACCTGCTGCAAGGCTGGGCGGATGATCAGGATTTTCCGCTGCTGTGGAGCCGCGAACAGGTTGATGCTGAAAAGGCCATGGTGATTCGACTGGTTCCGGATCACTGACACCGTCCCTGACAACCTGCTTTCGTCAACTCAGGATCGGACTATCCGGATCAGGATCGACTGGTCCCCACGGCAGCAGCACCGGCTTTGGCGGCCGCCTCAGTCTGGCCGACAGCACGAAGCCGCGCGTGCAACCGCTGCGCCACTTCGAATGGATCTTCCCCTTTGATGGGCGCGACATGATGTTTGCCTTCCCAGGTCATGACGATATTGTCTTTGACCCGCAACCAGGGCGGCATTTCATGCGGCTCCTCGACCTTCTGTTTACGCGGCAGTGGCAACTTTGCGGCTTCCGCTGCACTGATCGTATGCGCCATCGGCGCTGATCCTGTCGCCATCGATTGATCCGTCGTTTCTACTTTGGTTACAAGATTCCGGACTGACTTGGGGCTCATCAGGAATACCACATTGATCAGCAATGCCAGAGCGCCCAGTACAACCGCTGCGAGCGTCACACTTCCCAATTCCAGAGTGATGACTGCGAAAAAAATGCCAGCCAGTAGCATGTTGACCAGGGCGATCCTGACGATGGTGTTGCTCATGCGGTGTTTTGCATACGGTGCCGATCATCGGCGACAGCTGCATCCTAAGAGATGTGGCGTCAGCGAATCTTGTCGTAGCTAACGACTTTGTGGCGCAATCTGTAAACGATAACCATGGTGTGACGCTCATCACCATTTCGTTCGTGCGATCAGCGAGGCCATCCTCCTTCAGTCCCGACCAGCTAGGAGCCTGTCGGACTTGAGCGATCGTCGCGAGCCGAGTGGGAGAGCGAGGACAGTTTTTCACGATTTCGAGGCGCATAGTGGGCCTTTCCAAAGGAAACACGGGGGCAACGAGAAATCGGGGAAAAATGGACCGCTCTTCCCACCGG
>JANNBJ010000069.1:0-8046 GCA_031385325.1 Gammaproteobacteria bacterium | reverse complement strand
CTTGGCAGCGGCGCTGCGATACGCAGTGGCGACCAGAGCGAGCGGTCGATTGCGACCGACAACAGTATCGATGTCCAAACCGATTCGCTCGGTGATGCAAGTGATGCCGTCAGCGAATTCAGTGATGAGGATCTGGTGGGGTTATAGAGCGTTGTCGCAGCCCGTGAGCCGCGCGCGCGACAACAGATTTCCGCCAACGCTTGCATGTCTCCCCCGCTTCACGTCCACTTGAACGCTTCATTACCTGTGGAGGGGAGTGACAGTGGCAACGGGACAATCTGTTAGCGGTTTGAGTCGGTTTTTCTTGCGCAAGACGGTGGCACAGGTACAGGCAGAACACGAAAGCAGTACCTTGAAGCGGGAACTCACCGCCCTCAATCTCGTCTCGCTCGGCATCGGTTGCATTATCGGCACGGGAATATTTGTCCTGACCGGTAGCGCGGCCGCGAACTTTGCAGGCCCGGCCATCATGGTGTCGTTCATCATCACCGGCTTGTTGTGCGCGTTTGTGGCGCTTTGTTACGCAGAACTGGCATCAATGTTGCCAGTCTCCGGTTCCGCCTACTCGTATACCTACACTTCACTCGGTGAGTTCGCAGCCTGGATCATGGGCCTGCTGCTGGTGCTCGAATATGGACTGGCGGCGTCAACCGTCGCGGCTGGCTGGTCCGGATACATGGTCAGTCTGCTCAAGGACGTTGGTATCATCGTGCCACCCACACTGGCGGCAGCACCCGGAGTATCCGTCACGCTCGCCGACGGCACCATAACCACCGGCCTCGTCAACCTTCCCGCACTGCTGGCCATCGGTGTGGTCACATCGCTGCTGGTGATTGGTGTCTCAGAATCGGCGCGTGTCAACAACGTAATCGTCGCAATCAAACTGACCGTGGTGATCGCCTTCATCATCATCGGTGCTTTTTTTATCGACCCGGCCAACTGGACCCCGCTGGTGCCTGACGAAATTCCTCCGCCGCCCGAAGGCACCGAGCGCGGATTGTGGGCCGATATCGTGCGTGCAGCAGGTGACGTGCTGACCGGCCAGAACGATTCCCGGTTCGGGCTGGGTGGCATCATCAGTGGTGCGGCGGTGATCTTCTTTGCATACATCGGCTTTGAGGCGGTATCCACCGCCGGCGCCGAATCGCGCAACCCGTCCCGGGACATGCCCATCGGCATCATCGGTTCACTGCTGATCTGCACGGTGCTTTATGTGCTGACAGCGGCCGTACTCGTGGGCGTCGTCCCATACACCGAGCTCAATGACCCTGCACCCATTGCCAAAGCCGTGAACATGATGGGCATGCCCTGGTTCGCGGTACTGGTGAAGATTGGCGCTATCGCCGGCTTGTCATCGGTGATGCTGGTGCTGCTGTACGGACAGACCCGGGTGTTCTACACCATGTCCGGCGACGGCCTGATTCCCAGAGTTTTCTCAACCATTCACCAGCGCTTTCGCACCCCCGCCACCGGCACCATCATCGTCGGCATCATCGCGGCAATTTTTGCCGGGTTCATGTCACTGGACGCGCTGTCCGCGTTGACCAATGTCGGCTCACTCGCGGCATTTGCCATGGTCTGCCTGACCGTGATCGTGCTGCGAGTCAATTCGCCAAAATTGCACCGCCCCTTCCGCGTCCCGCTGTATCCGCTGACACCCATTCTCGGGGCGTTGATGTGCCTGTTTCTGGTGATGTCACTGATGGCCCACGATGCCACACGCAACTTCTTCCTCATCTACCTCGGCCTGGGCGTGGTGGTGTATCTGGTGTACGGCATGGGGCATGCAAAGCTCGCACGTAGCCAGTCAACAACGGGATAGTAGGGATAGACGCCGTCTATCCTGGTTTCTGATGATGAGGCACGTCAGTGGTGAGTGCCTCCTTCAGTTCTTCCTCTTCGGTATCTTCCGGTCGCAGCTGCCCTTCCCACTTGGTGACCACCGCCGAGGCAATGCTGTTGCCAATCACGTTGGTGGCAGAGCGCGCCATATCCAGGAAGTGATCCACCCCGAGCAACAGCAGCAATCCAGCTTCAGGAATATTGAACTGTGCAAGTGTCGCCGCAATCACCACCAATGAAGCCCTTGGCACGCCCGCCATACCCTTCGAAGTGACCATCAGGATCAGCAGCATGGTCACCTGCTGACCCATCGACAGTTCAATGCCGTAGGCCTGCGCGATGAACAAGGTCGCAAACGTGCAGTACATCATTGAACCATCGAGGTTGAACGAATAACCAAGGGGCAGCACAAACGAAGTCACCCGATTACTGCAGCCGAATTTCTCCAGCTGTGCGAGTGTTTTTGGATAGGCTGCTTCGGAGGATGCCGTGGCAAAGGCCAGCAGTACCGGTTCCCGAACGGCACGAAAGAGTCCGACCGCGCGATTGCCGAGCACCATCCACGCTGCACAGAACAGCACTATCCAAAGGATGACGATGCTGAGGTAGAACTCGCCCATGAACGTTCCGTATACCGCGATCACTTCAATGCCACTGCGGGCGATTGCCGAAGACACTGCCGCATACACCGCAAACGGCGCGAACCACATCACCATCATGGTGACCTTCAACATGACGTAGGACACACCCTCCAGCGCGTCCACCAGCACGGTCGCTGGCTTGCCGACGGCGGCACAGGCGACACCGAAGAACACCGAAAACACGACGATTTGCAGGATTTCATTACGCGCCATGCCGTCGACGATACTGGTTGGCACGAGATGCAGCAGGAACTCCTGGAAGGACAGCGCCGTTGCCGTAATCCCGCTGGTCGCACCCGCATCAGGCAATTCAATACCCAGATTGACCCCGGGCTGGAAGAAGTTCACCAGGATAAGCCCGAGCGTCAACGACACCAGAGACGCACTGACAAACCAGGCCATGGCCTTGACGCCGATGCGGCCAACCGCTTCCACTTCGCCCATCTTGGCAATGCCAACCACCAGGGTGGCAAACACGAGCGGCGCGATCACCATCTTGATGAGTCGCAAAAACAGCGTCGTGACCATGCCGCACACTTCGATCCAGGTCGTCGGATCGATCGACAGCGCGCGCAGGATCAGCCCACTGGCTACTGCAACTACCAGCGCAATGAGAATCCAGCGGGTCAGGGCGTTGCTCGCGTTCATGAGATTTCCTGTTCGAGTGATGCGTCAGCATCCTTGTTAATCGGAGATCACGCGCCGCTGTGCAGCAGGCGTTCGCGAGACTTCAGCGTAATCGTGCGACCGCTTGTTCGGCCAAGGCAAGCGACTGATCAATTCGCGTGCGTAATTCCACGAGGTCCACCCCTTCACTGCTCTTTTTGCCTTCCATGTAACGCGAATACACGCCATGGATGATGGCGGCAGACTTCCAGCGATTGAACCCGATGTAATAATCAAGGCGCGACAGGTCTCGCCCGGTGCGCGCTGCATATCGATCCTTGAGCACCGTCCGACTAGGAAAACCGGGCACTCCCAACGCGGCAGTCTCCGTTGGCGCAATGGCATCGGTCGGGTCCGGCCATGGGTTCAAGGCGTAGGCCAGATCAGCCAGCGGATCACCCAGTGTGGAGATTTCCCAGTCAACCACTGCCGCCACCACGCCATCGCGCCCGATCAGCACGTTATGGACGCCGTAATCACCATGCACGATCCGCGCAACACCCTGATCAGGCAGGTTGGCCAGGAAAAACTCCTGCAGCGAGTGGGCACGAGGATCATCGTACTGCGCACCAGGCACCGACGCCGTCCACGATCGATACCAGGTTTTCAGCTGCCGGCCAACGTAACTGTCGGTCTTGCCAAGATCGGCGAGCCCGACCGCGAGTGGATCGACACTGTGCAGATCGGCCAGCACATCGATAAAAGAAAAGGCCATTCGCTGTCGCTGTGACTCCGGCACCCACATACGGGTGTCATCCGAGTTGTACAGCGGATGCCCATCGATGTGCCCCATGAGATAGAACAACGCGCCGGTCACTGACGTATCACTGCAGAAGCCCAGCGCCGCGGGTACCGGCACAGGTGTTGTGCCGAGCGCGGAAATCACCGACCACTCGCGCGCCATATCGTGCGCCTTGGGCAACAACTCGCCCATCGGCGGACGGCGTATCACCGCCTTGTTACCGCGGCTGTCCTCCAGTTGATACGTCAGGTTCGAATGCCCGCCTTCCAGTTTGGTCCAGCGCAACGGCGGAATCAGGCTGGGTACGCGGGTACTCATCCATCGTTCAACGCTCGGAATGTCGTAGCCTGGCAATGCTGTGTCGGTCATGCGGTTGTACTCACACCGGGATATCTAGAAGTTCAAGAGAGTTCGAATCTTACCTGCTACCGATCAAAAGATGTCACTGAGTCGGCAGCCTGAACGCATGCAATCCATCACCCCGCGCCGTCCCGAGCCCACCATGGCCACCTGCGGCAACCACCACATACTGCCGGCCATCGATCTCATAGCTGATGGGCGTGGCATTGGCCGAGGTTGGCAGCCGTGCTTTCCAGAGCTCCTTGCCATCCTTGATGGCAAACGCTCGAAAGGCATGTTCGACCGCCGCGCCGATGAAGATCAACCCGCTGGCCGTGACCAGAGGACCACCCATGTTCGGCACACCCCAATCAAAATTCGGCACGAACGACGGCGCCAGATCTTCCGTCGTGCCAAGCGGCTGCTCCCACAGGATGGTCGAAGTGCGCAGATCGACTGCGACCAGCTTTCCCCAAGGTGGCTGGGTACACGGCAATCCGAGCGGGGACAGGAAGATGCGGCGCGCCATGACGTAAGGGGTACCCTGCATGCGCGACAGATCCCAGTCGTCTAGTTCACCGGAATCGATCAGTTGCTGCGCCGACTCGCGCGGTATGAGTCGCACCAGACCAGGCAGCTGATTGACGTTGGCAATGGCAATCTGACGTTCCGGGTCGATGGCGACACCTCCCCAGTTGATGCCACCACCCCAACCGGGATTCATGATCGAACCCTTGAGCGACGGGGGTGTGAAGATGCCCTCCGTGCGCATGCTTGTGAGCACATCTTCGCAGGCCAGGCGATCAAAATAGAGCACGCCGAAGGCGTCCTGCGCCGTCAACGCCTTTTGCGATGCCAGTGACGGGATCGATGAAAAGGGCTGCGTGGCTGACAAGCGTTCACCAGGTACGTCAGACGCCGGCACTGCCCGCTCTTCAATACCGTGAATGGGCACGCCATTGTCGCGCCGGAAGCTGAACAGCATGCCAGTCTTGGTGGCAACCACCACCGCGGGCACGCGCACCCCGTTGACGTCGAGTTCAACCAGCACCGGCTGGGCCGGTATGTCGTAGTCCCACACATCGTGATGCACCGTCTGCTGGTGCCACACCACGCTGCCAGTCCCGGCATTCAGCGCAACAATTGAATTGGCATATCGATTGTCGCCGAGGCGTTCACCACCGTAAAAATCCGGACTGGGAGACGAGGTGGGCACAAACACCAGACCAAGATCCACATCGATAGACAAGGGAGCCCACGCATTGGCCGCACCGGTGCGACTGGCACTGTTTCCTTCCCAGGTCGAACTCGCCGGATCTTCGGGCTGGCGTGGAATCGGGTCGAAACGCCAGGCTTCTGCGCCGGTTCGAGCGTTGATCGCCCGAACCACGCCACGTTCCAGTGCTACCGCGCGATTGTCGCCAATCGCCGAGCCGACAATGATCAGGTCGCCATACACGACCGGCGGCGAGGTGATGCCGTAGTCACCAACGCTGAGTTCGATATCCGCCTTCTCGGGCAATGCGTTCGCACGCAAATCAAGAATGCCCAGCTCGCCAAAGTCCTTGCACGCCTTTCCCGTCAACGCATCGAGCGCCGCCATGGTTCCAACTCGTGTCGGCAGGAATACCCGGTGCGAACAAGGGACATCACCACTGATGTTCTCGGCATGCCACAGCGTGACGCCTCGCGACGCGTGCTCGGAGTAGTGCGTGTCCTGTCGCGGAATTTTGGCGTCGAAACGCCAAAGTTCATTTCCCGTCACGGCATCGATCGCAAAGGCCAGGCCACCACTGGTGCTGAAAAACAGCGAACTGTTCCACAGCACGGGCGATGTCTGAAAGCTGTATTCCTCGTTTTCGAATCCCTCGCCGAGATCGCCGGTGTGGAAGATCCACGCCTCGACAAGGGTGTGCACGTTGGCCGGTGTGATCTGCTGCAAGGCGACATGTTTGGTGCCGCCGATTCCGCCATAAGACTCTTGAGCAAAGCCTGAATGCGCAGCAACAACCAGACACAGCGTCAGTAAATTGCAGAGGATTGAAGCGGGTTCCTGTCGAGCCAGGAACCCGCCGTTCACACCTTCACCGCTCGGCTGGCCGCGGTCTGGTAGCCCGAATATCTTGGTTGATCAATCGCCACCTGATTCACCACCGTCTGTCGCAGGTGATCGGTGAGCGCCTTGTTATCAAGGTTGATCGTTCCAGCACGCAGCTGCTCGG
Organism: Gammaproteobacteria bacterium; assembly: GCA_031385325.1. Taxonomy (GTDB): domain Bacteria; phylum Pseudomonadota; class Gammaproteobacteria; order Pseudomonadales; family Azotimanducaceae; genus SYFY01. The sequence continues at coordinate 1,594 of JANNBJ010000069.1, read as the reverse complement.
CGAGTGCGCTGCGTAACTCCAGCAACGATCCTGATCGACCCAGCAACACCTGCAATCGCGAGAGCTCCTCGGCGCGATGTCTCGTTCCGGTGGCAAGATCCCGCAGCACGATATCGAGTGAATTGCCGGCGACACGAGCCAGGAAATTGGTGCGCCCTTGTATGGTCTTCATCACGTCACCATGCAGAAAATCGCGAACGCTGCCGAGCAGTTCATCGAGACGCGGCATGTCGCCGTCGTTGGCGGGCGCGCCCTCAAGCAAACGCACCGGACCGGGAATCAGCAGGTTCACGCAGTCCACCTGGCACTCCGACGAACGACGCCCGATACCGGGCCGCTCAACCGTCTTGTCAGGGCCGGACCGATAGTGTTCTGCCATGCCAAGGCAGCCGATGGCCCACCAGAACGAACCAAACACTTCCCAGAATTTCACATGCGCAGGATCCACCGGCTTGCCTGTGACACTCTCGTAACCGGCAAACAGATCCTGGTATTCACCGAAGCCACCCACTGGCAGATCAGTGCGTCCGAAGCGCCATGAGTTGGTGCAGATCCAGCCGAGATCACGCATCGGATCACCGATATGTGCCACTTCCCAATCGAGTACCGCAACGATCCCATTGGGATCGAACATGATGTTGCCATTGCGGAAATCGTTGTGCACCAAGGCGGGCTGTGAGGTTTTGGGTAGATGCGTGAGCAGCCAGCGGGCCGCATAGTCGATCATCGGTTGCGGTGTACCCAGCAATTTGTACCGATCCCAGGTCTGGTGCACAAACTCCTCTGCCGTCAGACGGCCCAGCCGCTCTGACAAACCCGTGGTTACCACATCCACACTATGGATGCGGGCCAGTGACTGTCCGCACAAAAAGGCCAGACGTGGACGAATGGCATCAAACTCGGGCGCCTTGACGATTCGTGCGCCAAGCGCTTCGCCCTCCAGCCACTCCATGATGAACCCGTCACCCAGTCCGTCGGCATCGGTCAGCACGTGCCGAACCTGTGGCTCCGGCACACCGGCCTCTCGCGCGACCTGCATGAGCAGTGCTTCCGTGGCCAGCCCCGGATGCTGCGCAACGGTTTCAACCTTGATACCCCCCGGTGCGCGACGCATGCAGAGTTTCTGCTCGCCGGCATCGGTGGTGATGACGATGCGATAGGTCTCCTGGCTGGCGCCACCTGACAAGCGTTCACACGATACGAGATCACGGTACTCACCGATCTTTCGTGCCAGCACTGTTTTCAGGAGTGACTGGAATTCACTCATGCGCGTTCCCTTCCATTGCGTGTGTTGAGTGGGCGTGGTCGCCGGTCAGGTCGAGCCCGGAGACCACTGTATTGCCGAATATCGCCCCTCCTACTCCCTTACACCCTTGGGCGCGCGCTGTTTCATGAAGCCAAACATGTAACCGGCGATACGACGCATCTGGATTTCTTCCGAACCTTCCGTGATGCGATAGCGGCGATGGTGGCGATAGATATGCTCGAACGGCTTGTGCCGGGAATAACCAAGGCCACCGTGCACCTGCATGGCGCGGTCGGCCGCTTCGCAGCACAGCCGGTTTGCCCAGTAGTTGCACATGGAAACCTTGTC
>JANNBJ010000063.1:0-18326 GCA_031385325.1 Gammaproteobacteria bacterium | reverse complement strand
TTCGCGCCGAAGTGATCGGCTATGACGACTTTGTGACGCATGGTGGCGAGCAAGGCGCAAAAGATGCAGGCCGTTGGCGTCTGGAAGGCAAGGAGTATGTTGTGCAGGATGGGGATGTCATGCACTTCAGATTCAACGTTTGAGGCTCCGATCTGATTCATTCGCAGAAGCGAATGAATCAGAGTTACCTTAGTAGAACGCGTCAAGCGTCTCGTAAACCGGATCGCCGTCAAGGCAGGCCATGATCGCTGGCGCGGCGACCCGGTGATAGGTCGCGTTCGCATACGCATCGTTGGCGGCCTTGTCCTTGAACGCAATGAAGTAGACGTAGGTGTGTGGCTGGTCCGCCACGCGCCGGACTTCGTACATCTTTGGCTCAGGCTCGTTGGTGTGGATGTTGGCCACCAGCGTCGATACCAGCGCCTCGAACTCTGCAACCTTGTGCGCAAGCACCTTCAGGCGAATCAGCATGCCGATCATCTCATTTCTCCGTTTTGAACGCTCAGACTCACTCGCGTCTGTCCGGTGCCTGAGCCATGAGCGTCTGCTGGCCTCTGAGCCCAGACATGCGTCAGCGCAACTTCAGCAGCAGCACAAGCATGAGCGGTGTGCCGATCGCCTGTAACAGCATGAATCGAACCAGCACCTGGGTACCGGTCCAGCCGAGATTCTTGCGCATGTGATCGTGCAGCGGATAACGCACGTTGCGGAAGATAGGGATGCGGAAAAAACGCAGCAGCGCAACCTTCAACAAACCGGTGCCGCCGTTTACCAGCACCACAGTCGCAACCACGAAGACGAGGAAAGGGTTACCACTGGCGAGTACCAGTACGCCCATCAACAATCCGATCGGCCGCGATCCGGCATCACCCATCATCACAACGCTTGGGTTGCAGTTGTACCAGATGTAACTGGCCAGACAGCCGACCATCGCAAACGCGAACATGGACCACTCCGGTCCAGTCTCATAGTGCGGAACCAGGAGGTACGCGGAGATCTCCTTGTGGCCGACGATGCCGTAGAGGATCGCGCCGAGAAAGACCAATGCCAGTGCTGACAAGCTCCCGGATAGTCCGTCGACTCCATCGGTCGCGTTGGTGGAGTTGATCATCACCCAGATCAACATCGAGCCCAGCCCAACGAACAACCATGCATCGACGTGCAATGGGCTTTTGACAAACGGTAACCAGACATCGAAACCACTGAAATGGCAGACCGCCATGGCCGCAATCACGCTGATCAGCAGGTCGCATGCGCCCAACGCATATTCGCTCCAGCCACCACGGGTCCGATCATCGAGATAGCCGACAAACATCGCGGCCAGCATGCAGGCGATCACCACCAGGTATGGCCAGCTCAACGGAACAATCAACAGGGCCACGAAGCTGAAGATGGGTACGAAGATGGCGCCGGCGCCCATTGGCTTACCGACGCTTTTGTCGGCATCCACAGCAAACGCTCGACCCTGATCCTTCGGCAGCAGGTGCCAGAATTTTGGTAGTGCCCAGAATGTGAGCACCACAGCCAGCGCCGCGCCCATCCCGGCGAGGAACAGATAACTGGTGAATAGTCTCAGCGGGCCGAAGAGGTGGCCAAAGTGCTCAGCAAGAGATTGAAGAATGGTCTGATCTTCCCAGCGGGTGCGGCCGCGATCTTAGCAAAATACGGGTAGCAAATACGCTGGCCAACGATTCAGTTGCGCCGCGCCTCAATATTTACAAATTTGGGAGCGGATATTTACTCCCATCTCCTCAGTTGATCTCTACCTCGTTGGCGCAGCGAACTGGCGCGGGTGACGGCACTGCCAGATGGTCCTGCACAATCTGTGCAATCAGACAGTGTCCTGCCGTCGTCGGATGGGTCCAGTCCCAGTAGACGTATTGATCGGGCGAGTGGCAGACGGTGCCGTCCTCCAAACAGGATTGATCGAGCTGCAAGCCAGCCGCTTCGGCTCGTGCACGCAGACCTGTGGTGAGGTCGAGGCGACTGATGTGGTTGTTCGGCCAGGTGTCCGCCGCTCGTTCGACACCCTTGGCCACCGCTGTTTCGAGTGCGGCTGCAGCGTCGTTGTAAACCTCAGTAGAGGCTTCGTCGAACAGCGGAGCCAGGGTGTCCGTTCCCGTGCTCACCACGACGATTCGGCCGAAACCGAATTTCACCGCCCGTTCGACCAGCGTCATCGTGTTGACTGTTGCCTGGTCCACCATGGCGTCCACACCACCCATTGGCAGGGGAGTTCTCAGTTCCTCAAGAAATCGTCGGGGAGAGTTCATGGCAGCGGCGCTGACAGCCCACATCAGATCGTTGACACCTCCCCAGATGATCAGGGTGTCGTCTGGGGTAAACGTGTAGCGCCGGTGCATGTTTTCGAATTGCCACTGCATGCCGTACGGCGCATAGGTCGGGAGTAACCATCCACCTACCTGCAGTGTCAGTTCATAACCGGTAGTGGCACGAGCTACCGCGTAGTTGACCACCCGGGCCGTCGCAGGCGGCGGTGCGTCAGCCGGTACGGTCCATCCAGCCACAATGTCCTGACCGGGAAAGAGCTGAGACAGCCAAACGGGGCCGTTGGAGCGGAGTTCTGGATAGGGGTTCGACGCATCTTTCGGGTCAACTGCGGCCGGATTCAACGCTGCGAAGTTGCCGGTATCCGTGTAGCTGTCACCAACGACAAAAAAACGGGGCGTGCCGGCCAAGGCTGGGGATGAGACTTGCGCCAGGGCCATTGCGACGACAAGACACCAGACGGATGCAGAAATTGGTGAATGCGTAGAGCGCACCATGGTTTACCGAAATTTTGTGAACAGTATTCTTGCCAGCTTGTGCTCGTCTTCGCAACTGTCTGACGAATCCCTTACAGCGCCGCCATCGTCGACACAGGATGTGTCGTAAAGTGAACACCGGTATGGCCGGGCGGCATTCATCGCGCTCAGCGCCAGCGAACTGGGTCAAACGAAGCGATTTGCCAAGTAAGGGAGTCGGGTAATCGAGAGCGTCATGCAAGAGATGGAAGACAAACTGACCAGTCTGTTTCACGCGCTGTTTCCCGATACTCGCGCAATGCGTGCGGAGACGATTTCTGTAGATTCTGTGCCCCAGTGGGATTCGGCAGCGCACGTCAATCTCATTGCTGCCATTGAGAGTGAATTCGATCTGTTCTTTGACGACGTCGAGGCACTCCTCGAATTGACCGACTTCCAGTCTGTGTGCCGTTACGTTCAGCACGCGCTTGCGCGCCAATAGCTGAACCGTGAAACGCCGTTGGACCCGAAGCCCATGAAATTTCTCGAAGCGACTGCGCTGGCCCAACAGGCCGCAACGGCACCGACGTTCGTGCTTGCCAGCAGCGCAAATCTTTCTGCCTTGGAAGTATTCGTGGCAGCGCACAGTGTGTTGGCTAACAGCCCTGCACGAATGGTACAGCTGCCATTTGGCACCCTGCAGCAACACCTGCGTTTCGGCGCGCATGACACAACCGAAGTCCGTCTGCTGATGCCCTGGGATTTTCTGCCGGAACTCGACTGGCGAACCGGGATCGGTGCTGATCGTGCCAGCTTTGAAGACATGCTCAGCCGGATCAGCGCTCTGGAATCGTTGCTCGACAGTTGCCCTGGTACCTCCGTGTACCTGGATTGCCCGATTCCTCCCTGTCACCACGATCAGCGGAGCAACGAATCCCTGCGACTTCGACTGCTGGCGGCGGGTGCTCGTCTGGGCAGCGTTCTGCCGTCTGAGATGTTCAGCCTCGACAACTACTGTGCGACGGGGAGTGTTCTGTCACCGCGGTTGCTTGATGCGGCAGCAAGCGAGATCGTGCGTTGCAGAACAGTCAATGCCGCACCCGGGAAAGTGCTGGTCACTGACCTCGACAATGTGATGTGGCGCGGCGTGATCGGCGAGGATGGCGCCAACATTGCTTGCGCTCCGAATGGTCGCGGCTACCCGCATTTCATCTATCAGAACTTCCTGCGCTCGCTGAAAGAGAGCGGCGTGATTCTTGCTGCCGTCAGCCGTAATGATGTGCAGCTTGCCGAGACCGGATTGAATCATCCGGACATGACACTCAAACGCGATGACTTCGTGGCTGTTCTGGCTTCCTATCAACCCAAGTCGTCACAGATTGAAAGCCTTGCGCGACACCTGAATCTGGGACTCGAGAGCTTTGTCTTCGTCGATGACAACCCGGTTGAGCTGCACGAAGTCCAGTCAGCTTTGCCGCAGGTGACCACGGTGCAGTTTCCGGTCTCGGTCAATGATCTGCCGGAATTCACAAGGCGGCTGGGTCAGCTTTTTTCCCGAGTGCATGTCACAGAGGAAGATCTGTCGCGCACCGACTTGTATCGCGTCTCGCTGGCAGGCATTGCACCGACGCAGGCCAAGGGCGCTGATATCACAGCTTTTCTTCAGCAATTGGCGATGCGCCTGACCATTCGCGAGCCAGGCCCGGAGAATTCCGCACGCGCGCTCCAGCTCATCAACAAAACCAATCAGTTCAACCTGAACGGTCAACGCCTCAACATCGACACGCTTCGCGACCATTTCCAGACTGGGGCGCGCCTCTTTACCGCCACTCTGGATGACCGGTTCGGAGCCCACGGTGAAATACTGGCTTGCCTGGTTGCGCGTGATGGCACCGTTGAAACGCTTGTCATGTCCTGTCGTGTCTTCCAGCGTCAGGTGGAGTCCGCCTTTCTGGCCCACCTGAGCCAGTTACTCGGGTACCCGCGTTTCAGTCTTCGTTACCAGCGCACATCGAAGAACGAACCGATGCTGCAGTTCGTGCGAGTGCTGCTGGGTCAACAAGAGGGCGCACCTGGCCCCAGTGAAGGACTGATAGTCATCGAACAGGCAGAACTGAGTGCTGCGTGTGATGGCTCGCTGATGCTCTTTGAAGTGGCAGTGCAGTGAGCTCAGGTCATGCCAGTTGGGTACGCTCTGGTGATGCCTGCCTGCATGTGACGCTGCATCTGCCGGCTGGTCCTTATCGCGACCAGTGCATCGTCGTCGTGCCGCCGGTAGGACATGAATACACCCACTCACACAGTTCAGTTCGCTTGTTGTGCGAACAGTTGTGCGCTGCAGGGTTTCCAGTGGCACGCTTTGATCTGGAAGGCACGGGAAATTCATACGCCGGTGCGCAGTCGAAGCGATTGCTGGACGCCTGGGTGCGCAATGTCGCCGACGTTGTGGAGTGGCTCAAACAGCAGACGGGCTGCCGCAGCACCGGGATAACCGGCCTGCGGTTCGGTGCCAGCATTGCGACGCTGTATGCACACGAACAGCCGGTACGTAGTCTTCTACTCTGGGCACCATGCATGCATGGCGGTGCCTTCTTGCGTGACTGTCAAATGATCGGCACGGCATCGCAGTACAAGAAGGACACAGGCAAGCTCGACTGTGGCGGCATTGTTCTGGATGTGGGTGCGCAGAACGACATCGCAGGGCTTCGTCTCGATCGCCTCGTTCCGTCTGCAGAACGAGTGTTTTTGCTGGATCGCGACGATGCGCCGAGCACCTCCGCGGTCCGCAACTGGCTGCAGCCAACAGGCATCGAGCTGACGACAACAATACAGTCGCAGTATGCGCAGATGATGCGTCAGTCCATGCACTCGCTGGTACCTGAGGATTCGATCCGGGAAATGGTGGCCTGGTTCAGCGACGATGAGACAACGCCGCCTGGTACATCAAGGAAACTCACGGATCTCGCAACATCGCCTGACGCGCCAAATCCTCACAACGAGATGTTTTGCCAATTTGGCGTCAATGGACTCTTCGGGGTCCTGAGCCAACCAAAAAACGATCCGTCGCTCGACGTCGAATCTCGTCGCGGAGATGTTGTCATCATCCCGAATGCTGGCGGTGGACACCATGTCGGACCATGTAACCTGCATGTCTGTCTGTCACGCGCACTTGCCGAGGCTGGCATCGCGTCTTTCCGTTTCGACCTGAGTAATCTCGGCGACAGTGTGACGGGCATGCCACTCGCGGTAGACCAGCCCTATCCCCGCGCAGCGGGCCAGGACCTGGCGACCGTTCTCGATGAACTCCATGCGCAACACGGCTATTCACGTTTTGCCGTGGCGGGTCTGTGCTCCGGTGCGTTTACCGGCTTTCAGGCACTCAATCGATACCTGGCCGGCGACGGTCCACATCGAATCGCCCTGGCGGCGCTGATCAATCCATCGATCTACTACTGGGACGAAAGGATTGTGACGGACGACTGCATGAACTCCGGTCGCTATGAAGACGTGGTGTCTGCCTATACAGAACAACTCGCCAGCGCTGACAAGTTCAGAAAGCTGCTCTCTGGCGAGGTTGACCTCGTGCGCGCCGTTACGACCACGCTGTCTCGACTGGTGACGAAGTCGAAAAGCAAAGCGCTCGGCATGCTTGACCAGGCGGGCCTGGCCAAGAGCCGGATCGCGCGGGACATCGAAGCGGCTTCGGCGCGTGACTGTCGGGTGCGGGTATTCGCGGCCGACGGTGATCCCGCCATGGCCATTCTGCGCAATCTCGGTGGGCACTCCGTGCAGCGACTGATCACGCGCGGCACCCTGCCGGTAACCATCTTCAGCGGCGCCGACCACACCTTCTCTGCGGCCGAATCAAGGGATCGTCTGGTCAGCGCCCTGGTGAGCGATATCAGCACGGTTTTGTTCGAATCCCCCTGATGTTCTTGGCTCTCCAGCTGAGGCCCCCCTCAAGGTGTGCCCTCGGCTTCCTCTTCGCCATGCAGTGGCGTCATACTCCAGCGATACAGAACCAGCGACCTGAATTCCCTGCCCCCCTGGAGCACGACCATGAATCAGCAGTACCTCGATGCCGCCAGAAAAGTGGGTTTGTTTCTTGAGTCGCAGCGAATTGAAGGACCGAACGGTGCGCTATGGCAACGCAATGCCGGGCAGTCCGGTCGGCCAGTGCATACGCTCTACCATGGCAGCGCGGGCATCGTTCTGTTTTATCTTGAACTGCACCGTGCCACAGGTGAACCACAGTGGTTAAACGTGGCTACCTCAGCAGGCCATCAGCTGTGTCACTACATCCAGCAAAAGCTTGATGCCGGTGAACACCTCACCATTGGTCTGTTCAGCGGCTGGCCGGGTTATGTCTTCGTACTCGATCAGTTGAGCCTCGCCACCGGTGATCAGTCTTTCCGTACGTTGGCACAGTCCGTCTACCTGCAGATTCTCAACCAGGCGAGCAGCATCGGCGCAGGCATGGGCTGGATTGAACCCATGCCGTTCTCTGACATCACAGGACACTCAGGCGATCGGGAAATCTATGATCTGTCGGTGGGTGCAGCAGGCGTTGGATTGCTCAGCCTCTATGCCCATGAACGTGGGCTGCATGCCGAAGCACTGGAACACGCTCGACGCATCTGTGACCGATTGCTTGAAGTCAGCGAAACGACACCGGACGGCAAACGCTGGAAGGTGATGTCGGACATGCCATGGAAATTCAACGCACCGAACTTTGCGCACGGTGCTGCAGGTGTTGGTTATCTGCTAGCCAGAATCAGTCAGGCGACCGGTGACGAGCGATATCTTCGTGCAGCGGTCGAGGCAGCCAATTACGTGGTGTCGCGCAGTTATTCGAGTGGCGATGGCCATCTCGTCTGTCATACCGAAGACAGGCAATCGCCTGACGTTTTTTACCTTGGTGTTTGTCATGGACCTGCTGGCACGGGGCGGTTGATGTATTTGTTGCACGCTCTGACCGGCGATGTGAAGTGGGATCAATGGCTGCGTGGCAATGTCACGGGCCTGCTGGCAACCGGTGCGCCGGAAAGTCGTACACCCGGGCTGTGGCAGAATTACGGCCAGTGTTGTGGCGACGCAGGCATCGGCGATTATGCGTGTTATCTGCTGCGTGCAAGCGGTGATGCATCGTACCGGGATCTTGCGCAACGCATCGCTGCGCAGCTTATTCGAAATGTCACGCAGGGCCAGGTTGGACATGCCTGGCAACAGGCCGAACACCGGAGCCGACCCGATTTTGTTGAAACCCAGACAGGCTATATGCAGGGCGCTGCTGGCATCGGGAGTTTCCTGCTGCATTTCGCTACCGTTGACGATGAGACAACATCCAAGATCACGTTGCCGGACATCCCGTTCCCTGAGCAACGCAACGCTGTTCTTGCGTAGAGAAGCTCATCCACTCCAGGACCCACCAGTAAATCAACGTCTTAAGGAATCCGTCAGATGTCTGCACACGAATTGGTTGTTACCTCGAACGATGTCGAAGGCAGCCGGGCACTTGCGCAACGGCTTGGGGGAATCCTCTACATCGATGACAGGACAGATACAGGGCAGCTTCCGTTTCGTGCGTTGATCCGGCTGCCCATGGATGGTCGACCGGGCGTTGAATCCGCAGACCTGGCAGGGCTTTCGGTGGGGACATACCGCGTGACGGCCAGAGAAATCAAGAGTGGGTCCATGTCGGTTGTATCACTCCACACCATGGTCCGACATCCCGATCTGTCGCACGCTCAGGCGGATGCGCATTGGCACCTCCAGCATGGTCCGCTTGCGCTGATACACCATCCCTGGATGAGTCAGTACATCCAGTTGTCGGTGGAAGAGTGTTTGTCTGGTCCGTCGTGCGACGGTTTTGCGTTATGTGGCTTTTCGAACCTGGATGATCTGAAACAGCGCTTTTTCGCTGGGCCGCCGAGTATCGAGGTCATTCGCACCGATGTCGGAAAATTCTCGGATGTTCGCGGTTCGCCCCGTCGTCTTGTTGCCCAGGTAATTCACCCGTGAGGCAGGGATCGAGTTCATGCGATTGATTTCTGGACGTCGCTGGTTCTTGGCTGAAAGATCGACAGGTTCAATTCTTCCGCGAGAGACTTGACGGCCGCAAGACCTGCGACGCTGTTGCCCTTCGCGCCCAGCGCCGGCCCAAAACTTGCGATCGAACACAAACCCGGAACGATGGCGAGCAGACCACCACTCACGCCACTTTTTGCAGGCAAGCCGACTTCCACCGCAAATTGCCCAACCTCGTCGTATAACCCGCACGTGAGCATCACTGCGAGCAGCTTGCGATTCTGCCGCGCATCCAGAATCGCTCTGCTCAGCAGTGGGTCGGTACCTCCGTTGGCCAGAAACAAGCCCATGCGCGCAAGACCTGTCGCAGTGGTTTGAATGGCGCACTGCCGGATGTAGGTTTCGCAGGTCAGCATCGGGTCGTCGATGACTTCGAAGTGCCGCATGTAATTGGCAAGCGAACGATTGCGAAAGCCGGTTCGCCATTCTGACCGGTACACATCCTCATCAACCTCGAACGCGCCCCTTGGGCAGATGGAGCGCAGGAAGTTCTGAAAATGCAGGATCTTCTGTTCGACGGTTGCGCCGTGCAGTCGACCCGAAACGACGATGGCACCGGCGTTGATCAGAGGATTGCGCGGTTTGCCCTGCTCTTCTTCCAGTCGCACGATGGAGTGAAAGGCATCCCCGCTTGGCTCCACGCCCACACGATTGAAAACTTCGTCATCACCGTCAGAGAGCAGACACGCGAGTGCGAAAATCTTCGAGACACTCTGCAGCGAAAAATCCAGGTCGGCATCGCCCGCAGTGACGGGTTCTTCAGCACCCAGTGGGTGCACGGCAAGCCCGAACCAGCCGGGGCTGGCACTGGCGAGTTCAGGAATGTAGTTGGCCACAGCTCCCGAGCCCAAGGCGCGCCGGCCGGCTTCATAGGCACGCTTGACGATAACTTCCAATGCCGCTCGGTCTCGAAGCATTCAGGTTCCCCACCTCGAAAAGAGCAGGGATTTTAGCGCCAACGAGGCCACGACAAACCGATTAGTTCGCGCCTCCGAATGTTGGATAGTCGTCAGGCGAGGGTGGCCGCATCGTCGTCGCAGTTGTGAAGGGGGGTGTGATGCCTTCAATCTGCCTTGAACTGTGTGACAAACAAGAGCCAGATCTAGTACTTCACACCGAGATACCCGGCGATCGCACCGGTGGCAAGGATTGCAGCGACAACGCGTATCGCCAGCCAGGTTTCGATACGTGATTGTTCTTCGATGAACGCCTGTGCCTCCTCTTCGCCCATGCTCGCCAGCTGAGTGGTCAGTCGGAATCGCGAGATCGTGTTTTTCTTCTTTGGAACTGCAACGAACAGTTCCGGCGTTTCACTCAACCTCTGATGCACGTTGGCAAACACAATGTCGGTGTACTCGGCGATTTCAGCGGCCGTCAGTGACTGAGCGGGGTGTTCACGAAAGGCACGACATATCCTGTTCAACGTGCTGGTACGACCGCGAAATCGAAGTCGCGTAATGGGGACTGAGCCGGGACGTGCCATCAAGACATCCTGTGAGAATTCTGAGTCAAGTGTTCCGGGACCTATGATGTCTCGCTTCCACACACGAGGCCAGCCCGCTGTTACCTTGACCAACCCGGTTTAGAGTTTGATCGGTCCATCCACCCAGGCGTTGATCAAATGATGAGCGATGGCAATCGGCCCTGGCAGTTTCAACGACGGATGAGTTCCAGCGCGAGCGGCAAGAACTTCATCCCTCGAAAACCAGCGAACGTCATGCATCTCTTCCGTGTCCATATGGATATCGGTGGTGGCTGCTTGTGCATGACATCCAATCATCAGTGATGAAGGAAATGGCCAAGGCTGCGAAGAGTGATAAGACACGGCGCCGACCTTGAGCCCGGCTTCTTCCATGATCTCGCGCCGAACGGCTTCTTCGATCGATTCACCCTGATCGATAAATCCCGCGAGTGCGGAGTAGATTCCCGTGCGCACCAGAGGACCTTTCGGTTGACCGAGGATGCAGCGATCACCATCGACAACCAGCATGATCGCAACCGGGTCGGTGCGCGGGAAGTGCTCGGCTTTGCAGTTCGGACAGACACGAACGTGTCCGCCTTTTCGTGCAGCACTTTGAGTACCGCACACACTGCAGAAACGATGACGTACATGCCAGTCCACCTGCGCGCGCGCCTGGGCGATGATGCCGGTTTCTGGTATGGCCATCTGCATGGCAGCCATGCGGCAGTCTGTGAACTGATTTGTTGCGCTCAGTCCGAGTGTGATCGAAGGATCCGGTAGATGGCTCACATCAGCGGCGAAATGAATGACATCTCCCTGCCTTCCTAAGAGTACCGGCGCGACGCTGCCGAGGTGCGGAACGACACGTCTGCTTTCGAGCCACACCAGCGTCGATCCGCCGTTTGCCGAGTTCGTCAGAACCTGCAGTTTGTGAAAAACGAGAATGCGCGTCGATGGTCTTGTCAGCGCTTCCGCAATCCAGCCTTCATCGCGTCGCTCGGCTTCGCAGCGGTCCATTGGATTGCCGGCGAAAATATGGGTCATCAATTCGGTTCTGCCGTCATTTTATAGTTCGGTCGATATTACTTGAGCTCAGCGACGACCGGCGCGTGATCCGACGCCGTCAGTTCGCCCTGCTTCTTGCGGTACTCGCGATCAACGTAGATGGAGCTGAGTCGATCTCGCACGGCGGGTGTACCGAGAATCAGATCGATGCGCAGCCCCTGGCGTTTGTGGAAGGCACCGCCACGATAGTCCCACCATGAGAAGGCTTGTTCCTCGGGAGAGTGGTGACGAAACAGATCCGTCAGGCCGGTATCCATCAGTGCAGCGAACCGCTCCCGTTCGGCGACCGTGTGAAATATCTCGCCGTCTGCCTTGATGCCCTTCCAGCTGTCCAGCGGAGTCGGGACGATATTGAAATCGCCACACAGGACAGCGGCCGGAGCACGCTCCTGGCTCAACCAATGAGCCTTCAGGTTCTCGAACCAGCCGAGTTTGCGTTGGTAGTCCGCGTGATCGAGTGTCTTTCCATTCGGACAGTAGACTGTGGTGAATTCGAGATCCTGGATGCGTGCGGTGATCAGCCGTGAACCGAACCCGGCCTGGTCCGGCAGGCCGGTCTGCACAAGTTCGGCTGGAGCGCGTGTCAGAATCGCCACCCCATTCCACGCCTTCTCGCCGTGGACCTGCGCGTGATAACCGATTTCCAGGAACGCGTCATGGGGGAATTCTTCGGTCTGGGTCTTGAGTTCCTGAAATCCGACGACGTCCGGCTGCCGCTCGATGAGCCATCGTTTGACCAGCTCGAGGCGGGCCCGCAGTCCGTTGATGTTCCAGGTCGCGATTCGCATTCCGTTCCGCTGTTGTCCCTTGAGCCGCTACCTTACCGTCAGAAGCCGGGCGGTCAAAGCGCGAGATCGATCGGATCGTCCGGCTGCAGAATTGATTGGCCCGATGCTGTGGGCCTTTGCTCAGGAACTGCAGGAAAGCTGCGAACACCCTGCCTTGCGCCGCGCCCATTCCGGCCGCTTCACTCGATAGTCCGAGAATTCGGGTAGATCCTCGTAAGGACGGCGTGCGGCTTCAAGCAGACGATGGATCTCTGAGAAGTCGCCAGCCTCCGCCTTGTCGATGGCTTGCTGGCTGAGAAAGTTGCGCAATATGAACGCAGGGTTGGTCTGTTGCATCACGCGATGACGTGTATCGGCATTCACCGCCTGCTGAGTCAGCGTCGCCTGATACTGGTCAAGCCAGGTCTGCAGGCGTGCCCTGATATCCGCGTCCCATTGGTAGAACGTGTCCTTGAGGTCATCGGCGGAGAAGTTGCCCGGTACCAGCTGACCCAGAGTGCGATAGAACAGGGTCATGTCCACTTCGACCTCACCAAACAAGGCCTGCAACGCGTCAACGAGTTCGGCGTCGTACTGCCCAAGCCCGAGTTTGTTGGCCATCATGATCTCGGCGCGCTGACTGTATCGATCGACGAACTCGTGCAGACAGGCTTCGAGCGGTGGTGCTTCACCAATCAGTGGATAGATGGCGTTGGCAAGACGCAGCAGGTTCCACTGCGCGATGGGCGGCTGATTGCGATAGGCATAACGCCCGCCGGAGTCCGAGGTATTGGGTGTCCAGTTCGGATCAAAGCTGTCGAGCCAGCCATACGGGCCATAGTCGATGGTCAGGCCGAGAATCGACATGTTGTCGGTATTCATCACGCCATGCACAAATCCAACCCGCATCCAGTCAACGATGAGCGCCGACGTGCGATTGCAGACTTCCGCAAACCAGAGCAGGTACTTTTCTTTGCCCTCGGCTCGCGCAGCAATTTCAGGGAAATACTGATCAATAGTGAAGTCAGCGAGCTGGCGCAGCAGATCGATCTCTTCACGCGCTGCCAACAACTCGAAGTGGCCGAACCGAATGAACGAAGCAGCAGTTCGACACACCACGGCGCCCGGCTCTTCGCCAGGATTACCGTCGTAGAACATGTCACGCCACACCCCTCGACCCGTGGCACATAACGACAAGGCCCGAGTCGTTGGAATACCCAGATGGTGCATCGCCTCGCTGCACAGGAATTCGCGCACCGAAGACCGGAGCACTGCCAGTCCATCCGCGGTTCGGGAAAAGGGGGTTTCACCCGCGCCTTTCAACTGCAGCATGAGACGTGAGCCGCTCGTGGTAATGGCTTCACCAAGATTGATGGCCCGGCCATCACCCAACTGTCCTGCCCAGGAGCCGAACTGATGACCGCCATAACAGGTCGCGTGTGGCGCCATGCCAGACAACAGCTCATTGCCCGCAAACACCTCGGCAAAGCGGGGCGACGTGCACGCGGCGTCGTCGAACCCCAGCTGTTCGGCAACTTCCCTGGAATAGGCGATCAGCTGCGGCCCAGGTACTGCTGTGGGCTGAACGTAGCAGTTGATGGCGTTCCTGATCTGACGCCGACGGTTCTCTGTTTCGGGATCAATCGGCAGCGCCCGGAGCGACACATTGTCGAAACGAAGATCATCCAGGGCGGTTGAGGCGGGTATGTTCATAGGGCAATGGTAAACCAGACAAACCCGGGCAGCCGCTTTTTCGCCTTGAAATACGGGTACTTGCGTTGACAGCCAAGGGGTCGGCAGGGAGAATCCGCAGCCCCGTGGCTAGGTAGCTCAGCCGGTTAGAGCACAGGATTCATAATCCTGGGGTCGGGAGTTCAAGTCTCCCCCTAGCTACCACTTCATCTGAGGTTCTCTCACTGGTCTGTCCGTCGGTGACTTTGCTGTCGCACGCTTAGTGTTGTCTCGTGTGTGCTCCTCAAGCCGAGGCTCGGCACACTGGCTACGGAGCGGTCGAGAAACCCACACCAGAGCAGATACCTGTATTCGCCCAACTGCCGCATGCGCTGGTACTCAGAGCAATCAACAAAAACACCCGTTATCCTCCATCCTCCGCCGAGAAACGCAGCACCACAGGAATCGTCATGCCCTTCGAGAAGATCGCCTTCGTCAGCAGCCGCAGCGAGAACGCGCTGACTGCCGCAGCAGAACTGAAGGCACGTTACCCGAATGTGCCCCCCGAGGAGGCCGATGTGATCGTGGCGCTGGGCGGCGACGGCTACATGCTGGAGGCCATGCACCGCACGATGCGGCGGGGCACGCCGATCTACGGCATGAACCGTGGCACTGTCGGCTTCCTGCTGAACGCCTACCGCGAGGAAGAGCTGCTTGAGCGTCTGGACAATGCCCAGGTGGCCACGCTGCACCCGCTGAAGATGGTCGTGGTGTCCGACTCGGGCTCGGAACACACGTCCTACGCGATCAACGAGGTGTCATTGCTGCGGCAGACACGCCAGGCGGCGAACCTGCGCGTGCTCGTGGATGGCAAGGAGCGCATCCCGCGGCTGATGTGCGACGGCTGTCTTCTGGCCACACCAGCGGGCAGCACGGCCTATAACCTCTCTGCGCACGGACCCATCCTGCCGATCGGCTCGGGTGTGCTTGCGCTGACACCGATCAGCGCTTTCCGGCCGCGCCGCTGGCGTGGTGCGGTGCTGCCACGCACCGCCAAGGTCACCTTCGAGGTACTCGACCATTACAAGCGACCGGTATCGGCAGTGGCCGACCAGACCGAAGTGCGTAACGTGGTCGAGGTGCACGTACACGAAGATGGGGACGCGCCGATCCGATTGCTGTTCGACCCCGAGCACAACCTCGAAGAGCGTATCCTGAACGAGCAGTTCACTCCCTGACGCACCCTGACGACAACGCTCAGGCGCACAACATGCCCGCCTGGAGCGCTTCGTCGATCAGCGCCAGTCTTCGGCTGATGGCATCGGCATATGCGGATGATGGCTTTGCCGCACGGGCTGGTCGGACTTGGTCCAGAACCAGCCGCTATGCGAGTTATCCATCTGGATCACAGTGACGCTGGAGGGATCAAGCGCCGGCATCATGCGCGCGTTCACGCCAAAGACATGGCCGATATCTGCCGCCGCCATATGCGTCATGCAGCCGCAGACCTTGCAGCGGTGAAACTCGATCCCGCGATCTTGCCAGAGGTAGATGTCCGTCACGTCACGCGCCGGCCGCGAGGTGAGTTTCACGTGGTCAGTCCCATGGTAGTAGCTCCACATCGCGCCATAGCGACGGCAGAGTGTGCAGTTGCAATCCAGAACCCAGGTCGGCGCTTCGGAAAGTTCGAAGCGAACGGCTGTGCAGTGGCAAGCGGCCTTGATCATGCGCATTCCTCCAGTCAGGGACATTCGCTCAGTAAATTCGCTGTGAAAGCATCCTTCGAACACGGGTCCGACAGATCGCGGAAATGAATCAAAGCTTCCGATCCGAAGCAGCGTAAATGCGCGCCGCGATTCGAAACACCCCGTCGGGTCCTCGCACACTGCGGATCGTTTGCACGACTGACCAATACGCTTAAGGCGGAGCCGCCATTGCCTGGTTTATGTCCGCCACAATGGCCGCTAAGTTACTTTCCGAATAGCCCCTATAAACGCGAAAAATTCTTCCATTGCGACCGATGATCACCATGTGGGGAATGCCCTTCACCCCGTAGGCTTTTGATGCAGACCTTCTACTATCGTGCGCCACCAGCAATTTGAAGTCCTTCATTATTCGCGAGGCCCGGCGAAACACGTCCCGAGATTCTGTGTTGACTGCGATAACCTGCATACGCTCTTTGCCCGTCTCATTTTGCACACCCTCGAGGATCGGTAGCTCCTTCAGGCAATACGAGCACCACGTTGCCCAGAAGGTGACAATGATTGCCTTGCCTGCGTAGGCCGAAAGATCAACTTTGTTTCCTTCGAGATCTTTTCCGATCGTTGACGGCGGTACGTCTCCGACATCCAGAACTGAAGCCCAGGACGGAGTTGCTATCAGCAAGAGAGCGACTTCGATTGTTATAACGAGGCGCAGCAGAGGACTTTCCCAACGGATCATGAATGACTTTCCATAAGTGTTAGATGGTAAAGGTCGGGGCTCTGATGCCAATGGAATAGGATTTATATTCCGAGAGGATCATGGCGTATCGGCATGGGTTGGACAATGCGGTCACGATGACTTAAGAAGATCGTTTTCATAGGCCTGATAGGTTGCAAGGGGAACCTGCGGGTTGATCCATGACAGGCTCATTTCATGAATCCAAAGCGGACGTAGGGACTGGACGTGCCGCGCGTCGCGAGCAAGCCAGGGTAACTTGTAGCCCCCACAGTCACTCAGAACAGTCTGATTCGCAGACTCTCTTCTGCCACGAGGGACACCACGTCATCCTCGATCTGGTCGTCGAAATTCAGTGAACGTTTCGACGGTCAACTGCTCGCGATCCTGTTCGGCACTTGCACCATCGTCCGAATGATAAGGGGCTTGAGAGCGTGCCGGCACCGCCGGCAAATGTCCCCCACCTTGCGCAGCAGTTGGATGCATTACTTTGCGGCGGTTCTTCGTGGCTCAATTGAGCGCCAGTTGGCCATCCACCAACGGGAGCTGCTCACCCGGATCTTTGTCCATGCGGACCTGACCGGTCTCTTCACCAATCTGGTAGGTCACGTCATAGCCCAGCAGCTTTTCTGTATTGTCAGTCACCGTATTACATCGCTCTTCGGTCGTGACATAGGTGTTACCGGCCTGAGTACGTTCCTGAACCTTGTTGCCCGCGTACCCGCCAGCCGCAGCGCCGGCCAGAGTTGCCAGCTTCTTGCCGCTACCCCCACCAACCTGATTACCGAGCACACCCCCGAGCACCGCGCCAGCGACGGTACCGATGATCTGGTGCTCATCCTTGACCGGCTTCTGGCGAGTTACCTCCACGGTCTCGCAGACTTCGCGTGGAGTACTGACTGTTTCGGTGGCCGCCACCACATTCAGTACCTGGGCATGGGTCGGAACCTCCGGCGCAACGAATACCCGGTAGCCGGCCATGACGCCACCCGCCGTTGCAATGACCACACCGATCACTATCCCCTTGACCATGTTGCCGTTCATCAACCGCTCCTCAAATGAATGTCGTGCCAGATCGCAGTCCGGCTTTACGGGTGCAATGGATCATGCTGTTTACAACCCCGTCAGACTGCTACACCGTTCACAAAAGCTCGGGTCGGATGACCCGCTGACGAGACAACCATAGCTGCAAGCGATTAACCCCTGCTGAACTAAGCTTGCTCGGGTGGACGTTAGCGGCCGGCCGCAAGGGTTCTAAACGAACCCTCAGGCAGATCGGCTCCAGGTCGGGTCCCGGCCGCAATGCTGACGTTCCGTTAACGTTCCCATCAGCGCGCACTAAGCGGCACCGTACAAGTATCGGCGTAGATGGCGAGAGCACCCGCAACAGCGAGAAGCGGATGCGACGCCGCCTCGCTGTGCTGGGGCCTGCGGGGCACCGATCATTCCGACCGCCATGGGCTCATCCGCGGTATCCAGCGCGGGACGGCTGCGCGGAACGCCTCGTACTCTCTCCCAAACGTCAGCTCGAGCGTGGGTTCTTCGTACGCCACGACGAAGACGTGGAAGCCGAGCCACAACAGCGCGCCGTAGACGATGAGGCGCCAATCGCCCATCAGCACCGCTTGACCCAGGATGATGGCAACGACCGCGACGTATATTGGATTACGCACATAACGGTAGAGACCGGTCACCACGAGATTCCGGGTCGGCGCGATGGGCGCGGGGGTGCCGAGACCCTGCAGCGCGAAACGCGCAAATGCGTCAACAAGCCCAGGCACGCCTGCGAGAATCATTATCGCGCCGAAGCCGCGCGTCAGCTCCAGACCAAGGAACGGCGGCTGGAGTTGCCAACCCGTGATCGACCATGGAACGAGCCCCGCCAGCGCACATGGGGCGACCACGAAGAAAACTGCCGAGCCCAGGACGGCAATGGTTCGTTGCACGGCGGTTCCCGACACGCGTCGCTGCGAGCTCATTCCAAACTTCCCTTCATGGTTTCCCGTCGTCATCCGGGCCGCTTTGGGTCGATTGCCGGCCTACACGAATGACCGCTGACTTGACCTCAGAAACTTGCAGTTGATCTTCCAG
>JANNBJ010000060.1:0-24229 GCA_031385325.1 Gammaproteobacteria bacterium | reverse complement strand
CCACCCAGATGCTGGCCACGATCTTCGACTTTCCGTTCGAGGAGCGGCGCAAGCTGACCTACTGGTCTGACATGGCAACCTCCGGCGAACTCGCTGGCGGACCGACGCCAGAACCTGTTCGCCGCCAGGCTCTGCTGGAGTGTCTTGAGTACTTCACGGCGATGCGGGATGAGCGGATCAATCTGCCACCAAAACCAGATCTGTTGTCGATGCTCGCTCACGGCAAGGACACCCGTGATATGCCACCCATGGAGTTCCTCGGCAATCTGATCCTGCTCATCGTTGGCGGCAATGACACCACGCGGAACTCGATTTCTGGCGGTGTTTACGCGCTGAACCAGAATCCGGCCGAGTATGAGAAGCTGCGACGTGATCCCTCGGTCATTCCCAACATGGTGCCTGAGATCATCCGTTGGCAAACGCCTCTGGCCTACATGCGCCGAACCGCCAACCGGGATGTCACCATCCGCGACAAGACCATCAAGGCGGGCGACAAGCTGGCCATGTGGTACGTATCAGGAAATCGGGATGATGAAGAAATTACTGAGGCTGACCGGTTCTGGATCGACCGGCCCAACGCCCGGCATCATCTGTCGTTCGGGTTCGGGATCCATCGATGCATGGGCAATCGCCTCGCCGAGATGCAACTACGCGTGTTGTGGGAAGAGATCATGAAGCGGTTCCGTTTCATTGAAGTGACAGCAGAAGTCGAGCGAGTCCAGTCCAGCTTCGTCAAGGGATACGCGACGATGCCGGTCATCGTGCACCCCTGGTAACAAGCATCTCACAGCGGAAACCTGCCCGGACTGTTCATGCATTGTCCGGGCTCGACAGCTTCACTTAGCTGCTTTTTTCTCGAGCGTTTTTCAACAGCTTCTTTCCGCCACTTCCTCTGGGACTTCAACTTCCTCAGCCACCAAAGTGCAATCCGATTCGATTGCCATCTGGATCAACAACCACCGCAATGTGGCCGAAAGGTCCAATCGGCGTTTTCTGCTGAGCAATCTTGCCCCCGGCCTGATCACAACGCGCAAGCGCCGCGTCAATGTCCGGACAGTGCAGATAGATCATCACCCCTTCCTGTCCGGGATTCCGATCGCTCTTGGAGAGCGTACCTTCCGGACCGTTCTCCGACATGAAGACGCGCATCGCTCCATCCGGACCGTCGATGACGCTCAGGGATCGATCAAGCAGCCGTCCATAGAATTTTTCCGCTCGATCTTCATCCCGAACAGGGATGTCGAACCAGTTCACCTTGATATCAGTCATGTCCACCTCTCACTACTTTGGTTTTTATTAGACGAATGAAGCGAACGAATCCGGACACCGATATTGCCTGAACGCTGCGCGTGACTTAGCGTACTCCACCGACCGTCGACTACCGAACGTCTGCAGACAAGGAGGAACCGAGAAATGACACTGGTCTGCTGGAACTGCGGCAAGTCACTTGAAGCCATTCCTTTGCCCATCAGCCGCCACGCGCACTGCGAAACCTGCTTCGAGCCCGTACACAGTTGTCGAATGTGCCGATTTCACGCCAGGTCGATGCCAGGACAGTGCGAAGACGAACGAGCCGACCCACCCACCGAAAAAGAAAACGCCAATTTCTGCGAGTACTTCGAACCACGCGACAACGCCTATTCGAACCAGCGTGGGGTCGCCGCAGACTCTGCCAAGAGCAGACTTGATGCGCTGTTTGGAGCGTCAATTGACGCTGTCGCCAGCGACGCCGGTGCAAATCCGGGCACGGCGATAACACCCCAGCCTCAATCGAAGGAAGCCGCTGCGAAGGCTGCTCTCGAAGCCTTGTTCGGTTCGCCAACAAAGAAGTAACTCGAAAGAAAAAGCGCCGATCTGCAACCTTTTTCAACTTCACAGCATCTTTGGAAAACAGGACAGTGACCTGGCTCGATCAGAGAGGACCCGACAGCTCTAAACGGGTTTGGGCTCACGCGATCAAGCGTCATCGTCGCGCAACTGTTTCTTGCACTGACCTACTTCGGCAGCACCGCGTTGCGGGCAGGATACAAACGTGTACTGGTCATGTTCGTAATGACTTCGCAGCGCCAGCTCAACAAAAAACCTGGCGAACGACGAGCCGCACAATCGAGAAAAGGAGCAACAATTCATGAACGAGCGAAAAACTACACTTCTGATACTCGGCCTCGCCGTCCTTTTACCCGGTGCAGCACTTGCCGAGAAACCCAGTAGCTCAAACTACAATCTGGTTTACTCCGAAGCTGATTTCAGCAGCGCAGCGGCGGTGCAGGAACTGCACACAAAGATTGTGCGTACTGCGCGATCTCACTGCCCGAGTTACTTCACCACCCGATCTTTGGCTGATACCCGAAGCTGTGTGCGTGATGTCGTCACGAATCTGGTCAGGGTTATCGATCATCCGCAGTTGACC
Source organism: Gammaproteobacteria bacterium (assembly GCA_031385325.1). GTDB lineage: Bacteria > Pseudomonadota > Gammaproteobacteria > Pseudomonadales > Azotimanducaceae > SYFY01. The sequence continues at coordinate 21,819 of JANNBJ010000060.1, read as the reverse complement.
GGATACGCACATGGGGACGGCGTCCTGAAGCTGGCAGCCGATCTGGATGGGCCCGATTCCCAGTCCTGAGCGGAACGGCGAGGCGAAAATACGGCGCTTCATGTCGGCGATCGAACCGCCTGTTCCCGTGCGGCGCGCACCTTGTCATTGGTCTGATTGAACAGAAGTTCGCGGCGACGCGCTTCTTCTTCCGGAGATCGCTCTTTCTGTCCCCACTCCCGATGCATGCGAAAGCCGCGCTCTACAGCAGGACGAGCGCGCACAGCGTCAACCCAGCGCTTCACGTGCGGAAAGCTCTCCCAGACACTCTCGTCGATCATGCGACCAACCAGCATTGCCCACGGCCAGGTGATGATGTCAGCGATCGAGTAGTCGTTACCTGCAAGGTACGGATGAACTGACAGCTGAGCGTCCATGACGCCACACAGACGGTCAACTTCACCAACAAAACGCCTGGTCCCATATTCGAGTTGCTTCGGATCTCCCGTGAGGTTTTTTCCATAGTTCTTGAAGTGATTCGCGTTGCCCATCATTGGTCCGAGGTTGGCCATCTGCCAATGCACCCACTGCAATACCGCCACACGTCCGCGTGCATCCTGTGGCAGAAACCGGCCGGTCTTGTCGGCCAGATATTCAAGGATGGCGCCAGATTCAAAGACCGTGATCGGCGCGCCCGCGTCCGCAGGCTTGTGATCCACAATGGCCGGCATCCGGTTGTTCGGACTGATCCGCAGAAACTCAGCCTTGAATTGATCACCGCCGCCGATATCCACCGGCAGGCAGCGATAATCGAGTCCGCACTCCTCCAGCATGATGGTGACCTTCCAGCCATTCGGCGTCGGCCAGTAATGCACGTCAATCATCGAGTTTCTCCTCAGGTTTTGCTTCTTTCAGCGTGTTGTCCTGCGTTGTTGGACGCCTGATTGCAACCAGGCGTCACGCGCTTCCGGCCGCCTGCAGATGTGCAAGCAGGGTGGCATTGAACGTCACCGGTTGTTCGAAGTAAGGCGAATGCCCGGAGTCCGCAACCACTACCATCCTTGAAGTTGGGAGGTGCGGAACGAACGAGCCGAGTAACGTTGCGGGAAACAACGGGTCTTCAGCACCTGCAATGAAGAGTAATGGGCGGCTGATCGCTGCGGCCTCCGCAAAGCTGACCGGATTGCGCGCCAGTGCCCGGAGCGACGTGATGCGAAAGTCGAGATTGAACGAAGCCATTGTCCGGTACAACTGAACGAGCGAGGGGTTGGCAAGCGTTGCTTTTGACATCGTTCGCAAAATTCCGTTGCCAGCATCGGCATCGGAGCGTGTCAGGTTGGCCGCAGACTCAGTGGGTGCAGGATTAGGCAGACCTCCAGGTGTGGCGCTCATGGTCAGCGAGAGAACACGCTCTGGCGCATCAAGAGCCATTCGCAATACGGTAAAGCCGCCCATCGACTGGCCAACGAGATGCGCCTTACGTACTTGCGCGGCATCAAGAACCGCCAGCGCATCGTCGCGGAACTGCGGCGTGGAAATGGTCTCGGCAGCTGCCGGACTACGGGCAAAAGTACGATGATCAAATGTGATGCACCGATAACCGCGCGCAGCAAAAAAAGCCACTTGCTGATACCAGATCCCCGCATTGCCACCAGCGCCATGTGCGAACAAGATCGCCGGACCTTCCCCGGCCGACTCAAAATAGATTCGGGTATCACCAACCGTTGCAAAGGCCATCGTCGCTCCCTGGTTCAGAAGACTTCATTTTGTAAAAGGCGCCAGCGCCCACCGATTTTGAGTGAGCGCGGCACGACACCATCCATAGACCGCGTGTAGTATCCCAGATCAAACCCGGGAGGCCATACCATGCAGGCGGAAGCACTACGGTCCGGACAGGATCGTGAACTGCACCGACAGCTGCTGGAAGATCCAGACGTCAAACGTGTCAATGAGGAGATCGCCCGACACGAAGCGAAAGGTAACCTGGGCGTTCGACGCCAGCTCTTGAATACCTCGGTCCGTCTCTCGACCAAGATGGCGCCCGACCTGCACCACACCGCAGACGCTTGCAGGGAACGCCTTGGCCTGACCATCCCTCTCGAACTGTATGTCTTTCCCAGTCCCAGCTTCAACGCCGCCTGCGTCAAGCCGGAGGCAGGCCGCCTGTTCATCATGGTTTCTTCATCGCTGCTGGAAGCGTTTTCTCCCGCAGAAATCCGCTTCGTCATGGGACATGAACTTGGCCACCACCTCTTTCATCATCACGACATTCCGATCGGCTACGTGCTGAGAGGGCAACAACGCGGCACGCCTAAACTCGCGTTGACCCTGACCAGCTGGTCCAGGTACGCGGAAATTTCGGCGGACCGAGCAGGCGCCTGGTGCGCACAGGACATCGAAGCAGTAGCCCACAGCCTGTTCAAACTGGCGTCTGGCCTGTCCGGCAATTACGCCCAGTTTTCTCTCGCAGACTTCATGCAGCAGGTGGACGAAATGCAACTCGAACGGGCAGAGCCGGGTCAAGGGGCGCCGACCGAAGACTGGTTCCTGACGCATCCCTTCAGTCCGTTGCGCGTCAAGGCACTGGCCTTGTTTGATGAATCCATCATGAGTAAACCAGGCGGCACCTCCGTCGAAAACCTGGAACTGGGCGTTCATGCGCTCATGAGCCTCATGGAACCTTCATACCTCGAAGCGCGTACCGACACCGCCGAAGCCATGCGGCGTTTGTTGCTTGCTGGCGCCGTTGCGGTAATCACAGCCAACAACGAAGTGATTCCCGAAGAAATCGCGGCGTTCGAAAAGTTCTTTGGGACCCGCGCGTTTTCAAACAGACTCGATCACGCAAAACTGCGCAGCGAACTGCCTGAGCGCATTGAACAAGTGCGCATACAAACGAGTCTTCCACAGCGTATGCAGGTGCTTCGCGATCTGCTGACCATCGCTCGCTCGGATGGCCCGCCTCCGGCGGCTGAGCGGAAGGTTCTCGTCGAAATTGCGCATGGGCTTGGAATTTCAACCTGTTTTATCGATCAATCCATAAACATGTCAACGGAGCTGGACTGATGGTCGACTGGCGCGGCAGAAAGAGAAGCGACAACGTTGTCGATATGCGCGGGCAGCGTGCACCGATGGGCATCGGCCGTCGCTCGGCAAAAGCAGGCGGTGGAATCGGCATCGTCGGCATCGTGATCGTCATCATCATGTTCTTCATGGGCGCAGACCCTTCACAATTACTGGATGCCCTGCTGGGTGGCGGCGATCCTGGAAGTACGCAGATGGAGGAGCAGGCTCCCGAACAGCCCCAGTCCGGCGCGCCTGCAGAAGAGGACGCAGGTTCTGCCTTCATGGGTGTGATACTCAAAGATACGGAAGAAACGTGGGGACGCTTGTTTGAAGAAGCTGGATCCCGGTACCCCCAGCCCAAGCTCGTCCTGTACGAAGATGCAGTTCAATCCGCCTGTGGGGTGGGTTCGGCGGCAGCGGGTCCGTTTTATTGTCCCAATGACCAACAGTTGTACCTGGACCTGTCGTTCTTCCACGAACTTTCGAAGATGGGCGCGCCAGGCGACTTTGCCCAGGCGTACGTGATTGGTCACGAGGTTGGGCATCATGTCCAGAACGTACTTGGCACTCTGGAACGAAGCCAGCTCGCCAAAGGCCGCATGAACGAGGCCGACGGCAATGCAGTCCAGGTACTCGTCGAGTTACAGGCCGACTGCTACGCAGGTGTCTGGGCACACCACGCAGAAAGCCAGCGCGATCTGCTGGAAAGTGGCGACGTTGAAGAGGGTCTGCAGGCGGCAACGGCTATTGGTGATGACACTCTGATGAGACGTGCGGGGCGGCCGGTCAATGCAGAGTCCTTTACGCACGGCAGTTCGGCGCAGCGTGTCGAGTGGTTCAGAACCGGGTTTGCATCAGGCGATATTGATCAATGCGATACCTTCGCGGCAGCTGGGACCAGCCTGCGATAAGGGGCATGTCCGCCGGCGCATCGGGATCCGGGCAGGCAGAGACAGGTTGGTAAAAGAGAGAAGTGGGTAAAAAAAGACGCTGTCGAATCGATGACTCGCAGCGCCTTTTTTCACATACCCAGGTCATTCAGCAGCTACTTCGAAAGATGCCCCATGCCTTCTTCCAGCCCACGCACAGTCAGCGGGAACATCCGCCCCACCATCAGATCCCGGGTCATACCCACCGAAGTTGAATACTCCCAGGTCTCCTGAGGCGTCGGATTGATCCAAACGACCTTGTCATAGCTGTCTATGAAACGGGTCAGCCAAAGCGCGCCTGGCTCTTCGTTCCAATGTTCAACGCTGCCACCGGCATGCGTGATCTCATACGGTGCCATCGTGGCATCACCAACAAAAATCACCTTGTAGTCGCGCGCAAACTTGTTGAGGACCTGCCAGGTGGGCATGCGCTCACCCATTCGTCTCTTGTTGTCCTTCCAGACACTTTCGTAGAGGAAGTTATGGAAATAGAAGAACTCAAGATGCTTGAACTCGGTACGAGTGGCTGAGAACAGCTCCTCACACACTTTAACGTGCGCATCCATCGAGCCGCCGATATCCAGGAACAGCAGTACCTTGACCGTGTTCTTGCGTTCCGGCCGCATACGGATGTCGAGCATTCCGCCATTGTGTGCGGTCGAACGAATGGTATTGTCGAGATCCAGCTCTTCTTCTCTGCCTGTACGTGCAAACTTGCGCAATCGGCGGAGCGCCAGTTTGATGTTGCGTGTTCCCAACTCGACATTGTCGTCGAGATTCTTGAACTGACGTTGATCCCAGGCCTTCTTGGCTTTTTTGTTTTTCCCCTTGCCAGGTCCGTTGGGGCCTTTGCGTCCGGGTTGATCGGCATCACCTTCTTCGCCGTCTTTTCCTTCCTTGCCTTCTTTGCCCTTCTCGGCTTCTCGACGCTCAGCTTCTTCCTTGGCTTCCTTGAACGCCTGGATCAGCTTTTCCAGGCCACCCAGAGACTTGATCTTCTCCAGTTCTTCCGGGGTCAGTGATTTCTCGAACTCATGGCGCAACCACTCGTCAGGGATCAACGACTCCAGCAAACCGTGCAGATCTTCCAGGCCCTTGAAATAGGCGCTGAATGCACGGTCAAACTTGTCGTAGTTCTTTTCGTCCTTGACCAGACAGGTGCGACTGAGCAGGTAGAAATCGTCGAGATCCGCATACACCAGGCGATATTGGAGCGCCTGGATGAGATCCATCAGCTCACGCAGCGTTACCGGGACCTTGTACTTGCGCAGTGTCAGGAAGAAGTTGATGAGCACAGTTTCAGCCCCTGCTGTCGCGCCGGTTCATGAATGCCAATCGCTCGAGCAGATGCACATCCTGCTCGTTCTTGACCAATGCGCCGTACAGCGGCGGAATGGCCTTGGTCGGGTCGCGATTCGTGAGAATCTCGTCTGGAATATCATCCGCCATCAGGAGTTTGAGCCAGTCGATGAGTTCTGAGGTCGACGGCTTCTTCTTCAGGCCCGGAACTTTGCGGACATCAAAGAAGATATCCATGGCCTCTTTCACCAGATCCTTCTTGATGCTGGGGAAGTGCACCTCGACGATCTGCTGCATGGTTTCGCGATCAGGAAAGTTGATGTAGTGGAAGAAGCAGCGACGAAGGAAAGCATCGGGCAGCTCTTTTTCATTGTTGGACGTGATCACCACGACAGGACGCTTGATCGCCTTGATGGTCTGGCCAAGCTCGTAGACGTAGAACTCCATGCGATCGAGTTCCTGCAACAGGTCGTTGGGGAATTCGATGTCTGCCTTGTCGATTTCGTCGATCAGCAGGACCACCCGATCTTCGGATTCAAACGCTTCCCAGAGCTTGCCTTTCTTGATGTAGTTCCGGATATCCCGCACCCGCTCATCACCAAGCTGTGAATCACGCAGTCGCGAAACCGCATCATATTCGTACAGGCCATTGATCGCCTTGGTGGTTGACTTGATGTGCCAGGGAATCAGACGCATACCCAGGGACTTGGCAATTTCTTCCGCCAGCATGGTCTTGCCAGTACCGGGTTCGCCCTTTACCAGCAACGGGCGTTCGAGCTTTACTGCCGCATCCACCGCCATGCTCAGCTCGTCGGTAGAAATGTAGGTTTCGGTGCTATCGAAAATCATGAGTTTCTCGCTTTCCCCAGATAAGTGGCCCCGATCACGGCAGCCTTGCTTCGTTTACGAATTTGACCATCCCGTTCCTCGCAACCACCCAAGGAAGTCACGAAGCCCGGTACTTTACCCATTTCCAGCGTATTTGCACCTGTCAGCCCCTCACCTGCATCCGGTGCCCGGCTCTACACGGCAAGAAGTGGGTCTTTGCCCCGAAGCGTTTTATCCCGAAGGCCCTACCGCAGGCTCAGGCTGCTGTTGATCCAGCCAATCTTGTAGTACCTGAGGGATCTGCTTGCGGGAAAGGAACCAGCCAAGACCGATAGCCACGAGGAGATTAAGAACGGACGCTGCGGCAACAAACCAGATCGGCAACTCAGGTTCGTGGGGAACAGTGGCCACCGTGTCGGCTTTCGATTTGGACTTCGCTCCGCCTGAGCTGCCTGAAGCACTGGACTCATGAGACGACGAGTGAACCGCGGCCGTTGCCTTGTGCTGGGCAGAATTCACAACAGGTTTGCGGCCCTCCAACGCTTTGCCCATTGCGTCGAATCGAAAGACCCGCTCTGCCTTTAACGGCGTTTCTACGTTGAAGTCCTCGGTATGCAACACAAAGGAGGTTTGATTCTGATAACGCCCGAAAAAGTTGAGCGCGATTGCAATCTCACCCTTCGCATCGGCGTCGGGAATAACAATCTTCCACAACCCACCCGGATATCGGGTTGCAGGCAGTGAGTGACCCTCTCCAGACGTTGCGCGAACCTGAAAGGTCGACGTCAACGAGCCGAAATCCACAGACGCATCGGTAAACTCTGCAAAAGCCACCAGGTCCTTGCCGTCCTGGCGCAGGACCACCTCAACCGGGTTGGCCAGAACAAAGGGGATCGATACCTGGCGGGAAAAGGTCGGCCCCGCAAGACCGACATTGAGCTTCCAGTGGCCTGCGTTGATCGCGTCACTGAACCGGATGCGAAAGACGCCACCTGGCACACGTTCGACAAACAACGGTACTGATTCAGTTTCACCAATCAGTTCTGCGTCAGTACGGGTCAGGGCGAGAAAGGACTCGTCAGTGACCGCATGCGCACCGGCAAACAACATGAAGTCGACATGGTTGAAGTGCCCCGGGAGCATCGTTGCCGGAACATCGCCAACCTGAAGAGCAAGTTCTCCGAGGGCAAACACGCGCGTGTCAGTCTTGCTCTTGAAATGCCAGCGCCCGGGCTGCGGCTCGACGACGGTCATGACGTCGTAACCTCGCCCATCGTGCCACTGCACATTCGCACCCGGCGATGCCCGGGTACGCAGGATTCCTGAGGGGTCGACCAATTCGAGGTCCGGTTCATCCCCTCTTCTCAACATCGTCATTTCCGGGAGCCCTGGCTCGACGGTGAACGCGCCACCTTCAACCAGAAGTTGCGGCGGTGCCGTGGTTCGATCCAACAAGGTCTCGAACGCTCTGCCGAGATCGGCAGAAGAGCCTGCCTTGATGTATAGCCCTCCGGTCTGTTCTGCAAGAGGTCTCAACAGCGGTGAATCACCCGTCCCGGGCAATACCACCACATGAATGTGAATACCGACGCCAGCAAACTTTCTGGCCATGCTGGCCAACAACTGATCACGCTGTTTGGCATCGGTTGCGACGGCACCACTCTGAAAACGTCCACTACCTACGACGATGATGTGTCGCTGGCGTTTGCTGCCTTTGTCGGCATCCCAAGCGGCGGCCATCAGAGCAGCAGCAAGATCAACATCTTCTCCCTGGGAGACGAGCTCTCGAGTATGAACGGTGGCACGTCGTTTCCAGAACAGATCCGTGCGTCCATGTTCAACAAGGCGACTCACGTGATCGCCATAAACCCAGATGCCGGCGCGTCCATCATTCGGGAGCAAGGTTGCCAGCAGGGATATGGCCTCGCCACGAACCTGCCCGGAGTCTGCGGCCTGCGCAGCGTTTGATACCTCCAGGAGAATTCGTACGTCAGGCACACGCGGTGCCACCAACGTCTCGGTCGCATGTGCGGGCGCCCACGCGGCAATGCAGCAGATCAAGGCAACTACACCTTGAACGGATCTCAGGCACTTGAAGCAGGTCAACAACTCACGCATAGCCCAGAACTAACCGGATCAGGTCAATTGACCTTAAGCGTAGCAACTCCTCGAAAATTCACCCGGGACGCGCAAAGACGTTCATGAAATGTCTGAACGACTCCCTCCTGCAACCACTTCAGGTTTTTGTTGCAGTTTCTTGAGGCAACACCCTTCGGGTTGGAGGCGAGCGGCGTGGCGGCAGCCGCCGCTCGGTTCCCGGCTCGCTCCAGCGGCCGAGCCAGCGGCCTGCAATCCAGACCATCGCACTGGCCAGAACGACGCCAACGATGAATCCGATTCCGAGGAGTCGCACGGCAACCAGAGTTTTGCCGTCCGCCTGAAACAGCAACTCGAACAACGCGACCAGAAACGCCGGTGCCAGATCACCTGGATAGCCGGGAACTGGCGCCGGGACGAGCAGCATCGACAGCAAAACGATCAGACAGAAAAACAACACCACCTTGAGGCGGCTCTTACGGAAAAAACCGTATATCGAAACCACCAGACCGATCGCGGCAAGCACCACAACCACCCATCCAATTGTCGGACCCGTCACGCCTTCGCCCCCTGATTGACCCAGATCACGACGTGATCCTGCAGATCATCCTCATGCACATGATCTTCACTGATCACTTTCCCCAGCACGGAGATGCCAGCATCGATCACAGTTTGCCGATCACCGCTGACCAATGGATGCCACCATTCCAATCCATCTCCCCGTGCGAGTCGTCGATACGCGCAGGAGTCGGGTAACCAGTCAAACGCCTCCGCACCAGCGGCATCGAAATGCACACAATCCGGCACCAGTTCATGGCGCTCGGGATATCGTTTGCAGCGGGCAGTTCGCTGATTGAACAAGCGGCAAACGACGGACGTGTAATGCACTTCTCCGCTGTCTTCGTCCGCAAGCTTGATGAGGCAACACCGCCCACAACCATCGCACAGGGATTCCCACTCTTCGTCGTTCATCGCGTTCAGTGGCTTGTCTTTCCAGAACGTCATCGAATCACCTCGGCGGGAGGTGGCAACTGAAGATAGTAACCAACCTCACGCAACTTTCGATCCAGTTCGCGCGCATCGATTCTCGGCATTCGGCGACCACCACCAAGCGTGAACTGAAAACTGAAGATCGCTTCACCAAAATGCTCGAGAAGCGCTTCGGGTACCTTCGACAACGCATCCTCTATCGGCACCAGTAAATAGGTGTCGATTCTTTTTGAACTACGGTACACCGCCACTTCCATCAAAATTCCTTCAGCATCGTTAACAGGCGCTCACCAACGACGTCACGACGCCAGCCCGAATAGTGGGCATCGAGTTGTCCTGACTCCCGATAGTGTCGATACAGCGCTTCCAGATCCCGCTTCCGCGCAACTAGTTCCGGAGCAATCTTCGCTTGTTCGGCAGCGCTCACCGCAACTTCGCGCAACTTGCGCAGCTGTTTTCCTTCCGCCGGTGTCAGAGGCACATCAATCGGTGTCGGTCGTGAACGTGATTCGGCGTGAGCCCGCAGGAGTTCCTTGCCATATCGTCGGTGCGCGCCTGGAGAGAGGACTGCACTCAAGTCTGATTCTTCCAGGCTCTGGATCTGTGCAAGTTCAAACAGCTGCTCATCCAGCACAAGACGTCGACGTGGCATGTCCAGTTGTCGCGCAGATGATTCCCGCCACGTGCAGAGATCCTGCAATCGACCAAGTGACTCATCGGCAAGCAGCCAGGCTCGATTGACCTGACGGTAATACTGCGACGGGTCCTCCGGCTGGTGGCAGGTATGCTTCACAATGTCTTCGGCATACCAGGTGCCACGATCAAGTCTTGCAAGACCGGAATGAAGGGCGTCAAACAGCGGCAGCAGGTACCAGACATCCTCTGCGGCGTAATGCAGTTGTGCCGATGAAAGTGGCCGACGCAACCAGTCGGATCTTGTTTCAGATTGGCTCAACTTCAATCCAAGCATGGCTTCAACCAATCCAACAAAGCCGATCGAGTACCTTGGCTCTTGATAGGCATAGGCCAGTTGGGTGTCGAACACATTGACCGGGTGCACTCGTAATCGATGCCAGAACAACTCAAGGTCTTCGCTACACGCGTGCATCACCTTGGTAACGGAGGCATTTTCCAGCAGCCGAACTAACGGTTCAAAATCCATGTTTTGCAGTGGATCAAGGAGATACACCTGCTCACGTGTACTGAGCTGGAACAGACCGGCAATCGGGAAGAAGGTGTCAGTACGCTGGAATTCCGTATCGATCCCAACAATCTCACTGCTGATCTGCATTGCTTCCGCGAGCGACGCTGAATCATTGATCCAGACAGGCGTTGGCATTTCTGTCAGAGCTCGCGTCATCGGACCACTCGGCAGTTCAGGGCATTCAGTGTTGATTGCAACAGCTACTCGCCCCCAAGACGTCGGCGACCCCGTAACGCATAGAGAATGGTTCCGCCGTCCGCATACTCCAGTTCACCGCCAACCGGCATGCCTTGGGCGAGTCTGGTGACGTTGGGCACCAGGCTACCTATCAACTGTCTGACATAGTGGGCAGTGGCCTCGCCCTCAACGGTTGCATTCGTCGCAATGATGGCTTCGTCAACGGACTGGTCACGCACACGTGCTTCGAGACGATCCAGACCCAACTCCGCAGGGCCGATGCCCTCAATTGGCGACAGTCGACCATGCAATACGAAGTAGTGGCCGTTGTATCCACCCGCGTGCTCAATCGCAAAAACATCCGCCGGAGATTCGACAACGCACAACACACTGCTGTCGCGCCTGACATCGCTGCAAATCGAACACTCGTCTGCTTCGGCATAATTACGACAAGTGCGGCACTCGCGGATACCCTGCATGGCGTCAGTCAACGACGCCGCCAGATGAAGTGCTCCGGGGCGCTGGCGCTGCAATAACGCTAGCGCCATTCGCTGAGCCGACTTTGGTCCGACACCAGGCAATACCTGCAGGGCTTCAATCAGCGCATTCAGTCGAGGTATACCTCGCATCAAAAGGTCATCTTGCCAAGTGGCAGTCCAGCTGGAAGTCCAAACTTCTTCGCCATGTCCTGCATGCGTTCCTGCTGAGCGCTGGCAACCCGACGAACGGCAGCGTTGAAAGCTGCGGCAACCAGGTCCTCAACAATCGACTTGTCTTCAGTCATGAGTGATGGGTCGATGAACACCGCACGCACTTCGTACTGGCCATTCATTTCAACCTTGCACAAGCCCGCACCCGCCTCACCGGTAACCACTTGTTCGGCGGCTTCCTGTTGCATGGAAGCCATTTTTTCCTGCAATGCCTGCGCCTGTTTCATCAGGCCACCGATATCCTTGATATTCATGATCGACTCCGTGCTTTTTCACTGACGGGCACAACTTCACTGATGGGCACAACGCGTTGAACGCGCCCGCCAAATTCCTTGAGAATTGACTGGACCACCGGGTCATCGGCAACGGCCGCTTCCGCACTAACCTGCGCTTCAGCCTGAAGGCGCACCTTGCGCACTGCCGGTGTTTCTTCCAGCGACGTCTGCACCACCACGCTGATTTCCGTCACGCCGAACGGCTTCAATGTGCGCGCGATAGCCAACCGCTGGGCTTCCCCCAACAAGGTATCGTGGCGCGGATCAAGATGCAGTAACCAGTTGCCGCCTTGTCGATGCGCAAGCACGGAGTGCTCCATCAACATCCGGGTGACCCCGGTGGCTTCGCTCTCATCGACCAGTTCATGCCAAGGCTTCTGGGATTGTGCGACGGGTTTCGGCTCTTCAGCTATCGGTGGTATCACCCGTTCCGACGTATCAAACGGCGGGTGCGAGATAGCCTGCGCTGACTCACTGGCACTCTTCGACGCTGCGTTCATCGGACCAGCCTTGGCAGGAGCCGTCGATGTCGTCTGGATGGGTTCCGCCTTCGGAACAGGACTGTCAGGCTCTGGAGCAAACGCGAGCATACGCAGCAACGTCATCTCGGCGCCGCTGCGCGGATCCGGCGCAAGCGGCAAATCCCGTTGTCCCATGATGGCGATCTGGTAATACAGATGAACGGCTTCGGCGCTGAGCGGAGTCGGCTGCTCATTCCGGCCAAGCGCACATTCAACAGCCATGGCATGCAGCGCACTGGCAAGCTCGGCAAGAACAGAAGCAAAATCCACCGCGCGCTCGGCAAATTCCGCCGTTACTGCCAGCACCCTCTCGGCAGAGCCAGACGCTATAGCTTCAATCAATACGCCGGTTTCGTCACGACCGACAACGCCCAGCATCTCGCCAATATCGGCAGTGGTCAGTTTGCCCTGTCCAAACGCGATCGCCTGATCTGTGATGGAGAGTGCATCGCGCATGCTGCCTCGTGCGGCGCGAGCGATGAGATCGAGAGCACGCCGTTCTGCGTCCACATGCTCGTCAACGAGGATCGATTCCAGATATTTGGCAATTCGCTCCGCACTCAGGTTCTTCAACTGAAATTGAAGACATCGAGAGAGCACCGTCACCGGAACTTTCTTGACCTCGGTAGTAGCCAGCAAAAATTTGACGTGCGGTGGAGGTTCTTCGAGCGTCTTCAACAAAGCGTTGAACGCTGCATTGGACAACATGTGCACTTCGTCGATCAGGTACACCTTGTATCGACCACGCACTGGCATGTACTGCGCGTTTTCCAGAAGTTCACGAGTATCGTTGACCCCGGTTCGCGAGGCGGCGTCAACTTCGATGAGATCCAGAAAGCGGCCTTCGCTGACATCGATGCAAGTGGGACACACCAGGCAGGGATTGGACGATACGCCATTGGTTTCGCAATTCAGGCACTTGGCCAGAATTCGGGCAATGGTCGTCTTCCCGACACCGCGAGTACCGGTGAACAGATACGCGTGATGAACCCGATCATGATCGAGCGCATGGGTGAGTGCCCGGACGACATGTTCCTGTCCGACCAACGCACCGAATCCGGCGGGCCTTAATTTGCGTGCTAGCACCTGGTAACTCATCGCCCGTATTCTACAGACTTTCGCCAGAACCTCTGCCCATGAGCTTTGCCAGTTCGTTTGTCGTCATTGGTCACCGAGGTGCCGCCGGGTTAATACCGGAAAACACCATGCCGAGCTTTCAGCGGGCGTTTGAGCTTGGTGTCGATGCAATCGAGCTGGACGTACACCGGGTAGAGCACCGGTTGGCGGTGATACACGATGACTCGCTTGAGCGGACGACGAATGGCAAAGGCCAGGTCACAGCCCTCTCACTGGCTGGGCTGAAAGTCCTCGACGCGGGTGGCGCGGCACCGATACCGCTGCTTGACGAGGTTCTCGATGCATTGCCAGGGCGGGTCGCCATCAACATAGAACTCAAAGGCAGGGGGACTGCAGCACTGGTGGCGGATCTTCTGCGAAATCACCCCAGACTACTGTCCGAAGATCTCTGCATGGTTTCTTCATTCGATCACCTGATGCTGCTGCGATTTCGCCAGCTTGCGGACGATCTTCCCATCTCGATCGCCCCGCTCTACCACGAATGGCGTTCGACCTGGCGCAACACCACGAGCCGTTGCCGGACAAAATGGCTGAATCTCAGCGAAAAACTCGTGACTGCAGCCCGGATGCACGAACTCGGAGAAGCCGGCCTGCAGGTTCTTGCTTACACCGTGAACACACCGGGGCGCGCACTCGAGTTAGAGGCACTTGGCGTACGGGGCGTGTTTACCGATCGCCCGGACTTGCTGGTGCCCTGCTTCAGGCTGTCCGCTCCAGGCGATCCAATTCCCGCCTGAGATCGAAGCCCTCATCGGTAACAATTTTTTCGAGTACTTCGACACGGACTCGAAGGGCATCCAGATCGGCTTGTTCGAACCCTTTCAATTCGCGGTCTTCCCGTGCCTTTTTTTTGCCGCGGGCAAAATCACTCGCAACCCCGCCGGCGACCCCGATCAGGACGATAAAGACGATTGCTGTCCACATGCTCATGCCGTTGTTCCCCCGGTTACGCCGCCACGCTCCAGGCGACTGAGTTGTTTGCGCAGTTCATATTGATCCGACGTGACATGCGCTTCCATCCGTCGCAATCGCAATTCTGCCTGCGACATCAAGACCTGGGTATCACGAAAATCCCGACGCGGCGAGTGCACTTCTCTTCTCTCTTCGGGCTGTGAACGGTCGGATGACATAGAAACCGCAGGAGATGCACCGGCCACACTCGAGACGTCGTCACGTGGCATATCAGGCAACATGAACATTCCCACCAGATAAAGGGGCAACACCACCGGGCCCAGATAGATAAGGCCCGTTACTGCAAGCACCCGGACCACCCAGGTTCTTATCCCAAGGTAGGCCGAAAGTCCGGCACAAACCCCCGCGATCTTCGCCCGCTGTCTGTCCCGGTAAAGCCTCGTTGTTCGCGTTGAACCAAAATACAGCTCAGCATCAGAGCTCTGCCGCTCACGGCGACGGCGATGCCTGCGCGACCGACTTCGCTCACGCCGACCGCCTGCTTCGCGCTCCAGCTTCGTCGTGGTGTCTTCAATAAAAGCCGCAGCTCGTGAACTCCACTCGTCTCGTGCCGTGCTTGCCAGGGATTCCACTGCTCTTTCGAGCCGGTCAAGCGCATCGCGCATCTCGGGCCGCGGTCGTTCCGGGCCATTGGAACGACCACCCTTGTCCACAAAATCGTCCGATTTGTCGTCTCGCATCATTGTTCCTCTCTACCAATCATCCTGCCCACCACTTTCGATCAACTGCCTACTCGTCGCTCAGGCGCTTGCGCCAGCCGGGGGTTTGCTCGTCGAGGATGGCTTCGAGCGTATCGATTCGATCAATCATGCGCTCAGCCTGCAGGCGCAGATCATCGAGCCCGGACCGCTCTTCGGCCGACAATGCACTCGACAGCTTTTGCTTGCTCCGGTAGTGCATGAAGATCCAGGTCGGCGCGACGATGGTCATGAATATCACCGTCGGCACAAACAGCGCGACTACGTAACCATCCATGGATTACTCCCGCGAGGTGTTCTGAGGATCGCTTTGCAGCCGCGCCTTCAATGCAGCCAGTTCAACATCGAGGCTGTCATCCACTTCGAGGTCTGCGATCTCGCCTGCGAGCGTTTTCTTGCCCATGTCATAGGCCTCGATCTGGCCTTCGAGATCGTCCATCTTGCGCTCGTACATTTCGAAGCGATGCATGGCGTCATTGATATTGTGATCTGACAGCTGCCTGCGAACACCAAGCCGGGTTTGTGCGGCCTTGCCACGAAGGATAATTGCGTTCTGGCGAACTTTGGCGTCTTTGATCTTCGCTTGCAGCAGTCCGACGTCTTCGTTGAGTTTGGACAACGTGTCCTGCAACAGTCCAAGCTCCCGATCGACTGCTACCGCTGCATCGCTTGCGCGATTCCGCTCGCCCAAGGCACCTTTGGCCAGATCATCACGACCTTTGGCAATGGCGACTTCCGCTTTCCGCTCCCATTCGCGGGCTTCAGCAGTCAGCGACTCATGGCGGCGCTCGAGGTCCTTGCGATCAGCAATGGCCCGCGCAGAAGTGCTGCGCACTTCGACCAGTGTTTCTTCCATCTCTTGAATTATCAGTCGGACCATCTTTTCCGGATCTTCGGCCTTGTCGAGCAGGGCATTGAGGTTGGAATTGATGATGTCACTCATGCGAGAAAAGATGCTCATCTTGTTGGAGCCTCCGGTTGAACGTGAAGAAGTGGATATCAGGAACCGTGCCAGCTTTCTGAAAAGTCTAACCCATTGTTTTACAAAGACTTAATTTTATAAACCGATATCTGCCAATCAATCCATGGCAAACACCGCCATTAGTTGGTCAAATGTCCCAACCAATGCTGGAGTCTGATATGGGCCCGGATGCCGAACGCCTGTTGGGGGAGTCGCCTTTGATATTGAAGGTGCTGGAAGAGGTTTCCCTGGTCGCCCCACTCAATAAGCCAGTACTTATCGTTGGTGAACGCGGCACCGGCAAGGAGCTGATTGCAGCGCGTCTTCACTATTTGTCTGAGCGGTGGCAGAGCGTCTTCCTGAAAATGAACTGCGCCGCAATCAGCGATGCCCTGCTCGAATCGGAACTGTTTGGCCACGAAGCCGGCGCATTTACGGGTGCATCCAAGCTACATCCCGGTCGATTCGAACGAGCCAGCGGCGGCACGCTGTTTCTCGATGAACTGGCGACGACATCGACCCTGGTTCAGGAAAAGATCCTGCGAGTCATCGAGTACGGCGAGTTCGAACGACTGGGCGGGCATCGAACGATGACCGCTGACGTAAGACTCGTTGCCGCAACCAATGAAGACCTTCCAGAACTGGCCGCTTCCGGCCGATTCAGGTCAGACCTTCTCGACCGCCTCGCGTTTGACGTCATCACACTGCCACCTCTGCGGGAACGGGGTGACGACATCCTCCTGCTCGCAGCACAGTTCGCCGTCAACATGTCCAGCACTCTGGGCCGCGACTACTTTGCCGGTTTCAGCGACGCGGCTCGGAGCGCACTGGCCTCGCACGATTGGCCCGGAAACATCCGCGAACTCAAAAACGTCGTGGAGCGCGCAGTTTACAAAGCCGACCCGAATCAAGAAGTTGACCGGATAGTCCTTGACCCTTTTCTGTCTCCGTTTCGTCCCGTCAGCAAACCCATCACCAGAATCGCCGCCGCGCCAGCGCCTGTCAGCACCAGAGAACCCAGTGATTCAAACCATGCGCAAGTGCCACAGCAGGCCGCCCTCAACCAACGGGCATCACCACCGGTGGTGCAACAACAGCGTTTTCCCGTCGATCTCAAACAAATGGTTCAGGATCTGGAAATCGACACGATCAAGGCTGCGCTGGAGAAAGCGCGACACAATCAGCGCAAGGCTGCAGAACTCCTGTCGCTGACCTATCACCAACTCCGCGGTTATCTCAAGAAACATCAACTCACCAGCGATAGCGAAGACGATTAGCGGAAATTCGCCGGCCAAAGACACAATTGCCGCTTGGCCAGCCCTTGAACAAACCTTTAGACTTCGCGCCCTTACGGAGAGGTGGCCGAGTGGCCGAAGGCGCGCCCCTGCTAAGGGCGTATACGGAAACGTATCGAGGGTTCGAATCCCTCCCTCTCCGCCAAATGAAGAAGGCCCGACAGGGCCTTTTTCATTTGGCGGACCTGATGGTGGGTTCGAACCCGAGGCAGAGGGTTCGACAAAACGGCAGGACTGCCGTTTTGGACGCGTCAGCGCCCTCGCGCCAGCGAGGGTGATCGCCAGGGATGGCGCGAATCAATCCCTCCCTCTCCGCCAAATGAAGAAGGCCCGTCAGGGCCTTTTTCGTTTGGCGGACCTGGTGGTGGGTTCGAACCCGAAGCAGAGGGTTCGACAAAATGGCAGGACAGCCGTTTTGAACGCGTCAGCGCCCTCGCGGCAGCGAGGGTGAGCGCCAGGGATGGCGCGAATCAATCCCTCCCTCTCCGCCAAATGAAAAAGGTCGGTCAGGGCCTTGCTGGCCTGACGACAAGCGGTCGGTCGCTGGAGCGATTTTTTTACACAGCGAGCTTCTGACCAAAAACCAAGCCTTACCCCTCCAACTCCTCCCACCGTCCATAAACCGTCGCCAACTCCGTCCCTACATTCTCAAGTTCCTTCATGACCTGCGCGACCTGTTCCTTTGAACCCTTGTAGAAGTCCGCACTCGACACCCTTTCCTGTAATGCCAGCTGTCGGGTCTCCAGGGTATCGATCAATCCTGGTAATGCTTCAAGTTCACGCTGCTCCTTGTAGGAGAGTTTCTTCGCAGCACCGGTTTTTATCACTCGATCCGGAATTTTCTGGTCGAGTCCCGACCTTGATTGCTGCTCGGTCGCACCTTTCGCCAACCGGTGCCGATTCCAGTCTGAATAGCCGCCAGGAAACTCTTTTACCCGCCCGTCCTCCGCGATCGTGAGAAGACTTGTTACTGTTCGATCGATGAAGTGTCGATCGTGGCTCACCAGCAACAACGTCCCTTCATAGTCCGCGATCAGTTCTTCGAGCAGTTCCAGTGTTTCTACATCAAGGTCATTGGTCGGTTCGTCCAGAACCAGCAGATTGGCGGGCTTGGCAAATAGTTTGGCGAGCAGCAACCGATTTCTCTCGCCGCCCGACAACGATTTGACAGGCGAGTGGATCCGCGACGATGGAAAGAGAAAGTCAGCCAGATAACCGGCTACATGCCGCTTCTTTCCATTTTGTTCGACATGGTCGGATCCGTCGGCAACATTGTCACGCACGGACTGTTCGGCATCGAGTTGAAGCCTCTCTTGATCGAAGTATGCGATCTGTAATCGACTACCCTGCCGAACGTCGCCGCTGGAGGGAGGCAATTCGCCCAGAAGAAGCCTCAACAAGGTGGTCTTGCCGCTGCCATTTCGTCCGAGGATGCCAATCCGGTCGCCTCTGATGATCGTGGTTGAGAATGGCTTCAGCAGCTGATTTTCTGAGTAGGCAAACGTGACATCCTCTGCCTCCAGCACCAGCTTGCCGGACTGCTCACCCGCCGTGGTCCGCATACGAACCTGCCCCTGCCGCTCTAGCCTGGAAGCATGTTCTCGTCGCAGCGCCTCCAGTCGACGGACGCGCCCTTCGTTGCGGGTTCGGCGTGCCTTTATGCCCTGGCGGATCCAGACTTCTTCGCCAGCCAGGGTCTGGTCAAACTTGCGGGACGCATCGGCTTCGGCTTCAAGCTCGAGCGCCTTGCGATCGAGATAGGCCTGATAGCTGCCCGGGTATGAACGTATCACACCACGATCCAGCTCGATGATTCGGGTTGCGAGGCGATCGACAAACGCTCGATCGTGCGTGATGAACAGGACAGTGCCACGATAGTCGGCCACCACTTCTTCCAGCGCCTGGATCGATTCAATATCAAGATGGTTGGTAGGCTCATCCAGCAGCAGCAGATCAGGCTCCGCAACCAGCGCACGACCCAGCATCGCTCGGCGGCGCAAGCCACCACTGCATTCGCCCAACCGCGCCTCGGATGGAAGACTCAAGCGATCCAGCATCGCTTCAACCCGCTGGCTGGCAGTCCAGGCATCAGCAACTTCCACCTCATGCTGAAGTCGCGAGTATTCCTGCAGCACTTCCGCATCATCGCTGTGTGCAAGTCTGAGGCTCACCGCGTGCATTCTGGACAAGAGGTCCTGCAATTCCCCAAGCCCGGATGCGACAACCTCGAAGAGAGTCGCATCAAGCGCCGATGGCACTGCCTGTTCGAGACGCGCCAGGCGAAGCCCGTCTCGCCACCACAGGCGACCACTGTCCAGCAACTGTGAACGTGCTATGACATTGAGAAGAGTCGATTTCCCTGCGCCATTGCGGCCCAGAAGGCAGATGCGTTCACGCGGTTGAACCACCAGATCCGTATGGTCAAGCAGTGGGACATGTCCGTACGCAAGACACGCGTCCTGCAACTGAAGGATGCTCATGAGAACCGAAGGGTCATTGGCGGCCGCGCACTATACCAGCCGAAAGAGCCTTCATTTCACGCACCCACTCAAGCCTGACGATCGATTGATGGCCAGCAGATCGAAGCAGGTCGAGTTTGCAATTGACATCACTCGGCCGGTCCCCTATAAGACCTTGGGGGTCGCTTTGTAACAGTTGGTTAACAAATCGCCACATCCCCGGGGAGGGGGTGATCAGCAGTGATTATGCTGTACACGGGCTGAGCCAATCACTTGATTCGAAGCTGATTGATCAGAGGGGTATACACAATGATCAGAAACTATGTTGGCACTGTGCTCACTACGGTGATGCTGCTGCCGACGACTGTATTGATCGGCTCCCAGGCTGTAGCAGCCTCCGGAGACCGTCGCCAGATTGAAGAGGTTGTCGTCACTGCAGAACGTCGGGAGTCGACGGTCAGTGATACCTCCATGTCCATCACCGCGTTTACCGGCGAGTTCCTCGAGGACTTCGGTATCCGCAACCAGGAAGACCTGCAGAACCTGATTCCTGCCGCGGTTATCGAACCCTATGACATGGCAGTGCGGGGTGTCGGCCGAAACTTCCGATCCCTGGGTGGCGATCCTGGCATCGCGACCTACCTGAACGGCGTGTACTCGGAGGACTTTGGTATCGCCTCAACGGAAGGCGGACTATTCGACATCGAGCGAATCGAAGTTTTGCGTGGCCCCCAAGGTACCCTCTACGGCCGAAACGCCATCGGTGGTGCCATCAACTTCATCAGCAAACTGCCCTCCGATGAGTTCGAAGGCGAAGCTCGTGTCGTTGTCGGCGACTACGATCTTGTGGAAACCTACGGTGTCGTATCCGGTCCGCTGGTCAAGGGTCTGCTGTCCGCACGTGCCGTCGGTGTGAAGCGGGTTCGCGAAGGTTACTACGACGACAAGTCGGGCAACCCGGACCCAGGCAACTACGGCGACGAAAACTATGCACTGTCGTTCCGCCTGACACCGACTGAAAACATCGAGTTGAATGTACGTGGGAACGAGCGCAGTTATCGCAGAAGGATGGGAGGCGCGGACGCCGCTGGCATCATCAACCTCACCGAGAATGGCGGACGAACCCGGAATACCACTGACCTCGTGTTTGGCTATCGCGCAGTCAACCCCAACCTTGCCTGCCCGAACGCCTTCACTCGCACCGCACCGGTTGCCACCCCGGGTGTTCTTGGCGGAGTAGGTTGTGCTGTTGCAGGTCGGCCGGTTATCAATTTCACACACCCATCGAATGGCTCGGCGGTCTTCGCGCAGCGGGCAGTCGCTGGTGTCGACCGCGTGCAGGTGGGTACTACCAACTCTCATAACCTTGCATTTGGCGCCGATGCAAGCCGACAAAATCTGGTCGGCGTCGGGCATCTCGACGGTGACGACCTGGTGACTGATACCAATGGCCAGCAGGATGAGTACTTCGACCATCAGGCCGTTTCCTTTGATGCGTCATGGACGGTGTCTGACCAGTTTTCAATGAAGTACATCTTCGGCTACACCGACTACTTCTACGATCGGACATCCGATGTGGATCTGACCAGCAATCCGCTTTTTGACAATACGTTCTACGTCAGTCAGGAAACCGAGTACGTCTCTCACGAACTGCAGTTCTTCATCGACCCAAGCGAAAACCTCTCGATCACCGCAGGACTTTTTGCGTACGGTGCCGCGATTACCCAACGGGGTGACTACTTCGATGCCACCTGCCGCAACCGGCCAAACTGTGGTTCGCGATACAACCGATCCTTCCCGAACGCAGCATTCGGATTGGGCTTCCTTGATGCCTTCCCGAAAATGGATCTCTTTTCTGCACGCTTGGGCAAGGATGCCCGTGGTACCTCCGGCGCACTGCCGTTCTACTGCCTTGATGGCGGCGCCATTGGCGCAGCAGATCAACTCGACGTGTACTGTTTTGGCAAGTGGTCAGCCGACAACGGTGATCGTGTAGCCCACGGACCAAGCACCATTGCGACCGACCTCGAATATCAGACGCGAAGCGAACGATATGCTTACGCGGCCTATGGTCAAAGCACCTACACCTTCAACGAACATTGGGCGTTGACGCTTGGCTTGCGCTGGGCTCGGGATAGCCTGAGTGGTGCAGAAGACGTCTTTTACTATCGCGAGCAGGACATCGTTCCCCTGGGCTTCGGCGCTGGTGGTGCGGGTTGTGC
>JANNBJ010000022.1:0-35804 GCA_031385325.1 Gammaproteobacteria bacterium | reverse complement strand
CGGGCAAGGGCTCGGGCAGTGGCAAGGGTTCTGGCGGTTCCGGCAAGGGATCGGGCAAGGGCTCAGGCAGCGGCAAGGGCTCTGGCGGTTCCGGTACGGGATCGGGCAGTGGCAAGGGTTCTGGCGGTTCAGGTAAGGGATCGGGCAAGGGCTCGGGCAGTGGCAAGGGTTCTGGCGGTTCGGGCAAGGGCTCGGGCAGTGGCAAGGGTTCTGGCGGTTCCGGTAAGGGATCGGGCAAGGGCTCGGGCAGTGGCAAGGGTTCTGGCGGTTCCGGCAAGGGATCGGGCAAGGGCTCAGGCAGCGGCAAAGGTTCGGGCGGCTGGGGCACAGGTGCCGGTGGCAGTGGATCTGGCGGCGACCATGACGATGATTCGGACTGGTGCGACGACTAAGCCGGGGACAGTCATGCGAATCTGATTTCGGGTCCGCATGAAAGCAGGGACACGCGGTGACGATGGGACGCGTGTCCCTTCTCATCCACCGTCCTTACTCATACACCTTGCTGGAAGTGTCCTTCCTGGAGCGCCTCGTTTTATAACTTCAGCTCATCTCCATGCAAGAAACCGAACGGACTATCGTGATGACCAGACAGAAAAACGAACGGCATGCTGCAGAACCTAAGACCGATAATGCGGTACTCGATGACCTGGCAGCGCGCTCCCGCACCGCCATGCGAGCAGTCTTTCTGTTCAGTTTCTGCATCAATGTGCTCACGCTGATCGTCCCGCTCTTCATGCTGCAGGTATACGACCGGGTATTGCCGAACCACAGTCTGGAATCTCTCTGGGTACTTGTAGTTATTTGTGGCATCGGTCTCATCACCATGGCATTGCTTGAAGCCATTCGGCGTACGACCCTGATCAAGTACGGTCGATGGGCTGAGCATCAGCTCGGCAGCCATCTTCTGGAAAGCGCGATCCTGCGCTCGGTTCGGCGCGGCGAACCTACCGCTGCAATTCTCCAGGATGCTACTCGGTTTACGCGCTTCCTCTCTGGTGGAACTTTTGTCACGGCACTGGACGCTCCGTGGACTCCCTTGTTTCTGGCTGTCATTTTTTCCTTGCACCCGACACTCGGCCTAATGGTCATAGGCGGTGGCATAGTCCTGATTGCATTGGCCGTGGCCCACGAGCGAGTGACGCGCGCGAGCCACAAAAGTACGGATGCGTTGAGCCGAACCAGCGAAGAAATGGCCAACCACTTCGTGCACAACGCCGAAGTTATTCATGCCATGGGTATGTACCCTGCGCTATCCAATCGCTGGGAAGCGATGAACGATCGCAAACTGGCCGCTGAACACGATGCTGCAATGTCGAGCAACCGGTTTCAGAGCATTGCCAAGTTTGTGCGGGTCTCACTGCAACTCCTGGTGATTGCGGTAGCCGCGGTGCTGATCATGCGGGGTGAGTTGTCGGCAGGCGCCATTTTTGCCTGCGTATTATTGATGCGCCGTGCGATTGCCCCCCTGGAGCAGTGCATTGCGTCCTGGAAGGGAATTGTCGAAGCTCGCTCTGCGTTTATTCATATTCGTGAATATCTTCAACGGGCACCTTCCCTGCAACCACAGCAGGTCATGCCGGATCCAGCTGGCGCCATGGTGGTCAAGGATCTGAGCTACAAATTTTCAAGCACTGCCAAGTCAATCTTCTCCCGCGTCGACCTTGAGGTCCCTGCCGGACAGAGCATTGCCATTGTTGGAGACACAGGTTCGGGTAAATCCACCTTTGCGCGCATTCTCGTCGGCGCCAAGCGAGCTGCATCCGGCACCGTGTCGCTGGGCGGCTACGATCTTTCACAATGGGACCCTGCTCAACTCGGTCCGCATGTCGGTTACCTCCCGCAGGATGTGGAGTTGTTTACCGGAACGATTCTCGAAAATATTTCGCGCATGCAGGAGGCCAATCTAGCCGATGTCGTCGATGCCGCACGGATGGCCGGTGTCCACGAAATAATTCAGCGCATGCCTGATGGTTACGGTACGGAGGTTGGCCACGCCGGCTCTCGCTTGTCGGGTGGGCAACGACAGAGGATTGCTCTGGCTCGAGCGCTTTATGGCCGGCCCAGGTTCGTGGTTCTTGACGAGCCCGATGCAAATCTCGATGCGGATGGGACCATCGCTTTGGCCATGGCCATCCGTCGCCTCAAGCAGGACGGTGCTGTAGTTGTGCTGATCACTCATGACACACACATTCGCGATCTGGTCGATCACCTGTATGAACTACGTGGAGGAAGACTGGTGGAAGTCCATGGGCCGGTGAAGAAAGGAAAAAGCACGCCACTCATGACCGTGGGCTCCGCGCGGGATAACAAATCATGACCCAACTCGACACCACGATGGAATCGGCAGCGCTCGGCAATCTGCCAGCAGGAACTTGGGAAAACGTGCTCGGTGTTGATCAATATATGAGAAAAGGCTACTGGATCATCGGCATTTTTTTCGTTGGCTTTGTCGGCTGGGCCAGCACGATGTCCCTGCCTGCTGCCACGCTTGCCAGCGGTACGGTGGTGGTGACTGGTTACAACAAGGTCGTGCAACATATCGATGGTGGAATTGTTGAACAGATTCACGTTCAAGACGGCGATCGCGTGCAAGAGAACCAGCCACTGTTGACGTTGAGCGACCAGGTGCTGCAAACCACGCGAGACACACTCTGGTTGCAGTTCGTAAGAGCGCAGGCGGCGTATGCGCGCGCGACCAGCGAAGCCCTGATGCAAAGCGAGATGACCGAAACGGCCTGGCTAACTGCCAATGGCCAGCATCGGGATGTTGTCAATGCAGTAGGCGCCGAACAGGAAGTGCTGCGACAACGGTTGCAGGCGTATCAGGATCGGTCGAATGTCATCATGCAGCAGGTGCAGCAAAACGAGGAGGAGACCAGGGGGACGATTGCGCGCGACGCCAACCTGACAACCCAGTTTCGTAGTATGCAATCCGAACTCGATGAGTATCTCCAGTTCCAGGCCGCCGGCCTGGTCACCCGCCGGCAGACCTTCGACCTTGAGCACGGTGTGGCGGAACTGAAGGTCGAAATTGACGACAATCGTTCCCATATGGCTGTGCTTCTAAAACGCAGTGAGGAACTTGGTGCAGCTCGCGCCTCGCTGGAGAGCGAACGACTGAAACTGGCCACAGAAGATCGGAATCGCTGGCGCGAGATGGCCGAGGACTTGGAATCGAAACTGTCTGTGGCGGAAGGGCAACTGTCCCGCACCATCATCCGTGCGCCCATCGATGGCACGGTGGTCGGTTCGATTGTGCACACCCGAGGTGGTGTCGTTGCACCGGGGTCACCGCTGATGGAAATCGTGCCGGCTCAGGGTGGACTGATTGTGCGAGCGCTGGTTGAGCCCAAGGATCGCGAGTCGGTTAAATCCGGACAGTCGGCGCAGGTTCGACTGACTGCATTCAGCCAGCGTTTTTCGCAACCCTTGCGTGGTGAAGTGGCGCTTATATCAGCAGACCGGATCGTTGC
Organism: Gammaproteobacteria bacterium; assembly: GCA_031385325.1. GTDB lineage: Bacteria > Pseudomonadota > Gammaproteobacteria > Pseudomonadales > Azotimanducaceae > SYFY01. The sequence continues at coordinate 32,331 of JANNBJ010000022.1, read as the reverse complement.
ATCCGACACTGCCACGGCGACGCCTTACTTCGTGACGAGCATCCGGTTGCTTGATAACCCTGACAGCGTGTTTGGCGTTGGGGCAATCCACCCCGGCATGCAGGCCGAAGTGGTTATTACAACAGGCGAGCGAACGGTGCTGGAGTACCTGTTACAACCTCTGGTACGGGGTTTCAATCGATCCTTGAGGGAGTCCTGATGGTAGCGAACGTATCGATGGGGCGGCGGGAGAGCCTGAGCGACGACGAAAAAGTCAGACGTTCCCGTAGCCGGGCGCTCACGACGGCCTGCAGAGATCTGCTGCAGGCCGAGGTTCGTGAGATCGAGTATCCAGGTGGACGCACTCGCGAAAGTTACCTGATCCATCTGACCGATGGTCGTCGGATCATCGGCACGCAGCGCGACAGTGATTCACTTGCCGTAAACGAATGCATGATCCTGCGAGCGCTTGCCGATGGTGGAGCGCCAGTACCGAGGCTGCTCGGAGCGGATGGGAAACGTATTCTTCTACAGGAAGCATTGACCGGACAGCGATTGTCGATCGCGTTGCAGACTGATGATGCTGAAGTACGCTTCTGCCTCCTCGACAACGCACTCGATGGGCTCAGGCGTGCTCAGCTAGCCGCCTGCGCTGGGGGTATCGAGGATCGATTGAGTCCTCTTGGAACGCAGAGCAAATGGATACACGCCTTTGTGGAGCGACCCGCCATCCTTGGTGAATACCTGAAGATCAAAGTTCCCAGGTTGAACGACAAGGGACTGGTGCGCTTGCTGAAACCTCAGCGGACCAGCTTTGTGAAGTGGGATGCACGACCCGGCAATGCCATGGTGAGCGAAGCCGGTGTTGTGGCCTGGTTTGACTGGGAGCACGCAGGTCTCCGGAACCCGCTTGATGATGTTGCATGGTTGCTGTCCGACGAATATGTGAAGGACGATGTCGATGTGGAAGAGCGGCTGCTGGAGCGCCACCTGTGCACCTTTGGACAGGGCATCGATCCTGCAGTCGCACGTGAGTACCTCATGGTTTACGGAACGTTTCATACTGCGGTCAGACTTGGACTCATCCTGAGATACCGGGGTGATGATTGGATGGATCTCGAGCGCTGCCTGACACGAGACAAGGTTGGTTGCACTCTGGCCTGTGCAGAGACTCTTTGTGCGCGCGCAGCACGGTGGTCGATGGCCTCACCGCTCACTGCACCGTTGAGCGACTGGTACCAATCGGCAGCACGTGCAATCCGCAGGCTTTGAGCGACGAGTCGCTGGCCGGCAAAAAGCGCGCGACGATTGAATCAGCAAGCAGCGACCAGTCGCACCATGTCGCCGCATGTGTGTGTCCGCGCTGAAAGCCGCGCCTGTGCGCACAGCTCGTGTCAAGAGAGGGCTCGTCAAGCGCATCGGTGCAATCGCCAGGGCCGTGCATGGACTTGGTATCAATCATCAGGATTTTTACACCTGTCACTTTCTGCTCGATACCAAAGTCGCGTTGACTGCTGACAATGAGCAAGAGGATTCTACCGAGGCAGTTAGCAGATGCTGCTCGCCGCCCGTCGTAGGAGCGGACTCCTGTCCGCGATCTTATCTTCGAAATCCGCAACCTCGAACTAAGCTGCCCGTTGCGCTAAACCAGCCCGCACTATTCACGAACGTAGGCTTGTTAGATGAATTTGTCGAGTTGGCGGTACATAGGCGAGGTGGATTTGTTGATAACGACCAGAAACGGCTGGTTACAGCGGTGCAAAAGCGGTCAATGACGAGACCCAAGTACAGAATGCTGGCTCTGAGGTGTGGGACAAGCGAACGAACACCTCGGACGAGCCGATTCAGCGTGCTTTCGGGAACGAAGTACCGGTCTGATCAGGTGGGCACAGCGCCCACTGCACGCGCGATGTGCCACCAGTCGTCGGCTGGCAAGCGCTTGAGGTCGTACAGCATTTCTGCCCGTGTCATCACCGAAACGCAAACCATTGCCGGCACCAGCGCGGCCAGCTTCGCTTCGACCGCAGGTGACTTGCCCTTGATCAGGTAGCTGGCCGTATCGATGTCCAGCATGTGCAGCATCGTCAGCACCTTGCCGACGATTGCGGTGCCTCATCATCAAGCACACCGCGCTCGGGCGGCACCACGTTCAACGGGCGTTCAGCCAGAAAATCATCGGGTACGTCCACTGCGTGCAGCAGCTTGAAGAACTCGCGCCAGACTCTGGCACCGGGCCGGGTGGACAGGATGACATCGCCAGTTGCGTCGTCGCGACTGACAAACACCTCCTTCCCCTCGAAGCGGAACTCCATAGGCAGGCGGACGGCCTGGCTGGCGCCGTTCTTGAACAACTTGGTAATACGGGTCTCGATCATGTCGTGTCTCCCAACAGCCAAAACACCATCACGCGCACCATCACGCGGACACACCTCGTGGTAAACCCTGCAGATCCCCTGGAACTGGGATGTCACCGAGGCTACGGTCCAGTTCAAAAAGATGACCAACTTGGCGTTCACGGAATACTAGACGTGTGACTTGAACGTCGCGTCGCCTGCACGGAATTCCAGGTGACGGATGGCTCAAGCCACGTTTAGTGGAAGAATTCCAGCCACGTCATCCTTGATCTCTTCTCTGGCGTCCCACAAGTCCACCGCGCGCTGCGCGTTGAGCCAGAATTCCGGTGTGTTACCGAACAGGCGAGCGAGTCTGAGCGCCATTTCCGGACTCAAATTGCGGCGTTCACGGAGCAGTTCGTTGATCGATTGCCTGGAAACTACGATGGCCTCAGCCAAACTTGTCGCGTTGAGTGCATAGTCCGGCAGAAAGTCCTCCCTGAGGATCGCGCCTGGGTGAGTCGGTCGGCGTTTGAGCCCGGTGTTGCGAATGCTCATGTATTCGTACTCTCAGTGGTAGTCGCAGATTTCGACGTCAAAGGCATCGCCATCTTCGAATCGAAAGCAGACACGCCATTGATCATTGATCGAAATGGAGTACCGGCCTTTTCGGTCACCGGTCAATGCATGTAATCGATTGCCTGGTGGAATCCTCAGATCCGCCGCCGTGTTGGCCAAATCCAGGTGTTCCAATTTCCTCGCCGTCCGTCGGTACACATCCGGCGGGAAATTCCGGTCGAATAAAGTGCCAAGGACTGCCGATCAGAAAATGTCTTGATCACAGGAATGACGGTATCTCGTCACGTGATGCATGACAAATGGAGTTCCTTGTTCCGGGTCCATCACGGACCACGTTCGCGGGGCTAGGACTTGAGACTGACCGACTGCGCCGACGGAGGCGTTGAGCGCCACGAGCCCACACTTCGTGGCAACGCCAAACCCTGTAAATTCCTTGGTGCAACACTGCCGCGGTGCGTACTTCTCGCACGTTTGATGCGGCGATGGGGCGTTTGAAGCAGTGGTGCCGGTTTCGAACAGTGGGTACTACCTGTTGCAGCGTGGTCAGATTACGTCGACGGTGCAGTGGACGCAGCGGACGACATCCGCAGGTGGGGTGGCGTGGTTCTATCGACTGCAGTACCGGTGAGTTATTGGCATCGAGATGTTTGTTTCGATGAGTCCAACCACCGGATGCGGGTGCGCATGTCCGGTGGTGTGGGAGGGGAGGCGGGGGCAATTCCGTCACCTCGACCCGATGAGCATCGAGAACCCGATTGCAGGAGGGGTCTCCCGACCCCGAACCTTCCGAATTTCCCTCTACACAACCTCTATGCGACCCGTATGCGTCCGCTAGAAGTTATGCGTTTCCATCACTTCGTACTTCCGCTTCTGGAAATACCAGCGGCCACCCGCCTTGACGTAGTCGTCCTCATACTTGCCAGTTACGTTGCGACGCACGCCATCTTTCTGATGCAGGAATTCCTGCTGGTACCAGGTGGCATGGGCCTTGTCGCCAGTGACCGTAATCGGGCCAGCGGATGCAAAAAAGCCGACAAAGGAAAAGCCTGACATGGCGTTCTGCCACATCGGCACAAAGTTCGCCTTGCCTGTGATGCCATCACCGGTACCTGGCAACGCCCATGTGGCATCATCGCGCCAGTTGGCCGCCCAGGCTTCAGCATCGAAGCGCATTACGGCATCATTGTAAGATTCGACCAGCTCGCGAATGGCGAGGCGGTCTTCGACGGGTCCTGAACTGATCATGGTGTCCTCCCGGAACAATGGTTGATGGGTTTTCAGGCTTGACGGACAAGGTAGCCGGAAAGCGGTGGCTTGCACAGGGGTTGATATTCACGGGACAGGCGTCTGTCCATACACAGATGACAGGATTCAGTTGAGATGACGGACTATCGGGACAAACGGGTTCTTGTAACCGGCGGGCATGGCTTCATCGGCAGACCGCTGTCGCGGCAACTGGCGGCATTGGGAGCGGAAGTCGTCGCGGTGAGTCGAACCAGACACCCGGACTTTGATGGCGTACGCTCGGTTGTCCTGGACCTCGCCGATCGTGTAGCCGTTGATGACCTGTTTGCGGTGTTTCAACCGGACATCGTGCTGCACCTGGCAAGCCACGTAGTCGGTGCGCGAAGCCCTGGAGTTGTTCTAGCGACGTATCACAGCAACCTCACCAGTACCGTTCACCTGCTCATGGCGGCCAAAACCTATGGTTGTGAGCGAGTCGTGTTGACCGGCTCCCTTGAAGAGCCCGACCCGGAAGCCGGATCGCCTGTTCCGAGTTCACCGTACGCAGCGGCCAAAGCAGCGGCTGCCTCCTATGGGAGGATGTTTCACGCGTTGTTCGGCTTGTCAGTCGTGATGCTTCGCGTGTTCATGGTGTACGGGCCGGGGCAGGCCGATATGCAAAAGCTTGTGCCTTATGTCATTACCTCCCTCAATCGCGGGAAAACTCCCAGATTTTCCAGCGGGACGCGGCAGGTTGACTGGGTATACGTCGATGATGTCGTGCGGGCCTTTGAACTGGCGGGGCTGGTAGAGGGCGCCGATGGGAAGACGATTGATGTCGGCAGCGGCACGTATGCCAGCGTGCGCGAGGTGGTGGAGATGCTGTTCTCGATCATGAAGACGAACGAGCCTCCGGCGTTTGGCGGAGCCGAGGATCGAATGATGGAACAGGTACGTCTCGCCAACATCGAGGAGACCGGGCGAATTCTTGGCTGGAAACCACGTGTCAAGCTGGCAGAAGGGCTGTCGCTCGCTGTCCAATCGTACAAGGAGGACTCTGTTCGCCGATGAGTACACTGCTGTCGATCAACAACTACTACTACGCGCGTGGCGGAGCAGAAGTGGTGTTTCTGGAACACAACCGGTTACTTGAAGGGGCTGGATGGAATGTCGTGCCGTTCAGTATGCAGCACCCGAAGAATATTGTCAGTGAATGGAGCCCGCACTTTATCGAGGAACTGGAGTTCGGTGGCAACTACAGTCCGTGGCAGAAGATTCGCATGGCGGGCAAGGCGGTGTATTCAACGGAAGCGCAGGACAAGATCGGTGAGCTGGTGAACAAGATAAAACCCAAACTTGCCCACGCACACAACATCTATCACCACCTGTCGCCTGCGATCCTGCGCACATTGCGTGATGCCGGCGTACCGGTAGTTCTCACGCTGCATGATCTCAAGATTGCCTGTCCCGCCTACCACATGCTCTCCGGTGGGGAAGTCTGTGAGCGGTGCAAAGGCGGAAAGCTACGCAACGTCGTGGTTCATCGGTGCATGAAAGGCAACCTTGCGTTGAGCGGGCTTGTCTGGTTTGAGGCGACTCTGCACAAGGCCCTGAATACCTACCTCGATTGTGTGGACCGGTTTGTCGTGCCGTCCCGTTTCCTGATTGAAAAATTTGTCGAGTGGGGGTGGCCGAGAGACAAGTTCGTCCATATCCCGAATTTTGTGGATACGACACGGCTCACACCTGATTTCCGTCCCGGTGAGTATTTTGTCTATGTCGGGCGTCTATCCAAGGAAAAGGGGCTGGACACATTCATCCGTGCTTTGGCAAAGAGCGGGACCCGAGGCCTGATTGTCGGTACCGGACCGATGGATCAGGCGTTGAAGACACTAGCGCAACAACTGGGAGCGGCGGTCGAGTTTGCTGGTTATCAATCCGGAGAAGCACTCTACGATTGTCTGCGCAAGGCACGCGCGGCGGTGTTGCCATCTGAGTGGTACGAAAACGCGCCGTTGTCGATTCTCGAAGCGCATGCGTTGGGTAAACCGGTGATTGGTGCCCGAATCGGCGGAATACCCGAGATGGTGCATGAAGGCATTACCGGACATACGTTTGCCAGTCGAAGTGTTGATGAACTCGCCGAGCTGTTACAGCGTTATGTCTCAATGAACGACGATCAGATCAGTGCAATGGGTACGCAAGCGAATCGAATTGCCATAAGCGACTTCTCGACGGTTCGTTACGTCGAAGCGATGCAGGCGTTGTATCGTCAGCTTTCAGCGTGAGGCTGCGCGCCGCAACACTTTGAGAGTCTGGAGAGCAATTGGCTTCCAGTCGTATTTATCCTGCACCAGCTGCCTGCGCTGAGCGCGCTGCGCACCAGTGGTGGGCATGGACGAAAATTCTCGCAGCTTGGCAGCCAGTTCTTCCGTGTCGCCGAGATGAAAGTAATGATCGGTCGGAAGGTCCACTTCAAGATTGCTCGGGATATCGCTAACGATTGAACTCAGCCCGTAGCTGAGCGCTTCGAGCAGTGCGATAGGCAAACCTTCATGCGAGGACGGCAATACGAAGACGCCTGCGTGAGAATAGAGCTGATTGAGCTCTTCGCCAGATCTGAATCCTGCCAGAACGATATCTTTCGATCGATTGGCCAGTGTCTTCAGTTTTTCGCCGTACGAATCACCTTCTCGAATGCCGCCAACGAGTACGAGTTTCCACCCTGGAACTGCTGCCTTCAGAAATGCTTCAATCAGATCGTGCTGTCTTTTTTCAGGTACGCAGCGGCTGACCTGGATGAAGTAACGCCCTTTCTCAAGCTTGAGCTTGCACGGGTGTTCAAGGGCCGTCGAGGGAACAGGCAGCCGCACGCCGTTAGGAATCAGGCAGGAAGACCTGTGGTGATGGGTATCAACCGAGTCCCTGATCACTTTGGAAATCACGATTCGTTCGTTGGCGAATTGCATGCCGAACTTTTCACCAAGCTTGAGGATGGACTTGGCGAACCCACCCCAGCGTTCACGGTCGTAGTCGAATCCATGGTGCGTAACCACAACACGCAATCCGAAGAGTCGCGCCAACGGAGTAAACAGGGCAGGGCCGATGGCGTGGATATGCAACACGTCCGGGCGCTTGATGATGGCGTACATCACGCCGAGGAAAGAATGCAGGAGTGTCTCCAGCCAGCTGACCCTGGCAGACCAGAGCCATGTCACTTTGACGGATGAAGGCCACTGATAACGATCATTTCGATAGCTGGATCGGCCGAGCACTTCGACCGTGTGGCCTTCGGAGACAAACAGAGGGACGAGTTCCTCGACATGGCGCTCAATGCCGCCTTCACAACCGGGGCCTCGCGTGCCGAGGATCAGAATACGCAAACTCGGGATGGCAGCAGCCTGTGAATCTGTATTGGCGATTTCCAACATTCCTGCCCTGGATTGTTTCGCATTCCCTGGCCTGCCCGATACGAGCGACCGGCGGTTGACATTGCCTGATCCGGATTGATCGGAGCAATTTACATCTCAGGAGAGTTTACCTGCGAAAGCGCGAATTATAGTTAAGTGGTTTGTGAATCGTTTTTGAAGTGCTCCTTCGGAGTCCTCGATTCAGGTGTCATTTGATGGCCACCAGGATGACACCGAGGATCGCCCGAACTGGGAAGAAGTTCGCAACCTTTGACCGAAGCCGATCCGGTAGCCGGCCGACGACCCCTTCGACAAACCTGACCAGCCAGCTGGGCACCTTCAGGTAATAACCTTGCCCCCCGATGTATGAGGTCAATCGGGAAAAGCCAGCCCGGAGGAACAGGGTGTTGAGCTCTGCGTTCGTGTACTCGTGCAGGTGAAAGCCCTCAGCCACGGGAGAGAAGTACTTCGAGATATCGTGCGGACCTGCCACGCGACTCGGTGTAATGCAGATATAGACACCGTCAGGTGATAGGCATCGGTAGATCTCTCCCAACTGGACGAGGGCGTCTTCGGGATGGAGGTGCTCCATCAACTGATTGCTGTAGACGACGGACGCGGTGTTGTCCGGCACCGGGATATTGGTGCCATCGCTGATGCGCAATTCGAAATTACTCGGCAGGCTGCTTTCACTGCTCGTGATGTTGGGTGACACATCCACGGCGATCACCTTCTGGACAGTGTTCGCCACATGCAATGAGAAATGACAGTCGCCAGGGCCGACCTCGACAAACGTTGTGTCGGGTTTCAGGTAGCGCTTCACCAAGTTGAATTTGCGCCGGATTTCCAAGGCAGATGCTTGGGGATCGTCTTTGCGTTTTAGTTGTGGATGGTGTGGCAACCTGGAAAACAGTTCGTCATACAACTTTGTGTATAACACTCGACGTTCCGAGATGGATGCTTCCTTCAATTGCGAGGCCAGTTCCTTTTCGAGGAGATAATGCTCGCGAATCTCGGCTTCGGATCGCGAATCCGTGTCGATGTGTTTCATGCTCATCTTGGTACGGCTGTGGTTGAAGCCTTGATATTCAAATCTCTTTGTTTCTCTGTTCGTAATGCGCCAAAGAACCTTCTGATAAGCAACTGTTTCTGCATCTCTTGAGCATGCTCCGAACCCAGCATGCTGTGGACGATAGCAAAGATCAAACTCAGTGCGAGACTCGGGTCGAAGAATTCAATTGTTCCATGCGGAGATTAGGTCATTTTGTGACCGGCCAATCAAGCCGCTGAAAGTGCACGCGCGGAAATTGGCCAAGGACTTCGTTTATCGACATTTGTGCATGTGAGCTTGTCGGGCGCAATCTTGCAAATCGTTCCTAGACCGGCGACGCATTCTGCTGGAGCCTGATAGCGTAAAGTTGGCGACGGCGAGGCATTCGACCGTCAGTAACTGGATTGACGCGATTCCTCAATCACAAATATCGCGAATAGGGACCTGAGACGTGCGGTATCGGCCAGAGATTGATGGACTACGCGCTGTAGCGGTGCTGCCAGTTATCCTGTTCCATGCAGGTGTCGCAGGTTTCCAGGGCGGTTTTGTCGGAGTTGATGTCTTTTTGGTGATCAGCGGATATCTGATCACTTCGATCATCCTTCACGAACAAGCTAGCGGATCGTTCACGCTTGCTAGGTTCTATGAAAGACGTGCAAGACGAATACTGCCTGCGTTGCTCCTGGTGATGGTGGTTTGCATACCGTTTGCGTGGGTTCTAATGCTTCCGCATCAACTCAAGGACTTCGGTCAGAGTCTCGTCGCGACGACGGTTTTTCTCTCGAATGTGTTCTTCTTTATCGAAACCGACTACTTCAATGATTTTTCGGAGACCGCTCCGCTTTTGCATACGTGGAGTTTGGCTGTCGAAGAGCAGTATTACCTACTTTTCCCACTGTTCTTTATTTGGTTAAGACGTCGACAACCTAACAAGCATTTGTTGGTGGTGATTGTTCTCGCTACGACAAGCCTGGTCGGCGCGCAGTGGTATTCACATGTTGATGCTGTTGGCAATTTTTACCTTCTGCCTTTCCGGGCTTGGGAGTTACTTGTTGGTGTCGCGGTGGCGATCATGGATTCACGTGAAGACCGCTTCTCCCCCAGCAGCAATCTCAGCGCGGTGGGTTTGATGCTGATCCTGACGTCCGTGTTCTTGATCGACAAAAGCGTTCCCTTCCCGAGCATTTTCGCCGTACCTACAGTGGTCGGTACGGCATTGATAATTGCCTACGCTGACGTTTCCAATCATGTGGGTAAGTTGCTGTCCTCCAAGCCCCTAGTATGGCTTGGATTGATCAGCTATGGCGCGTATCTCTGGCATCAGCCCGCCCTTGCGTTCATCCGTATCAGTGCAGGCCCTCACGAGATAGATTTGCTGGCAAAGCTGATTGTGATTGCGGGTGTAATTGGACTGGCAACGCTGTCGCACAAGTACGTCGAAAAGCCACTGAGGTCTCCTTCAATACGCATGAGCGTTCTGCTGCCGTCGTTCGCCTTCGTCAGTCTGACGCTCATGGCTCTAGGTCTGACCATCCACTATAAACAAGGGTTTATTGCCTACAAGCTATCTCAAATCAGTCAAGATCAGCGCAGGATCGTCATCGACAGGGAGGTGGTTATCGCGCGCAGGGACACGGTTTGGGAGCCCATACTAAAGACTGCGCAGGCCAACTTTACAAGTCGTAAAAATGGGTCAAAAGTTAAAGTTCTCCTTGTAGGAGATTCGAAGTCTTCAGATTTGTTCGTTGCACTGAACATCGAACCTCGGCGATTTGTTGACTGGGAGACAAGTCGCTTTGAACTCGATGACCCGTGCATGGGACTTATGTCGACCAGGCTCAATGCAGCTGACACCACTACCTCCGATCGGCAATGCGACTGGCCTGTCGAGAGATTAGCTTCCAGTAGCAATCTGCGTGAGTCGGATGTTGTCGTTCTTGCTGCGGCTTGGCAGCTTAGCTCTTACTCAGGCGCTGCCGCACTGGCTCGGTCGTTGGCAGCGTCGGGTAAAAAAGTGGTAGTGATTAGTTCCGGTGATTTTCAGGACTTGACGTCGTTGTCCATGTATATCGCTCGAAACGAACTGGGTTTGGACGCACGCCAAGCGTACCTCTATCAGAACATCCGACATGATCGACAGCGAGTATCTGACAGGCTGCGAACAGAGTTGGCTGGAACGACGAACATTCGATTTGTAGAAAAACTGGATGCATTCTGCTCGTTCGAGAAGGAAGCGTGCGAACTATTCGCCCAGAACGGAGAAGCGTATATCTATGACGACAGCGGTCACTTGACCGTTGAAGGTGCGCGATATTTGGCTGGGAAAATCGAGCAGCTGGAGTGGCTACAATGACAGTGAACAAAGCTTTTCGAGAAATCCGTCAACTTTTTGATACACTGGACGTGCAAACATTGGTTCACAAACCGAAGTTGATTCTGCAGAAGGCTTCTGTCGAGTCACATGGGGTATACCGGGACTGCGTGAAGGATTTCGCAGGTACGGCGAAACCATTCGATACCTTGAACATCGCCGAGTAGAGAGCTGGATTTGCTCAAAACGCGTTCATTTTGAGTAGGGAAAACGATGTTCACATTCGACAGTAAGACTATGCGAACCCTTCTCGTGACCTTCTGTGTCACCGCTTTTCTGACTAGTCAAGTCTTCGCCTCTACATACTATGTAGACGCTACATTCGGAAGTGACGCTAATTCCGGCTTGTCTCCCTCGCAGGCGTGGCAATCACTTGGGAAGGTCAACGGGACCGTTAGGGGCGCTGGAGATGATGTGCTTCTTCGCTCGGGGCGAATTTTCCACGATCAGTCTATGAGCATCGGATGGTCCGGAACTGAAAGCGATTGGGTCAATATTGGTTGTTTCACAGTTAATACATCAGGAACCGCTGCCGAATGCAGCGCGTCAGATCCTAAACCTGAAATCAATGGAACGTTGGAGCCGCATTGTGCGCAAGCGGACACTTGCGTTCGAAATCGTTCCGGGGCCGTACCCAGCACCGAATACGGCGGCCTGATTGAAGTCTGGGGCAACTACATTGCCGTCAGGAATCTCACCCTTCGGGATAGCGGAGGGCGAGCGATCGCCCTCAATTCAGATGTGACTCAACCGAGACACCATTTCATCGTAGAGAACATCGTTGCTAATCACTTATCTACGGACATTATCACGATCGGAACTCACTATAAGCACGGTATAGTCAGAAACGTTACTGCGTCTGAATACGGTCTGTGTGAGCTGTACCGATATTCGCAGTGCATAGGAGTTGGCTGGCCAGGCGGCATTGTGGTGTTTGATTCACCAAACTCGATGATTCTTATCGAAAACAATCTTGTTCACGATGGCTTCGGAGAAGCGTACGACTGCCTGAGATCTTCACATGTTGTAATGCGTGGGAATCGAGGCGGGAACGTGCATTCCAATCCGTACTACCTTGATCATTGCTCGAACTCCGTAGTCGAAAACAATATCGCGTGGGGTGACTTAAGTGGAAGGTGGGGGGCTAATCGGGCCTTCGCCGGTGTGAACGTACACAATGAGGACTACGGTAATCTTTCGACGTTGCGCTCCTCAATCAACAACATCATCCGGAATAATCTAATCACAGGTGTCGGATATTGCCTAGATTCCGGGCAATTTGATGGCTCCATTCAGCGCGGGTTCCAGGTCGGATTCCACTTTTATGGCAATACATGTGTTGGATTGCAGCGACGCAATGTATCCATCTATTCCACCACCAACGTCGACCGCATTCTCATACAAAACAACATCTTCCATAGCCCCGGTTCGATGGAAGGTTCCTGTTCCGTCCCAAACTCAAGCTCAATTCAATTTGAAAGTAATCTCTGGGGTGATGACGGATATGCCTCCGCGAAGTGCAATAGCAGCACGGATCTACGCCAAGACCCTCTCCTAGTTAACTCGCTTGCGAGTTTTGCGCAATTGAATTCCACGAATCTCCCTCGAGCTAGTAGCTTTGCATTGCTGACGAACTCACCGGCATTAGGTAGGGGTACGCCAGTCAATACTGGTGGACCGTTGTTGATCGCTGATTTGATCCCCTTCGATTCGCTTGTAAAAGATGTGCGATGCGAAGTTTCGGCAGTTGGACTTCTTCAAGATTTCTACTGCGTGAACCGAAAGGAGCCGCCTTCGCTTGGCGCTCTGGATCGTGCAAAGTACCCACCGAGGCCTCCGGTCGTTATCAACTCCGGCGGATGATGAGCTAAGAAACTGTAGAAGTTGTTGGTCGAATCGTAAATCGATTCAGTTGATTGATTTCTGTATCTAGTGCTTCTTTGTGTTTGGGCGTCGCTTGATACACAGAAAGGCTCGAGCCGGGAATCTCATCAGTGTCCACTAGCGGCGATAACTGCACTGACAGCACGTCCTCCGTCGGCTGAAACTGGATGGCAAGCAGATGACGTCAGAGCCAAATCCGTACCCGGACCTTAGCTGACAGGTCTTTGCTGCGTCCGCGTCACGTGTGTACGGACAGACTTCTCTGGCGACTGTCTATGTCGGTTTGAATCCGTGGCTGATTCGCTGCTTACCGAATGCAATCCGGCGTCTCGGAAATTTTGTGTCAAAAAGAAGGACTGCAGTTGCGTCTCCACTCACAATATTTCGCGTGAAGCGACAATGTTCAGAAAGGGGATATGGAGAAAAGGGGCTACGGGCACGAAACCACGATCCTGGTAGTGTAAATAGAAGTGCAAGAAGCCCTGATCCCGAAGCAGCGTAAGAACATCGTCCCGTCTCACTCCTGTTCTGGCCAGGGACACCAGATCACTTTCAAAAAACACGTGCTGCACGCGCGACAGTATGCCCTCCGCACCACGGAGCACAAACAACTCGTGTCCTTCGGTATCTATCTTGAGTAGCGCGATGCTGGACAGATCTTGTAACACGTCATCCAGTCGACTGACTCTGATGCTCAACCCGGTATCGCTTCGGGAAGCTCCAACGTTGCTCATGTCATCACTGCGTCCGCCGGCGGGTACGTCCAGGCTCGCAACGCCGTCGTGATCTGAGAGTGCGAAATTGTGACAGGTCACGTTCGAAGCGGTATTCAGTTCGACATTTCCACGTAAGTATCCGTATATGCGAGGGTGAGGCTCGAAACAAATTACGGATCCAGCAGATCCAACAATGGACCAGGCTTTCAAGCCCAACGAACCGATATTTGCGCCTACATCCACGTAGACATCACCAGACTTGAGTAAGGCCTCCAGAACGCTTTCGTCATCCACCCCAACGGATTGATTCAGATAGATCGCCCGAGAAAGCGCGGAGTTGTAAAAGCGTAGCTTGTAACCCTGCCGACGGAGGATCAACCATCGACCAAGTCCTGACCTCATTAAAATCTCTGGCCACACCAGGTTCCATTTGTTGAATTTCAGCATTTGTAGTCCAGAAAGTGATGAACTTAGGTGGCGTTCGTCCGGCGCATTGACCGTTGTTTACCACGATTGTTGCAAGCTAGTTTAATCCGCTCACACGATCAACAGGCGTCTGTGGCGACTCGGTGTTCGTTTTTCTGTCTCCGGAATTGCCCCTCTCCGCAGTGAATTTCCGGGGGCTTGAGGTCGGCGAATCACGGGCGTGAAATTGTTAGGAGAATTCCAGAATATTCGAGTCCATGTGACGTACGGGAGTACACCGGTAATTTTGACAGGGATCGCTGAAGCCAGGTGCGTAGATCCGAGAACAATCTGACTTGTCTCTATCACATCTCATTCGGCTTGTGAGCTATCGTGCATCCTCTTTGAGGGTGTTGGGTAGTTGAGTTGTACAATACGATTCTTCTGCTTGAGTCGTTTAGCGGTCTCGCCAGTGCGGCATGTGTCGTTTTGCGCAAGCAGATCTTTTTTCGGATCAGGCATTGCGTCAGTCATCGGGTTCGAAGGTGTCGCGTCTCAGCATGTAATCGATCGACGCAGTGCGGTGGTACGGGCTGAGGTGCGCGGAAGAAGACACCACTGTCCTAAACACCGAATCCATCGCCGGAGTCAAAATTGTCCTGACGGAAAGGGAAACGATCAAGATGCTGAAGCATGTCACGCAAGACCTTTTTCGGAACAAAACGACGAGTCTGAAATCACGTCTGATTCTTGTTCTGTTCAGAACGGCTTCGTCGACGCGTGGACTGCCCAGAGTCCTGACAATCATTCCAAGAGTGGTCTACCAAATATCTGCGGAATATATTCTTGGGGTTGAACTCCCTTGGGATACCCGCGTCGGTCCCGGCCTTCAAATACAGCATGGAACAGGATTGGTGGTTAATCACGACACTCAGATTGGCCAGAATTGTACCCTCAGACACTGCACCACCATCGGCAACAAACAACGAGCGGATGGCTCATTCACCGACAGCCCGATCATTGGGGACAACGTGGATATTGGTTCCAACTCGGTAATCTTAGGCGCAATCACAATCGGTGACGGTGCTGTAATTGGAGCAGGAAGCGTGGTCGTCAAGGATGTGCCTGCCGGATGTGTGGTGGCGGGAAATCCAGCAAAGGTAATCAGACAAGCTTCGGATCAGAAGGCTTGATGCAGTCTGAGAAATTGTATTTTCACTTGAACGTCCCCACCCGGTTCTTATCTTCCAAGGTCATGGAAATAGCCTGGGAAAATACCTTCGCCATTGCGTGATGATCATTTTTTTCATCGAATATACGCCTTGAGGCTCGACCGAAGGCAGCCAGGTCTGAAGAAATCAACCTGTCCATAGCTGCTGCAAGAGCGGAGACATCTTCTTCAGGAACGATGAATCCATTCTTTCCATCTTCAACTAGATCAAATCCTGAGCCGACCACTTTGGTCACGATGATCGGCAGGCTCATGCTCATGGCTTCGTTGACGACCAGCCCCCATGGTTCCCCAGTGTTGTTTCGGATGCACGAAGGTAGAACGAAGATGGTTGCTGACAGGAAGACTTCGCCAGTGGATTCAGGCTGCACTGCACCGATAAACTTGATGTTTTGAACCCGCAGATCCCGCGCAAGGATTTCCCACTCTTCTCGGCAAGGACCGTCCCCGCCAACTTCCAGGGTGACGTTCGGGTGTCTCTGCTCAAACTCCGCGAATGCGCGAATCAGGAAATCGAGCCCCTTGGATGGGATGTGTCTACTCAGGAACAGGATCTTGCGTGGGCTCGCCGGTCCAGTGCCGTGAGCTGGGCCCCAAAGGCTGCCGAGGTCGCTAGAACATTGGTACGTCAGTAATGTTCGCTCGGAGTTTGCTCCAACGGAGAGGGCAAAGCGTCGGGATGCAGATCCAGAAGCGATCAGGACATCAGCAGATCGGATCAGGATGTTCCCGATCTTTCGTTTGATGACTCGTGCCCAGGTTTTGATCGGCGAGGCATCCTTGGCAGGCAAGATCCACTCTTCGATCCAGAGAATGAACTTGCGTTTCGTGAGTTTGCAGAACAACCAGGCTGCGATGGAGTGAGGTGAATTCGAAACGGAGCTGATGACGATTCGGGGTGCCATTTCTCGCAGGCAGAGCGCTGTATCCAGCATCACATTCCCGGTTCGTCGCGGCATGAACGCGTGACGGAAGCCGCCAGGTTTGATCGCGCCGGGATACTCGTTCGATCCGCTGACGTACAGGAAGAGGACATCCTGTAGTGATCCAAGCGATTCGAACAGCTGATCACGATAGTGAGCATATCCAGGTTGCAGGAAGACTATTTCAGTCACGGCAGTCCTCTCTGAAATTTATCGGCAAACAAGTATCAATCGGAAGCCTGAAAGACATCTCATACAAAGACGTTGGCGGCTCGGATTCAGCGTAGCGTTTGAATCTTCCCTTGGTGAATCGCTGCTTCAAGTATCCGCACAACCTTCGCTGCATTGTCCAAGGAGAAGCTCTCTACCGAGAAATTGCGCGCACGATTTCCGCTTGAAATGCGCAGTTCACTATTCGTAGTGAGTTCCCTTAAGTCATCAACGAGTCTCTCGAGGCTGCCGCTCATTTTGCCAATTGAATGAGTGCTCATAATATCGTCTGGATCAACGTTGATGCTCAACGTCGGAACACTGCGCAGCCAAGCTTGAACAAAAGTGTTGGGAAAACCCTCGTACTCGCTGGTGTTGATCAGGACGTGAGACTTCTCAAGCAGACTGTTCACTTCATCCAGCGTCAATTCGCCGAGATACTTTCCGTTTGGCAGGCTGCCAAGTGTTTCGATCGCCCGCCTGCTTTCGACGGATTCATCCGACCGCCCTGCCATCATGAAGAAGACGTCGGAACGGTCCTTGAATGCTTCCGCGAGCTTTGCGAATAGCTGTGGTCGTTTGAGCGGCTTCAGGTTCGCGATCCATGAGACGATCAATGGCGACTCTGGTTTTTCGACGACGTCCGGCACTGGGTGGAAGTTGGGAACAACAGCTACTGCGCGGCGATCCAGGTTTGCCAGCAGCATGCGTTCCTGGAATTTTGTCTGGGCGATGATGTAGTCGGCGTTGTCGATCCCGTACTGGAAAAATCTCTGGTCAAGAGGCTTGAAGGGTGACTCAGTCCCGACGGGCGGGTCGGCTTCAAGATCCCGGTCACTGGCGATGTACCAGACAAATGGTTTGTTGTTTCGTTTTGCATAAAAAGCACCGGCGCCGACGTATGCGCCTGCCTGCATCTGCAGGATGACGTCCGGGTCGATCCTGCGAAGCTGCTGGTAAATGGAGATTGAATCGCCTGTCTGTCCCCAACGCAGGTGCCGCAGAAGTCGCGGTCCCTGGTATTGCAGGATCTTGTACCGGTAAGTTGAGACATCATCCGGAATAAAGCGCGAAAGGTAGACAACCGTGTGATTCGTTTTATCAGCGATATGGTTTGCGAGGAAGTGCGATTGAATTTCCGCACCGCCTTGAAACCTTCCCCAGTGGGTGGGTTCAAGAATGCAAATAGTTGACATCGTTGTCGAGGCTGTCCGGTTTCCACTTCCAGCAAGGGATACTACAGAACGAGGGCCCTGAAAGCTGAGCCGTGCTGTGCAATTTTTACTTTGGAGCGCACGGATCGACTGCTGGAACATTGTCCCAGTCGACCTCATGAGATACTCAAATCGGAATGGCTGTCGCCTTGTTACCGAGCGGCTGAAATGCAGGCTCGTGAATCGCTTTGAGTGCTCGCCGCCGATGCGCTACGACAAGAGCCATCATGAACAGGTAAGGGAGCATGATGTCTGCCCGAAAAAAAATGTTCGTGTAAATCAGCGTGAGTCCGATGATTGCTGAAGTTGGAATCAACGCCATTGCGATGTGGGAAGTGAAGCTCTCCGGATCATTTCTGTACTTCAGGCAGTCGGACACCAGAAATATCAGGAACATGAGATAGAGGATGCAGCCGATGACTCCAGTTTCCCAGATGAGATGGCTGATCGTAGTAGCCGGTGCGCTCATTCGATCTGTTAGATAGTAATAAGCACCACCATCGCCAAGATTGGAGGTTACGTTGCCAATTCCCAAGCCCGTTAACAATGTCAGCAGTTCATCTGGCCAGAGCGCCTGAAAAGGTATGAGCATGGAGTCGATCCTACCGGGCGAACGTCCTGTTTGAAGCGACGCCGTAGGATCGAATTTTCCGATCACGTCGGTTCGGTCAGCGCCGTTGAGTTCCAGCTTGGGCGATTCAATCTTTTCATACTGGTACGTGTATCGATCGTCGGTCATCACATCGAAGTACCCCATACCCTCTTCAGGCGAGTACATCACTGAATACATGAGTACAAACAAACCTACACCAGCAGCACTCGCGATAGAAACCAGAATTAACTTTCCCGGCGAGAGTTGTCTCCGAAATTGCCAGACCAGCACGGTTACACCCACGGCGATCAGGATCGGTGTAACTTTTGCCTCGGCGAGACTTGGCGGAATCAGCAACGCGAGCGAAAGGATTGCTGTTTTTACCGCCCCGATACGCCCCTTGATATAAAACGTTAGCGTAAACACCAAACCAATACAGGCCATCACCGCGATGCTTGAAGAGCTTCCGTACGTTCCACGGACTTCATCACCGGTGACGAGATCGGACCAGAAAACAAATCGCTGCAATATCGCGACGGGAAGCTGGAGCATAAAGATGATGGTGAAAACACCGAGAATCAATTTTTGCTCACGTTCATCCAGCTTGAACGCAAAGGGCAGCAATACGACGGGAACGTATCGGAAGAAATATCGAGTGCCAGCGAACGCGGTATCAGTCGCAACCGCATTGAGTATCAGGCCTGTTATGCAGACGTAGGTAAATGCCAACATCAGCAGCAGGTACTTGGCTGGGATGAGTGCCCAGCTCCGCTCGGCGAGAATCTTCACGAAGACAATGATGGCGATCACCCCGATCAAGCCGTCGAGAAGCAGGTTCAGCCTGGTTGGTGCGGAGGGCAGCAATTGGACGACGAACTCGATCGACATCGAAAGCACGAGAACGGCGAGGATGGGCATCAGACGCATCATGACTTACACAAGGCCCACGCGTTTGGAAACGAGCAGATTGTGCAACTTCCCGGCGTGCACTTCCCATTCGAAATTCTGCGAGACCCAGTTCCGGACCTGCGTGCGGATCTCGGGATTCTGTTGGCGCCGCTCGTAGGCCGCCTTGAACGCTTCTGCGAACGCCTCCGGTGAGTAATCACGTGTCCACACGATGGACTCGGCGTCTTCGATCACGTGTTTGTGCGCGGCAAGCGGAGTCAAAACGGTGAGTTGCTCGCAGGCCAGGTATTCCAAAACCTTCAGGGGGCTGGATATCCGCCACTCAGGCATGTCAGGAAGCGGGCACACACAACAGTCGGCCTCATTGACCAGAGCAGCGACGTCCTCGTAGGGCACGTATCCCCGCCACGTCACCGCGTCGGAGATGTTCAATTCCGCTGCCAGTTGAGTGAGATAAACCCTATCGGTACCTTCGCCAACAACAGTGAAATGAATCTTGAAAGGGTAGTGACCCAAGGCGATTGCCTTCAGGACCAGATCGATGCCGCGAGTGCGTATCAGGCTGCCGTGATAAAACAATTTGAAGATACCTGGCTCGTCAGCACCAACCGGATGCTCTGTATGGCGGAACAAACGGGTGTTGACACCGGACTCCCAGATGCAGTGCGGCTGATTGACAGCGGTAAATTCCTGAGCGAACTGTTGCCTTAGTGGCTCGGTAATGAACGAGCACGTGTCGGGCTTTTCCCCAAACCATTTGAGGGGCAATCGCCAGAAGAGCAGATGATCAAGACGGTTCTTCAAACCAGCTTCGGTAATCGGGAGTGTCCGGATATCCAGATGAATGTGGCGCGCACCCGCTTTGCGGAGCATCGGTATAAGCCACAACGCATCCTGGTTCATCAAGACGATGTCATTGGGACCAAGCCCCGTCTTTATGAACTGAACGATCCTGACGAGTAGCAACATGCGAAAAACAAACGGCAGAGACACTGTCTCTACGTATTTGACCAATCCATCATAGTCATCCGCCGTAGGGGAGTGTCGCGTGGCGATGATCTGAACATCCCAACCAAGCCGCTCAAGGTGTCTTGCCATTTCCAGCCAGGTACTCTTGTCCAGGCGGGTATCGAATCGATCTGGAAATATCCAGAACAGGCGACGGGCTTTAGTTGCAGACTTGTCAGCGTCAGGTTGGGGCTGGATCGATTGTGGTGCCGTTCGGTCGCCCCTCAGCCTGCCGTCAGACGAATTGGCAGATGCATCGGCGCGCCTGATCGCTCCGCCATTTACCTCCGTGTACCCAAGTGCGTCAGCGTTTTTCATTCACTACCCGTGCAGACTGTCCAGGGTTCTCTGCTTTGTCTCAACCTTCGGTTCGTCGCGTCATCGCTCGCTCGATGATCGAGTCAGCGAACGATGAACGTGGCGTACGTGCGGCCTTGGGTTCGATTGCAGGCACTTCTTTAGGCGCTTGCACTTCTACAGGTTTTTCACGCCGCAAAGGCGCAAGCCCGAGCCTTTTGTCAGCCAGCACTTGCTCAACGATTCGACGAGGAATGGACTGCAACTCTTCAGCGAATCCATAAACCAGTGAGGTATCGCAAACCAGATTGATGAGACGCGGCGTTCCGCCAGTGGCCAAAAAAATCGGGTCGAAGGTGTCCGGCTCAAAGTAATCATCCCGATCAGCGACTGAAGAGAGTCGATGGCGAATGTACTTTTCGACGAGGTCTGCTGATTCGAGAGGGCCGAGGAAATGATCGTAGGAAATCCGTTGAGCAAATTGTTGAATTTCCGGGCGTCGCAGCAGGTCCAATAACTCGGGTTGGCCCACCAGAACGATCTGCAGCAGCTGACCCCGCTCCGTGTTGACGTTGGATAACATCCGCAACTGTTCGAGTATGCGCATATCCAGATGCTGCGCTTCGTCGATGATGAGCGTGACGACGTTTCCCTTGTCATGCTGTTGAATGAGAAAACGCACGAAATCATCGTACATTTCCACTTTGTCCTTGTTCCGGTACTCCAGGTTGAAGGACAGCAGGATCCAGCGCATCAATTCTTCGAACGAATCACACTGAGTGTTGGAGACAAGGCCAACGACGGTGGTCCTGCCCATGTCATAGAGAACACTGCGCACCAATGTGGTCTTGCCGGCACCGACGTTTCCGGTGATGACACAAAACCCTGAACGTGAAAAGAGTGCATATTTCAGGACAGACAAGGTCCTCTCATGCTGAGGGCTCAGGTAAAGGAAAGCCGGGTCCGGAATGTTCTCGAACGGTGGTCGGGTAAAGTCGTAGTACTGCTGGTACATCGTTTGCTATCCAGGGGTTACCTGGAGGTCTCCTGCATTTCTCCGGCCACCCCACTGGCATAGTAGGACTGGAATCGCTTGGGCACCTGAGATGACTTGTTCAGTACAGAGCCAATCAGATGATGATCCTGAAGAAGCCGCGCCGCATCTTTGAGCTCCTGTACCGTGGTCTTCCCTTCCTCAACAACAAGGAGAAAACAATCCATTCGAGGGGCAATGGCAAGGACATCGTCCCCAACCAGTAGCGGGGGAGTATCTACCAGCACCATGGCACCTGTGGTGCGCAACATCTTTATCAGATTATCGAAGCGACTGAATGCCAGTAGCTCACTGGGATGGAGTGCAGGTTTCAATCCAGTGGCGGGCACGATGGTCAAATTTGGACAGTTGGCAGGCTGATACATGATGTCGGCGAGTTCGGCCTCACCGCTGAGGAAATCGGCGAGACCAAGTTCGGGCGACATGCCCATGGTTCCGGCAATGCTGGGCTTGCGCAAGTCAGCGTCGACGATGATGACGCGTTGGGTATCAGCCCGGGCAAAGGTGATACCGAGGTTCAGCGTGGTCAGCGTTTTGCCTGCTTCCGGTGCTGAACTGGTGACACCAAGCACTCGCCAGTTCTGGGTTTTCAGAACCTGCTGAACGCGGGTCCGCAGCAATCGGTAACGATCCAGAATGGCCGGATTTTCGTTGGACAGCGCGATCAGTCGATTGACAGATTGGGACACGGTATCTGGCTCAACGACCCGGCCAGGTTTCACGTCCTGATGGGAACTCGCCGTAGCCCCGTTCTGAGCAACGGGTTGCATCCAGTCCCGTACCGACGGTGTATTGGATTCGGCTTTTTCCAGAGCTTTGCGCAGGTGATCCATGGGTCTATTAGCCTGAATTGGGGACTGTTTCATATTCTCGGAATGACAGCGAGAGGCGGTACACCGAGCACTGATGCCAGCGTGTGCTCATCGTAGACCGCATCGTCCAGGTATTCTGCCAACGCCACCACGATTACTCCGATGAGTCCGGCCAGCAGTATTCCCAACAGCAGGATTCCGACGCGATTCGGACTATCCGGAAGTTTGGGGAGCGTTGCCGGATTGGCGAGCGAGAAGCGTTCCGCACCGTCACCGGATTCCAGTTCCTGCGCAAGACGCGCACTGATCTGCTTGTCTTTCAGTTCGTTGTATTTGGCAACCTTGTTCTGCAGCTCACGGGTCAAGGTGGTGTATTCGCTTTCCACGAATGGGCTCACGGTCAGGCGCTCTTCGTACTCTGCAAGCTTTGCCTCGTAGCGATCGAGCTTGCGGTTCTCGGCGATCAGTGATGTTCTCAACGCTTCCAGCTGGGAACGGAGGGACACGTACCGCGGATTGTTGGGCTTCGCCTTGGTGGTTTCAGAATCCGTTGCCAAAGATCGTTGAAAGCTGGTTTCCAGCGCAGATACAGCCCGTTGGAGCTGCAGTACGTCTGGATGATTGTCACCATATTTTTGTTGTGCCTGTCGCAGCTTTTCCTGTTGTCGTACGAGTTCATCCATCATCTCATCGGCGCGCCCGGCATTGCCCGACTGCTCTGCCAAAGTGCGGATTTCTCTGGAAAGTTGAATGACATCAGGATGCCGTGCAGAGTACCGTGCGGTGGCGCGCACATACTGTGCAACCAGTCCATTCAGGCGGTCCTGCGAACTCAGGACAAGGCCGCCGCCGTCGGTTCGTACGTCTTCGAACATTGGAATGACGGCGAGTTCGGAGCTGGTATTGTCGATACGACCCTCGACATCGCGAATACGATCACGGGTCGATTCAATCTGCTCTTCGGCTTTTTCGTAGAGGGACCGATTCAGAGCGAGGACCTCCGGGAGGTTGTTCTGTTCGAGCTTTTTGAATTCCGCGATGCTTGCTTCGAGGCCGGTGATCTCGACACTGAGTTTGTCAGCTTCGATGCCGAGAAACTTTGAGACCTTCTCTGTTTGTGCTTTTCGTTGCTGTTCGTTCTTTTCCAGGTATCGATTGGCCAGGTCCTTGGCGACCGCCTGGGCAGTTTCGGCCGTGGATGCCTTGAAACCAATGGTGAACGCGATCGTCGCTTCCCGGGTCCCCTGTTGATTCGGATCGCTCGCCTTGACATCCAGCATCTTGATGGAGAAATCTTCTCTTATCTTCCGGGTCGCACTGCCAGGGTCGGCTTCGATCAGATCGGTGTAAACACCGTGCTGTTTGGACAGGGCGATCAAGCTGTCGTACGTCAAGATAGTCTGCGTGATCTGCTGGATGCGCTCCTGCACGAATCCGGTGACTGTTGATTCAACAATCCCGTGTGGAATGGTCTGCCTTTCAATCAGCAGAGTGTCCTCGGACTGGAAGCGCGGTGGTAGCAGGAAGGCGAGCAGGACGGCCACGACGATCACCAATGCAAACGGAATGGCAAAGTGGTACTTGCGCCGTTTCAGGACGTTCAGGTAGTCATTCAGGTCAAGATCAGCCGGTGCGGATACCATAATTTTTCCCGTGGTTCGGCTTTAGAAGGGGCGTTGCGGCGTGTAACTGACAAAAGCAAATACGGCGTTGCCTTGTGCGGTATCCGGATCGACCTGTCGGTCAGTCCAGCTGAATCGATAGGCACCGCCAACCTTCCAGTTGGGTGTGAGTGCATAACCGATTCGTGTTTCAACATTTGCGTAGTCCGCATCATTGAACCTGAGCGCGACATCGAGATTCGAATGGGTCGAGGTAAACGAACCTCGGGCGGTTAATTCCCATCGCTCCGCGAGCGCATACCGCAGATCTGCCGACAACTGGTCAGTTCTGACCACGTTGCCATAACCACTGGGGTAATTGTCGCGAGACGCCGACATGATTAGCTGCCCGCGCTCCAGGCCATACTCGAGGGAAGCTCGGTACACAACGGTGGTGTCCTTGCTGCCGGTTTCGGTCTTCGATTTCCCGACACCCACTTCGACCTGGAACTGCGTGCGATCCGTCAGTTTGCGAGTGACGCCCACAGTCGTGTTATAGCGATCCGAATTCGGTGAGCGATCGGGGCGGAAGTAATCGGCATCCACAGTTGCGAGCAAGCTGGTTCTTTCGGTCACCGCGTAACTGTACGTTGCACTGCCGCCGTATCCTCTGCTGTCCTCCAGGCCAAACTGATCGCCGGTCGAGTCATAGCTGTAGTCACTGAAACGACCGGAAAATTGCAAAATCGAACGGGTTGAAAGCTGGTAGCCGAGGCTGGGAGAGAGAAACAACCCTTCACGCCGAATCTGTTCCTCCACAAATCCTATGTCGAGATCCGGGTTAGCGTCGTCCAGGATTCCGCTAGTCACAACGTATGATTCTGCCGAACCGATCACCTGGCCTGACTGTGCATCGATTACCCCGAAACGAAGCAGCGGTTGATTGGTATAGTTGGCAGTAAAGCCGTAGTTGAGACGCTCTGTGCGTTTGTTCGCAGTTATGGTGGCCAGACCCGTGGTGCCACCTTTGACGTCAGTGCCGAAAAACTCCGACTGTCGCAACGCTGCAATCGCCTGAACGCTGTGGCTTTCTGACACATTGCGGACCGTTAACCGGCCTTCAAGAGCCGCAGAGGTTGCATCTTCCTTGCCTTGTGAATCGAGTCTTACGTTGTCGTCTATTCCGGCTTCAGCTGTGAAAGAAGGAAACATGTCCCACGCAGCGTTGACACCTGAACTTCCTAGAAGCAGCAAAACAGCAGCGGCGAGTGGTTTGATCGGTTGCATTGAATAGCTCTTCATTGTTTCTTACGCCTCGAATTTCAGCTCGCGATGCTCACGGCACCATCACGATGTCGTTTGGTTTCAACAGGATGTTCTGCTCAAGCTTTTTGCCTTTGTGCACCTGCCCATAATTGAACTTGAACACCTCCACCTTCGTACCGTTTCGGCGTTGTATGGTGATGTTATTCGCATCGGCAAAGGGGTTAGGCCCGCCAGCCAGTGCCAAGGCTTGCAACACGTCAATGTAGCGCCCGATCTCGAATTGACCGGGAGCGGCGACCTTGCCCGACACGTATATTCGCATCCCCTTCAGTTCGCGGATGGAAACGGTGACCACCGCGTCGGGGATGTACTCTTGTAGTGCTGTGGTGATCGATTTCTGCACGTCCGACGTCGTTCGTCCGCCAGCCTTGATGTTGCCAATCAACGGCAGGCTGATGCCGCCATCAGGCTGGACGGTAACTTTCTTGGTCAGATCCGTTTCTTTCCAGACGAACACATCCAGAACGTCCTCGGGCTGTATCTGGTAGCGCTCGATTTCAAATGCTGGATCGACGGCTGGTTCTGCCCCTTGGGACGCAATTGAAGTGGTGCCAGCAACGACGAAAAGAAGCGCACTCAGTGCAACTTTTGCGAGTGTTTGTAGTTCGCCAACCAAATGGGAAGTAAGTTTCATGCCATATCCTTCAGGTTCGCCGATCAGCAAAGGTTGAGTCGGCGCGGTCTGTCCAAAACGCTTACGTCGCGAATTCTACCCGGAACGTCAGCAGGCGGCAGTCTATCCGACGGTAAAAACAGGTACTGTGACGGGCATGTAAAACTGATAGATATAAAAGCTGCAGGCTGAACGTAAAATTCAGACAAGTTGGTCATGCCATTTGTCAAAATGGGTCGGTCATTGTTTAAAAGCACCATTTTTGAGGCTACTTTCATTCTGCGGACTGCGGACTGCGGACTGCGGACTGCGAACGTGAGGTGTAACGCCAATGCACATCGAGTTCTTTGGGGCAGCAACAGAAGTAACCGGTTCGTGCCATGTCCTGAGAGTTGGCCCTCGCACGATTCTTCTGGATTGTGGGTTGATTCAAGGTGGCCGATCTCAGGACGCGCGTAACGCCGAACCATTCCCCTTCGTGGCGCATGGCGTTGATGCGGTCATTCTCAGTCACGCCCACATCGATCACTGCGGCCGTCTCCCGCTACTCGTAAAACGTGGATTTCGAGGTCCGATCCATACGCAAGAGGTGAGCCGCCTCATTGCGTCAATTTTGCTGCGGGATAGCGCTCACCTCGCAGCAAGCCGAGCTCGTCACTCAAACGTATATCGACGAGGTGAAGCCAGTGGTGACGAGAGAGGGCAGGAAAATGCGCTGTACGATTTGCAGGACGTGGAACGGACGTTGCCGCATTTTGTCAGTCATCCTTACCATGCCTGGTTTGATGTCCTGCCGGACGTCAAGGCGCGTTTTCTCGATGCTGGCCACATCCTCGGCTCGGCGGTAGTGGAGATCATGGCAACCGAAGATGGAGTCACCCGTCGAATCGTTTTCAGCGGCGACCTCGGGCAGTACGCATCGCCAATTCTTCGCGATCCGGAGAGCCCTGCGACGGCAGACCTGGTACTGATGGAGTCCACCTACGGCAATCGGCGCCACAAGGATCGTGATCGCTCGATCAAGGAACTCGGGGAGTTGATCCGCGATATCGACGCGACCAGTGCCAACATCGTGGTGCCCGCGTTTGCGGTCGGGCGCAGTCAGGAATTTCTCTATCACCTGGGCACCCACGCCAAGGACTGGGGGCTGGACCGCTGGCACATCTTCCTCGATAGCCCACTCGCCATAGAAGCGAGCGAGGTCTACTGGAATCACGGACACCTCTTTGACGAGGAAGCGCTCCACCTGCGCAGTGGTTTTACCCACATGCCGCGGCTTCCGAATGTCCATTTCACGCGCACCGCCGCAGAGTCACGAATCGTCAATCAGATCGAAGGTGGAGCGATCATCATTGCAGGCAGTGGAACCTGCAGTGGCGGTCGTATCCTTCACCATCTTCGTCACACGCTGCCGCACGCCCGTAATCACATCCTCTTCACTGGCTTCCAGCCTCCTGGAGGGCTTGGTCGTGCGCTGATCGATCACGCCGAACACGTTCGAATTCATGGTCAGCAAGTGGAAGTCAACGCGCAAATCCACACCATCGGCGGCCTCTCGGCGCATGGCGACTACGAAGACCTGTTACGTTGGTACAAGGCGATCGAGAATCGACCACCGGTCTGCCTCGTGCATGGCGATCTGACAGCCATGCAAGCCTTACAATTCCGGCTGACGACCGAAGCCGGTGCAAAGGCGACCATTCCGGAGCCTGGCCACCGCGTCGCGTTATGACGATTGGCCGATGAGCCTACTTTTGCAGAGAATCATTCAACGACAATCAGGGAGCATGTATGAGTTACGAGACGATCAGTGTCGAAAAACAAGGCGCTGTGGATTGGTTGACGCTGAACCGGCCGGAGAGTCTGAACGCCATCACCACGAAGATGGTCACCGAACTACGGGACTACTTTGGCAGCCTGTATGAAAACGAATCCGTGCGCATTGTTGTCATGCGTGGCGCAGGACGGGCGTTCTGTGCGGGGCTCGATATCAAAGAAGGCAGTGCGCGCAAGAACGAAGGCGACTACGTGCCATTCGGCGGTGGCATGGGTTTTCAGGGCTACCTGGCCGAAGTCTACATCCGCATGCGCCGCTGTCCGCAGCCCATCGTCTCGCTGATCCATGGTCCAGCGTGCGGGGGCGGTTTTTCCTTTGTGCTGGCGTCAGACATACGAATTGCCGGTGAGAGCGCGCGCATGAATGCTGCGTTTATCAGGATCGGCCTGTCAGCCTGTGACATGGGGTCGAGCTACTTTCTACCCCGTCTGGTCGGGACGTCGATTGCCTCGGAACTGATGCTCACCGGCAAGTTCATCCATGCACCACGTGCGCTGGCTTGTGGCTTGGTGTCAGAGGTGGTTCCGGACGCTGAGCTGGTGAATGCGGCGAAACCGTATATCGCCGACATGTTAAGAACGTCTCCCATGGGGCTGCGTTTGACGAAGGAAGGGCTCAGCATGGCGATCGATGCGGGTGGCCTTGAAGCCGCGATGGCAATTGAAAACCGCAATCAGCTCATGTGTTCCCGCACCAACGATGCAAAAGAGGGGATGCGCGCCTTCCTCGAAAAGCGCGAGCCTGTGTATACCGGGAGTTAACCCTCAGGTTTCGGTAACCAGTGCGGAGGCGAAACCAGCGATGGTTGTGTCCTCCATGCCGAGCCAATCTTTCAGCACGCTGATGTTGTGTTGCCCCAATCCAGGCGCGGGTCCGCGAACGATTGAGCTGGCCGAGGAAAATCGATACGGAGACTGCGGAATACGGCGCACTGAGCCATCCGGATAGGTGACTTCAGTAAGCGTTCCACGATGTTGCACGGTCGGCTGGTTGACGACGTCCGGCCCCTTCCTGACATCACCCCACGCAATGTTCATGCGATCCAGAGCCTGCAGAACCAGCTCGCGGGTGGAGCAGGTTTCATTGAGAAAACGGGTCAGCCAGTTTCGGCGGCCCGTTATACGTGTTTCAAGATCGGCATCCGGATTGGCGTCAGTTGCCCCGTAGTACTTTTCCACGAGGCGCCACAGATAACGGAAGTCGCCGGCCAGCATCAGTGGACCCGCGGCAGTCTGCCAGACTTCATTGGGTTGAGGCTGACTGCCCGCGCCTGGTTCGATCTGATAATGGAGGCGGTCGTCGGTAACAATGCTCGCATCGACCATTGCGATGTCGATGTGTTGGCCCTGGTTGGTCGAGTGGCGAAGATGGAGCGCCGCCAGTATGCCGACCAGGCCATGCAGCGAGGCGTTGGTGTCAGCCACCGAGATGGTCAGATCAACCGGGTATGAGTGGGCGATTTCCGCTTGTCGTTGCAGGAACCCGATTTCAGCGTGCACCACGGGCGCGTAGGCCGCGCGTTCCCGTTCAGGACCGGTCTGCCCAAAGCCGGAAATCGACAACATGATCAGGCCGGGATTCAGCGCCGCCAGCGTTGCGTAGTCCAGACCAAAGCGATCCATCACGCCTGGCCGAAAATTCTCGATGAGAATGTCAGCCGTGGATGCCAACGACTTCAACAAGCTGACACCCGCGTTCTGCTTGAGATCAATGCTGATGTTTCGTTTGCCGGAGTTCTGCTGTGCGTAATATCCGGAGACATTACAGATCACCGAGCCCCACAGTCGTGTGACATCGCCTTCCGGTGGTTCTACCTTGACGACGTCTGCGCCCAGGTCACAGAGCATTCGACCAGCAAACGGGCCGGCCAGGACACGCGACATATCAAGAACTTTCAAGCCGGCGAGCGGCGAGGGCAGAGTTGTCTTGCTCATAGTTTTACCCTGGTGGTTTCCATGTACCCGTTTTTGCGTAGTCGCTCCAGTTCAGCCACGCCGTAAGGCACGGTTTCGATGAAGGGCGGAATATCGTCCTCGGTGATGTCATTGAGGCGCATCCAGGTGGCACACATTTTTATGTCGACGATGCCGTACGCATCCAGCAGGGCGGCCTGATCCACACGCTTTTTGTTGGCAGGATAGTTATCGCGGACAAAAGCACTCGCATGGTCGCCGTGCAGCATGATGATGAGTGCAGTTCTGGGTGCAACCCGGTCTTCGTTGTCGGACAGCTCATCCAGTAACGTATCGAGTTCTTTGAGAGAGGTTGGAGCCGTATCGAAATAGTATCGAAACGTCGCGTCTGCAGCCGACGCGGGAGCGACGAACATCAACCAACCAACTAACGTAAGCAGTTGCAAAAAAAACGATTTCATCATTGTTTCCTTTATCGACCTTTATCGACAGTCCTCCAGGACAAAACGACTTCCCTTTTCCGCGATCATGACGGTTGGCGCGTTGGTGTTGCCCGATGTGATGGTCGGCATGACTGACGCATCGATGACCCACATGCCCTGAACACCATGCACAGCCAGCCGATCATTGACGACTGCGAGCGGATCCTTGCCCATCTTGCAGGTGCCGACGGGATGAAAGATTGTGGTTCCCAACTCGCGAGCCGCCTGCAGCAGTTCTGCATCGGTTGCGACGGCGGGTCCTGGCTTGAATTCTTCAGGCGCAAAGGCAGCCATCGCGCGGCTCTGCATGATTCGCCGGGTAAATTTCAATCCGGCCACTGCAACGGCCTGGTCTGTCTCGGTTGAAAGGTACTTGAGACTGATCGCCGGTGCTTCGCTCGGATCTGCACTGCGGGTTCGCACATGCCCACGACTGTCGGGGCGAAGATTACAGACCGATGGTGTGATGGCGTCAAACGGATGCAGCGGCGTGCCGAAACGTTCGAGCGACAGTGGTTGAACGTGCCACTCGATATTGGCCGAGCGTTGATCCGGCGATGAGCGGGCAAAAGCGCCCAGTTGCGACGGTGGCATGGTGAGTGGGCCGGTCTTGAACAGCGCGTATTCCACTGCCATCGCGGCTTTGCCAAACAGGGATCCGGCACGAGAGTTCATCGTGCGGGTATTGCGCACCTTGTAAATTGTTCGCACCTGCAGGTGATCCTGCAGATTTTCGCCAACACCCCGGAGTGGATGCTGAACGTCAATACCCAATGACTGCAACAGCCCGGGCTCGCCAATTCCCGAGCGCTGGAGTATGTGCGGAGAGCCGATGGCACCTGCCGCAAGTATTATTCCCTTGCGTGCCCAGACTGACTGACGACCAGTCCGAGGGGAATGCAACCACAGGCTGCTGGCTCGTGGTTTGCCGGCATCAAGATCCAGCTCAACACGTTCGACCGTTGTGTTGATGCGCACTTCAAGATTCGGACGATGCTGTATCGGTCGCAGATACGCTTTGGTTGCGCTCCAGCGAACACCTCGGCGCTGGTTCATCTGAAAGTAGGCGCTGCCAAAATTGTCACCACGATTGAATTCATCGATCTTCGGGATGCCGCATTGCGCGGCAGCATCCCGCCAGGCATCGAGGATCGGCCAGTTGACACGTCGCTCCTCGACCCGAAGTTCACCGCCTGCGCCGTGGAACGCATCGGCGCCATGTTGATAGTCTTCACTGGCTTTGAATACTGGCAGCACGTCGTTCCAGCCCCAGCCGCGATTGCCAAGGGACGCCCAGTGATCGTAGTCGCTGGACTGGCCACGCATATAGATCATGGCGTTGATCGATGAACATCCGCCCAGCACCTTGCCACGCGCATAACCGATGGAGCGGCCGGCAAGCCCTGGGTCCGGCTCCGTGTTGAAACACCAGTCGGTACGCGGATTGCCAATGGTGTAGAGATAGCCGACGGGGATGTCGATCCAGAAATAGTTGTCGCGGCCACCTGCTTCGATGAGCAGCACCCGGTGATCGGGGTTGGCAGACAACCGGTTGGCCAGGACACAGCCCGCAGTTCCAGCACCGACGATGATAAAGTCGTAATCCATGACGCGAGCATATCATCGCCGCCGCAATCTCATCCTGGGAGGTATGGTTTTGAACACTCTCTCTGCCCTGCATCGGGCTCAAGCGTTGATGCCCCTGGTGCGAAAGCATGCAGACGCCTCCGAAGCGATGAGGCACTTGCACCCTGAGGTTGGCCAGGCGCTCGCCGCATCGGGGTTGTACCGGTTGGCCATGCCTGCCAATACGGGCGGGGAGGCGGCCGATCCTATGTCCCAGATCTCGGCCATCGAGAAGATCAGCGAGGCAGATGGCAGTGCTGGCTGGAATCTCATGATTGGCATTGAGTCATTTGGTCTCATTGCGCCCGGATTTCGTCATTGCAGTGAGCTGATTGCCGATCCGAAGGTTGTGTTATGTGGTTCGACCGCCGCGGTTGGTCAGGCGCGCGAAGAAGGTGAAGGGTATCGGGTCAGTGGAGTCTGGCAATTTGTCAGTGGTTGTCACAATGCCAGCCTGTTTGCAGCGACGGTCGCCATGCCTGATGGTCGAGGCAATCGTTATGCGGTACTGACAGAGGGGCAGTACGAAATTCTTGACACCTGGCATGTCTGTGGAATGCGAGGCTCCGGCTCACACGACATTCGCGTCGATGATGTCCTGGTTCCTCGTTCGCGAATCGTCGCGCCAATCGGTGGAGTAAGGTCAGAGGAGCCGCTGTTACGATTTCCAGCCAGTGCTCGGCTCGCCTATAACAAGGTTGCGGAAAGTCTGGGTATCGCCAGATCCGCGC
>JANNBJ010000228.1:0-32470 GCA_031385325.1 Gammaproteobacteria bacterium | reverse complement strand
CACGAATTTACCCCGCGGCACCACTCCAGTATCTTCAGCGGATCGAGGCAAGGCCTTCGGGGCCGTGTGCGACGAACTGCGAGGGGGAATCGGCATGAGCGACATCAATGAACCCGTGCGTGTAAAGGATATTCCGGGCTGGGACCGCTCGACGGGCGTCCTGATCGCGGGACTCGGCATGGCTGGTACGTGCGCAGCACTCGAAGCGCATCGCGCCGGCGCCGACGTACTGGTCATCGAGCGGGCCAGTGGCGGCGGTGGCGCGAGCGCGACCTCGGAGGGCATCTTCTACCTCGGTGGTGGGACGGCGTTGCAGAAGGACTGCGGATACGATGACGACCCTGACGAGCTGTTCAAGTTCATGCGCGCCAGCACGAGCACGTCAGACGAGGTACGCCTGCGTACATTCTGCGATGGCGCTGTTGCCCATTTCGACTGGCTGGAGGCCCAGGGTGTGCCCTTCCAGCGGCGCAGCTTCAAAGGCAAGGCGGTGTCGTTGCGGTCTGGCGAAGGGTTGCTCACGACTGGCAACGAAAAGATCTGGCCCTATTGCAACCAGGCCAAGCCTGCACCCCGTGGCCACCAGACCGAAGCCTCACCCGAAAAAGGCGGCGGTGCCGCGGCCATGGCGGCCTTGTTAGCCAGATTCACCGCCGAGGAGATCCCTGCCCTGTACGACACCCGCGTGACGGGGCTGGTGATCGACGACTCTGGCCGCGTCGTTGGTGCACGGGTGCGTTCACTCGGCAATGAGCAGTTCATCGAAGCGCGCCAGGGCGTCATCCTTGCTGCCGGCAGTTTCAACCTGAACGAAAAGATGACCAGCGAGAACCTGCCCATCGTCGCGAAATACGGGAGGCCGCTCGGCATTCCGACCAATGATGGGGCCGGCATTGCGCTCGGCCTGTCCGTGGGCGCAGTCACCGAGGGCATGGACGGCGTGATCGCCACGGCGTCCATCTATCCGCCGGCGGACCTCATCAAGAGCATCGTCATCAACAAGGAAGGCAAGCGGTTTGTGGCGGAGGATGTCTATCACGGTCGCCTCGCGTATTTCATCGAGCGACAACCCGACTCGACAGCGTACCTGATCGTCGACGCCGAGATTTTCGCCTACCCCGAGCAGGGCACTCACAAGCTGATCGACGGCTGGGAAACGATTCGGGAAATGGAAAGCGGGATCGGTGTGCCGCAAGGATCACTGGTGGCGACCCTGGCGGAATACAACCGCGACGCTGCGGCCGGTTGTGACCCGCAATTTCACAAGCGGCCCGAATGGCTCAAACCCCTCGACAAGGGTCCGTACGCGGCGTTCGATCTGTCGTTCAGCTCGTCGATCTATGCCTACATCTCCCTCGGCGGGCTACGCACCAACGTTGAAGGCCAGGCGCTCGGCAACGACGGCAATCCAGTCGCCGGGCTCTACGCAGTCGGCGCCTGCGCCGCACACTTCCCCATGAGCGGTGGAGAGTATGCGAGTGGCCAGAGCCTCGGACCTGGATCGTTCTTCGGGCGGCGCGCCGGCCTGCATGCAGCAGGTGTGGGTTGACCAGCCCGCGAAGGCGGACCGTTGATCGCTTCAATCGCAAGGTAAAGTCGTCGTGAACACGCCGAGACTATGCTCAGGTGTTTCACTGGGAGAACCGTGACATGCGCACTCAAGATCGGGATGTAGACGTCACCATCATCGGTGCAGGTGGTGCTGGTCTAGCCGCGGCGATCACTGCATCGGAACAGGGTGCATCGGTCATGCTGATCGAGGCTGACGGCCGCGTTGGGGGGTCTACAGCACTCTCCGGCGGCGTCTACTATGCGGCCTGCACTGGCTGATGAGTCTGGGTGTCGAATTCCCGGCACAAGCCCTTTATGCCTCCGGCGTGGAGAGCATTCCACGGGGACATGCGGCCCACGGCAACGGCGCAGCCATCGCTGCGGCCCTGGAAAGCGAGGTCCGCAGACGTGGTGTCGAGATCATCACCCGCACCCGCGTTGAACGATTGCTGTTTGATGCAGACGGCCGGGTAACCGGCGTCCATGCGCCGGTGGCGATGTCCGCGCAGGTGCCGTGGTCATCACCACCGGTGGGTTCGGCGCCAACCCCCACTTCCTGCATCAGTACTACCCGGAAGCCACACGGTACGGTGATGCCACCTGGTACATCGGCAATTCAAACTGCATCGGTGACGGTCTGACGCTCGCCGCGAAAGCCGGCGCGGATATCGTGGGTCACAACCGTGGTCTGCTGCTGACGACCCCGAACTTTCGCAAGGTACTCGAAGTGTTCGTCCCGGGCTGGCTGGTCTACATCAACCGCGAAGGCCGCCGATTTGTCCGCGAAACTGCTGAATACGCCGTCATGTCCGGCGTTGTCGCGGCCCAGACCGGTGGCACCTGCTTCGCTCTGTTCGACGATGTTGCCAAGCGAAACGCTGCACCAGCCGCTCACAACGCCGACGCCGAACGTGGCCTCGACAGCCAGTACTTCAAGGCAGGGGAGGAAATGAAACCGATCGCCACCCCGCCCTTTCACGCGGTCGAAATCCGCCCGGCCATTGTGTGCCTGACTTCAACGGGCGTGCGCATCGATCCATCAACGCAGGCACTGGACACACGCGACCGCCCCTTACCCGGTCTGTATGCCGTCGGCGAAACCACCGGTGGTGTATTAGGAGAAAGATTCATAGGCGGTGGCAATTCGATCGCCAACGCCATCGTGTTTGGCCGGACTGCCGGATGCAAGGCTGCACGTGCGGTGTTGAATCGGTTAGGATGTATCGGTGATGACGTCGTGGCGCCTGGACTGACTGCGACCTGGCGCGGATCAGATTTCAGGCTGAGGGGTTTTCGATCTTCATTTCTGCGAGGCGTGTCCTCGTTGCCCCCGTTGTAACAGCCTCCAAGGCTCGCTGTCTGAAGTCAGTGCTCCGTGGATGGGGGAAAATGGAGACTGAACGCACATACAGCAGCGGCTATGTCGGCTACGCCAAGACTGAAAAACGGCTCAACATAATGTTCAGCTTGGCCGTCTTGTACCAGATCGGATACAGTCTATTCTCATGAAACCGATTGTTATGCTGGCCTCTACCCGAAGAGTACTGCGAGGTTTTCCAAAACAGGTGCGTATCGATCTCGGCACCGAGTAGCGGCGCGTTCAAGAAGGGCTGGATCCAGTTAACTGGAAAGCGATGCCAAGCATCTCAGTTGGAGCAAGAGAAATCAGAGTGTTTTACCAAGGTCACTGGCGACTGATTTACCTGGCCAAATTTGAAGAAGCCGTTTACATCCTCCATGCCTTCCAGAAAAAAACGCCGAAAACAAAACAGTCTGATATCGATCTCGCCAAACAACGACTACTCGAGCTAGCAACCGAACGGAGGCCGACATGACTCAACACAAGTCCCAGGACAAATGGGCGCAATCGACAGGCAACGTTTTCGAAGATCTCGGCTTCGAAGGAGCAGAGGCAGCCGTATTGAAGATCAAGGCAGACCTCATGATCGAACTCGAAAAGGCGTTGACGGCGAATGATTGGAACCAGACCACTGCCGCTCAAGTTCTGGGAGTGTCGCGCCCTCGCCTGAACAGAATGCTGCATGGAAGATTTGAGGGTGTAACCATCGACAAGATCGTCCAGATGCTGGAGCGCACGGGAAAGTGCGTCACCATCAAGGTCATCACACGAAAGATCGCTGCATAGCGGTTACGCCGCACCACCATCCAGGCCACGAGCTTTCCAGCATCAGGCAAACAACCAATCTGGATAGCTTTCGTGCCTCGACCACTTCGTGAAGAAAAAGTGCTGCATACCTCAACCTGTCAAACCAACACAGAATCAAACGATCACATCACGCGGCCATCACCCTTCGTAGTCTGCGCGAACGGATGCCGGATCTACGGGGAACTACCAGTGCGGTCACAATGCCTGATGCCCCAACATGGGCATCAGGGTAGGACTGCTGCGTACTATTGCGCAGGCCCTTGATGGAACCTGAGCATGGAAACGTATCGGACAACTTTTTCGGTCAAGCGGCTGTGGACAATTCTGGTAGTCGGCATGCTGGCGATGTTCAGCGTTCTGCTGCTGTTTGGGCAACAGATCTACCAGCAGGCACCACCCATTCCGGCACAGGTCATGGACGAGACCGGCCGTGTGCTGTTTACCCGCGATGACATCCAGCGCGGCCAGAATGTCTGGCAGGCCATGGGTGGTATGCAGCAAGGTTCCATCTGGGGACACGGCAGTTATCTCGCTCCGGACTGGAGCGCCGACTGGTTGCATCGCGAAGCCGAGGCGCTACTTGGCATCCTTGCAGCCGCGGCGCCGCTCGGTCTGACACCAGACGGGGCACTGGCGTTAAACGAAGCGGCGCTGCGCGCCGAACTGCGCACGAACACGTATGACGACACCACTCAGAGCATCACCGTCTCGGCCGAGCGAGCCGCCGCCATTGCACAGGTTGCCACCCATTACGGCGCGCTGTTCCAGGGCGATGGCACACAAGCACTGGAGCTCCGGGAGCAATACGCCTTTCCATTACACTCGGCACTGATTGATGCCGACTTTCACGCACTGTCGGCGTTTTTCTTCTGGACCTCCTGGGCGGCAGTAACCAATCGTCCAGGCGACAGCATTTCCTACACCAGCAACTGGCCCCATGACCCGCTTGTTGGCAACACGCCACCGCCGTCGCTGTTCATGTGGAGCTATCTGTCGATCCTGCTGCTGCTGGCCGGCATCGGCGCACTGGTGTGGTACTACGTGCGTCAGTTCGACGTCTGGCGACAGGATCTGGCGCCGGAAACCGGCTTCGCGCAGATGGATGTACTGGGCAACACAACCATCACGCCGTCGATGCGCGCCACGGCAAAATACTTCTGGGTTGTCATTGCCTTGTTTGCCGCACAGGTGCTGCTGGGCATTCTGACTGCTCATTACCAGGTTGAGGGCCAGGGTCTGTATGGCCTGCCGCTGGTTGACTACCTGCCGTATGCAGTCAGCAGGACCTGGCACACACAGCTTGCCGTGTTGTGGATCGCCACCTCGTGGCTGGCGACGGGACTGTACGTGGCGCCCCTGCTGTCCGGTCACGAACCACGTTTCCAGCGTTTTGGTGTCAATTTCCTGTTTGCGAGTCTGCTGCTGATCGTGGTCGGGTCTTTTGCCGGGCAATGGCTCGCAGTACACGGCTTCATGCCAGACGGCCTTACCAACTTCTGGCTGGGTCACCAGGGTTACGAGTACATCGACCTGGGCCGGTTCTGGCAGATCTATCTGCTGATCGGACTGTTGCTGTGGGTGGCATTGATGCTGCGTGCCCTGTGGCCGCTGTTCCGGCAGGCTGACAGCAGCAGTTCACTGATCTATCTGGTGGTGCTGTCGACCATCACCATCGGCCTGCTGTACGGCGCGGGCCTGATGTGGGGACAACATACCCACATCAGCGTCATGGAGTACTGGCGCTGGTGGGTGGTGCACCTGTGGGTAGAGGGCATCTTCGAGGTATTTGCCACTGCCATCATCTCCATTCTGTTTGTACGCATGGGCTTGTTACGGGCATCGGTAGCCACGGTGTCGGTGCTGTTTGCCACCATCATCTTTCTCGGTGGCGGCGTGCTGGGCACGTTCCACCACCTGTATTTCAGCGGCACGCCGATTTCGGTGATGGCGCTGGGGGCAATGTTCTCCGCGCTGGAGGTGGTGCCGCTGATGGTGGTCGGATTCGAAGCCTACAACCACGCGCGCATCGAGCGTCAGGCACTGTGGCAGGAGGCTTACTACTGGCCATTCATGTTCTTTGCCGCCGTGCTGGTGTGGAACCTGGTTGGCGCTGGCTTGTTTGGCTTCCTGATCAATCCGCCCATTGCGCTGTATTACATGCAGGGACTCAACACCACCGCCAATCACGGCCACGCCGCGCTATTCGGCGTGTATGGTTTCCTCGGGCTGGGGCTGACGCTGTACTGCCTGCGCGGGTTAACCGACATTCGCCACTGGGACCAGCGCCTGCTCAAGCTGTCGTTCTGGAGCCTGAACGCGGGGCTGGCCATGATGACCTTCCTGTCGCTGCTGCCGCAGGGGCTCTGGCAAACCTGGAAC
Organism: Gammaproteobacteria bacterium; assembly: GCA_031385325.1. Taxonomy (GTDB): domain Bacteria; phylum Pseudomonadota; class Gammaproteobacteria; order Pseudomonadales; family Azotimanducaceae; genus SYFY01. The sequence continues at coordinate 26,373 of JANNBJ010000228.1, read as the reverse complement.
GCCATCGCCCATCACTATGCGTACGCGCGGTCCGCCGAGTTCATGCACAGCACGTTGATGGAAGGACTGGTGTGGGCCCGCGTACCCGGGGATGTGGTGTTCAGCATAGGCGTGGGTGCGTTTGCGCTGTTTGCCTGGAAGGCTTTTCGGCCAGGCACAAACGACCGGGTTGAGGGGACGCAGTTCGCCGGTTCTTGACTGACCCTGACTTGGCTTGCAACGAATAAAAATCCAGTATCAAGCCTTGTGACCCTGCAGTTTTTTGTACGTGGAATCGAGGCAGGGTCAGGGCGGGAATCAATTCACAGTAGCCTGGTGTGCGTAGGCGCGAGACAGGGTCAGGATAATCCAGCGGACTGCACCAGATCGCACGCTGCCCATAATTGAGCAGATGAGGACACAGGCTGGTAACCATCCGATGACAGCGCATGATGATGACTGCCTTTCAGTAAGGCTTCACCCGCGTGTGTGCTTGAAGCCGAACCCCGAAGGATGTGATGCAGTGCACTTTTTCGCGGCCTCATCTTCGTTAGCTTCACTCCATTCCCATCGTTCCGGACTCAGTAACATGTCTCATCCATTCCGCGCGACCCGCATCTTGACCTTGGCGGCACTCCTGTCGGCTGCCATTCCGACTGCCTTCGCGGCTGATCGGGAAACTGTAAAAACCGCTGTTGCTGCCGGTGTCGGCGGCGCGGTTGGTGCCGTGGTGGGTGAAGAACTCGGTGGCCGCAAGGGTGCCATCGTCGGCGCTGCAACCGGTGCGGCTATCGGCGCAGCAGTAGTGACGGACAGACATCATGACCACCATTCGACAGAGCGCGTGATTGTGGTCACTGAGCCGGGTCACGAGCACTACCGGAAACACTGCCCACCCGGGCAAGCCAAAAAAGGCCGCTGCTGATTCCATTGAATCGGGTGGATACGGGCAATTTCAGGCTGGTATCGGCGTTGCCAATTGAACATCGATCAAGGAAATCACTGATCGCCAAAGCTAACAAAAGCCTCACGCTGCATAGCATCCGATACTGATCGCGCCACTCAGGTCGCGACGAGTGAGGATACTGTTTTCATGGCCACTACGTCGACGGCCGCAAGCTCACCAGGATACGACGTTGAGTGACTGCAGTGCGCCGAGCCTTGTCCAATTCAGACGTGACTTCCCTTTCATCCGCTTTCCTGTAATCCCGCTACCCATAACATTTCGGTCGAGCCCAGATAGATCACGTGCTACCGAGCACCCGGCAGGCAGGCACCACCCAATCGATCCGCACGCGGATCAGTCTTGTTTGCCGGCCTGGGCGAGTGATCGAGCGCCAACCAGTCTGGATCGATCATCAGAGCAGCATAGGTCTCTATGGCGAGACCATAGGTTGCAGAACATACGCGCAGCCATACCTCGGCGTGCGGTTGCGGCTTGGCCCCAGCGCGTCCATGGCAGCCAGAGCGTGATGGCCGCTCCGATACTCACCATGAACATCGCACCAACAATTCCCATACGCTGCAGTTCAGCGTGTTTACCCGGTTCCGTTGTGCCAATCAGGGAGGGACGGCGGTCAGAGGGTTTGCGAAGAGTGAATCTGCCCGCTCCACAGTGAAGCGAGCGCGATCTTGACGAGGCAAGACAGGACCTTCGCGTGAGCCCGCGCGCGCGCTACAGGCGCGAGACGAAGGTCTCGATCATCGCGTTCGTCTGTGCAGGCTGCTCGAAATGCGGGAAGTGCGCGGCACCGCAGACCTGAGCAAACGACACCTGCTTCAGGCGGCTGCGGATTAACGCCTGGTCCACACCGGCGGCCGTGAGCCACAGGACCTTCTGCGCGATGCCGTCGCCGATGGCCGCGACGTCCACGATCAGGCCTTCCAGCTCGGCGATCTTCACGGCGTCCGGCGTGGTCGCGGCCTCAGCGACTGCCTGCGCGTTTGCCGCACGGTCGCCCTGCCGGTCGAAGTAGCCCGAGTACGTCGCCTTGAAGGCGGACCTCGATTTCGGACCCCTCAGCTGCTCGATCATCTTCCCCACGAGGAAGCCGAACGGCGAGGCGGGATCGTTCAGCGTCGGCTGCGAGTAGAAGAAGGCATCCACCAGCACGCCGGCCTTTACCAGCTTCGGGTTGGCGCGAATGAACTCGAGCGTGCCCGGACCGCCGCCGGCATGGCCGATGGCCACCGCGCCCTTCAGTTCGGCAGCGCGGGTGACGGCGAGGATGTCGGCGGCGTGGCTTGCGGTGTCGTGGCCGGTGCCGGGCGTGGTGGACTTGCCGTGGCCGCGCCGGTCGAGCAGCAGGATGCGATGGCTGCGCTGGAAGTGCTTCACCTGGTGCACCCAGTGCTCGTGGCGCGAGCACCAGCCGTGCACGAACAGGAGCGGTGGCTTGCCGGTGTCCTTGCCGACGACCTTGTAGAAGATGCTGGCCCCGTCGGGGCGCGAGAGCGTGGGCATGTGCTGAGGTCCTGCAGGGCTGACGATGGATGGCCGGACAATAGTTGGTTTAACGGGCCGTTTCCACGGTCATGCCTGGTAGGTGTGCCGAGGGTGCCCCCTCTTCGCGATACTGGTCATTGCGGTGAACTTCAGCCGCAGGTCCCCGCTAACGCTTTGAAAGATCGGAAAGTTCTTGCAGCGCTAGCGGGACCGGCACAAAAGTGCATGATTAGATGGCGGTGGACGCAGTCCCGACCGAACGCCGCTCCCCTGCACTCCCTGCTGATCAACGAATCAACAGGGAGTCTCTCGGAATTGACCTCGAACTTTTCTAGCTCACCAGCAATTTGTTCAGTCAGTTCAACCGATTAGACCGAACTTCCGTACAGCTCCTGACAGAGAAGTCGAGTGGATAATGCAGGCAACTCAAGGCTTGCGTCAGCGATACAACCCGAACGACGCTCAGCTGACAACCGGGTTTCGTGGCCTGGGTTACCAATACGTGAAAGTTGCGAGTTTGGGGGCAGATCGGGGGCAGATCGGGGACACTCACACCGAAATCAGACCCCTCGTCCTTATGGCTTACAACCGGATCCACAGCAACGTATCCCATACATTCCTCCTCGGAATTCGCGCTCGGCAATGATCAAGAACCCGCCGACGGTTTATGCACGACAAGCCAACGTGCACCGCACCGCAGCCGATCAACAACGGTGTCGTACGGGAAATTGAATCCGAACTAGGAGCCTGCGCGGCAGAAGGCGGCGGTGCGAGGCGAGTGTCAATTCGAGTCCGATTTTTCGTTCGTTTGAGACGCGTAGTGGGTGCTACACAACGAAAACGAACGGAAAAGCGGGCCGAAGTGGCGCAGCCGCAGCCTGTCGAGCTTCTGCCGCGCAGACTCCTAGCCCAGCTTTGAAGCTGTTTTGCCGACCTTCGCCCAAAATAAAGGCCCGACATTGCAGTATCAGGCGAGATTGATTCCGTGGGCGTGGCATGAGCGTTTCGAGGCGCGTGATAAAGTCCTGGCGGCTGAACAGGACGTGGGTGGTGCCGTTACGGAACGGATGCTTGAGCCGGTATCCACCCTCCGGCCACTGGTGTTGACCAGAAGGAGATCACCGTGCACGCTGCTTTGTCCCGATCGTGGGGTTGGAGCTGCCAGGGGGCAAATCAGTGATAAGGTATCCGACGTGGATGTTGGTGCTGCTGTTGATCGTTGGGTGTGGCAGCATCAAACATGTAGAAGACAGCGTGCAAATGCAGGGCAGGCATATACCGAAACCTCTGGTGGTGCGTTTCGACGATGTCCAGGACCATTGGCTCTCCGAAATCCAACAGGCAGTCTTGAAGCTGTTTGTTGAAGAACGTATTCCGGCAACTCTCGCGGTGATCGGCGGCTTTATCGGCGAGGATGAGCCGTTGCTGCGGACGATTCGCGGTGGGGGGAGAATTGTTCGAAATCGCCAATCACGGCTGGCATGCCAGTAATACGGCGGATGGACGAAGCCTCCTGCTGAGTCAGCCACTCGATATCACTGTCATGGAAATCGCCAGGGCCAACGAGCATCTGACGACGCTGTTTGGCGTGAAACCGCGGGTCTTCATCCCACACCAGTTCGAGTTACCTCCTGAATTGCCTGCGCGCCTCGCACCTCTGGGGTTCTCGCACGTTTCTGCAAACCTCCATTCCCGTCCAGGGAACGTGCTACGCCACGTACCCGCCAATGTATCAACCAGCTGGCCGGCGACGGTGGGTGGTGAATTGCGTGGCGAAGCAGCGCTTTTTGAGGACATCGAGAAGGCATCACAAGCGTCGGATTGTGTGGTTCTGGTCATGCATCCGCAGGATTTTGCCACCGCGGACGAGCGGCTTGATCCGGTCCGACTTGCATATCTGCGCCGGGTCATGCGGCGTATCCGAAACGATTCGACGAACTACGCGATGCTGCATTTGGGGCGTGTGTCTGTTACCGGCTCTGCGCGCTGAACAGGCTCCCCTCGTCTGAGACGCAGAAAAGCTTCGATATTCAGCATATATATTGACGGACTGTAAACTCGGCATTAGCTTGTTTGGTTTTCTGGGTAGTGTTCGCCCACCTCATTCGGTATTCGTCCGTGAGGACAGGCGTGCGTCCGGGAGGACAGGCGGGAGTGGCAGGGCGGGATGTGCCTGGGAAGAGTCGATTGACGCAGTGACCTGTTCGGGCTGACAGGTATCGCTGGCCGGCAGATCAGGTGCGAATGCGCTGGATTTGTCGTGTGTGCTCGAAGAACGTTATCGCTGACTTCGCCGGGGTGGTGGCAGTTTCAGCATCCAGTAGGAAGCGAGGGGGAGAACAAGGATGGATATAGGCACTCAACGGCGGTTGCCTGGTCCCTATGAGCGCACCATAACGGGCGCCGGAATTCTGGTCACGATGGTTGCGGGCGCGCTGTTCTGCGGTGAACTGGTCGACGCGCTGCCTGCATTGTTACAACGGGGCGCAGCAGGCAGATTGCTGGAGTGGATGATCTTTTCTGGCGTCGCCGTGTTCCTGATTTACGGCAACCTGGTCTACCAGGTCGCCCGTTTCGGGCACTTTCATCGTCTGGCGCACCATCACCCGGCATCCCGCGATTGCGTCGATGCGGTATTCGATCATCCTGCACCGCCTCTGACGATGCTGGTTCCTTCCTATTGTGAGGAACCTGCGGTGGTGTACATGACACTTATGTCGGCAGCACTCACGGAATATCCGGATCGCCGGGTGGTACTGCTGATCGATGATCCAGCCAATCCCGCCACCCGCGCGGCAAGGATCAACCTGGATACCATGCGGCAAATGCCGGCTGCGCTCGAAGCGAGATTGACGAAGGCGGCACAACCGCTGGTAGCGGCCGAATCGGGATGGAAATTGCGGCGCGCTGCGGGTTCCCCCGACACGAATGCTGAATGCCATCGTCTGGCAGCATGTTTTGATACTGCGGCGTTGTGGTTCGAAAATACGGCTGCGTCGTGGAAGATTGAGGACCATTCACACCGGTTCTTCGTGGACAGTGTGTTGCTCGGCCAGGCAAGGGAGTTGCGCCTGCGTGGTGAAGTTCTGCGTGCGCGTGCGGATGCGGCGGACGCGCCGATGACTGGCGCCGAGTTGTCGCGGCAATACGCGCGTCTCTCGGCTCTGTTTCAGGTATCGCTCAGCAGTTTTGAGCGCAAGCGGTACATCAATCTGTCGCATGAGCCTAACAAGGCGATGAACCTGAACAGTTATCTTGCGTTGCTCGGTGGACGCTATCGCGAAGAGCACCGGGAGGAAGGTACATACCTGGTGGCCTGTGCCGCCAATGCACCAGCGACCCTGGAGGTGCCGTCGGCGGCCTATGTTCTGACGCTGGATGCTGACAGCATGCTGTTCCCGGACTACGCCCTGCGACTTGCGCATGTGCTGTCGCGCCCGGAGAACGCGGATGTGGGTGTGATCCAGACGCCCTACAGCGCCTATCCCGCTGCCCCTGGCGTGCTTGAGCGCATTGCGGGAGCAACAACGGATATTCAACACATCATTCACCAGGGCTTTACCGCGGTGAATGCAACGTTCTGGGTTGGGGCCAACGCGCTGCTGCGTTTCGACGCGCTGCGTGACATTCGGGTCGAAGTCATGGAGCGCGGCTACCCTATCGCGCGGTATATCACTGACCACACCGTGATCGAAGATACCGAATCGAGTATCGATCTTGCGCACAAGGGCTGGCGGTTGCTGAACTATCCGGCGCGGCTTTCCTACTCCGCCACACCAGCCGATTATGGTGCGTTGCTGATCCAGCGTCGGCGCTGGGCAAACGGCGGGCTGCTCATCCTGCGGAGCCTGGCCAGATACCTGGTCAAAAAAAGACAGTGGAAAGCACTGCTCATGGAAGCCCCTATGCGTTTGCACTACCTGCTGTCGTTGACGGTGGTCAGTTTTGGTGTGTTGGCCATGCTTCTGTACCCGTTTGAAGAACTCCTGAGCAGTCCATGGCTGCCACTGGCGGCGCTCCCCTACTTTGTGCTCTATGGCCGGGACCTGGTGCTCTGTGGCTATCGGCTGACGGACCTTTTGCGCGTGTACAGCCTCAATCTGCTGTTGATACCGATTCACCTTGGCGGGGTCCTGTTGTCGATACGACAGGCAATCACGGGTCGGCGGTCTCCGTTCGGACGAACCCCCAAGATTGCTGGGCGAACCGCAGCGCCGCCGCTCTATTCGTTGAGTACGTTCGCGCTGGCGCTCTACTGTGTTGCGGCGAGTGCATTCGACTTATGGGAGGAGCGCTACGCGCATGCGGTATTTGCGTTGGTCAACGGTCTCTTCCTCGCGTATGCATGTTTTAGTTTGATCGGGCTGCGGGTAGTGGCTGATGACCTGGTTGTTCGGCTGCGTATGTGGCGCCGGCAATCTACGCCTGCGGCCGTGGTCACTGTTGATTTAGAGGTGGATGAGGAACATCGAGTGCCGCCCGAGGTGACAGCGCGGCGTGTGGAGGACACCAGACGTATCTCCGCTTCGCGTGGTTGATCGACGTGTCTGATCCAACGCAGATGCCTGGTGCATCCCGTACCCCGAGAAATCACTGGTTACGGTTTGTATTGCCCGCGGTGGTACTGCTGTGCGTTCCAGTGCTGGCGGAGTGGATCAGCCCGGGGCGTGTTTCCCTTGCCTCGGTGGAAACTTCGCCCATCCTGTTTCATGCCCTCGTCACCGTGCCGATGGTGGCGGGAGGCTTGCTGCTGGTTCTTTCCTTACCGAAGTTGTTGCGGATAAACCTGCTGGTGCTCATTAGCCTCTGGCTCGTGGTGGAAGGCGGTGCGTTGCTGGTTGAGAAGCCAGAGCCGGTTGCCGAAGGTGACCCGGTGCCCCTTGTTCAGCCGGACTATTACCGGGAGCACCCTGTCATCGGTTATGAGCTGGTCCCTGATAACAAGGCTCTGCACGTCAGCCGGTTTGAGGGCCGTGTCGAATTCGAAGTGGAGTACGAGGTTGACGCGCTCGGATGCCGGATTACCCCGGTGGAGGATCCGACCCGGCGCACACGATTCGCGCTTTTCCTGGTGGATTCGAATACCTACGGCGAAGGGCTGCGCCAGGATCAAACGGTGGCGTATCACTTTGGTCAAATCGCCGCCGATTACATGCCGTACAACTACGGGTTGCACGGTTATGGACCTGCGCAGGCGCTTGACGTCGTCAACACGCGTGATCTGGGGAGGGAGGTCACTCAGCGTGACGGCAGCGTTTTCTACTATTTCATTCCCGACCACATGGCCCGGGTGGTGGGCGCAAGTACTGTCGCGCCAGTGTGGGGGCGCAGATTTTCCTACTACGTGCTGAATGATGCAGGACAACCGGAACGTCGCGGCGATTTCATCCATGGCCGTCCGCTGGTGACGCTGGCGTATGCGCTGAGTCGCCAGTCGCCCCTGTTGCGCCGGCTTGGCACGAGGTTGCCAACCGATTACTCCGATGATGATTTCCGTCTGGCAGCCGCGCTGGAAGCCGTCGACATCGACCACCTGGATCTGATGTCGCTCCACGATGCGAATGAGCGCCGCTACCGCGTGGCCGACAACAACTACCACCAACCTGCACAAGCCACTCCACTCTTAGCGGCAGCGATGGCTGCGTCGTTGGGAATCACCCAATGATCGAGGGTTCCCGATCGACCGGAAAATACATCGGGCACCAGCTGACAACTGATTCGGCTGGACGGAACAAGTCGTCCAACATGCCTCCGTTCGCTGCGGCGTTGCTGATTCTCGTCTGTGCAGGTTCACTTCCCCTCTACGTGAACGCCGCGCAAAACGACCACCCGCTCTCCGGAGCGACGTGGGGACAGGTCCGCTATCCCGGTTCGCAACAGGCAGAGGAAGACAACGATGTCATCGCCGAGGTGGGTATTCAGCAGGCTCTGCACCTCGTCCAGTTCACGCCGCGCGCTTCCGTGGAGCTTTTTTCACAGGTCGACGCATCGATGGATAGCCAGTCGCTCGACTGGAATCACTATGTGGAACTGGGGAGTGGAATACAGGTCAGCTACCTCCTCGGCGATTGGGGAAAACTGTCTCTCGGTGGTCAGCACGTGTGGGACTGGCGCACGCAGAGTGGAGACTCCCTGCGCAGTTTTGAAGCGTTTATGCGCTGGTCGCTGCAATTTCGAAAGGCGCTGACTGCCTCCCGCACTGACCGCGACGGCGACAATGCACCAACCCTGGTGGCACGAACATACGGACGAATGCGTTATCCCGGGAATCAGGACGAAAATCAGCGGGAGAACGCGCTGCTGGAAGGAACGGTGGAGCTGGCGTTGATCATGCCACGCCATCGCTACGGCATCGCTGTGGAGCCTTTCGTAGAACTGCACTACAAGGCCGACTCAAAGGACTTTGACTTCAACAACAAACTCGAACCTGCGTCTGGCGTGAAGTTGGTATTCACGCCGGATTCGCACACGTCGATTCAGCTCGGTGTCAAATACGTCGGCGAATACCGGTTCAAATCAGGAACGATGGATACCGGTGCAGCTGCCTTTCTCAGTTGGGATGCGTGGTGGTAGGCCTTTGAGGCTTGGATCGGTCGGCAAGCAGGCTGGCCGTTGATATACCCTGCCACCTGCGTACTGGGAACCCCAATCCGTTTAGACCGAAAGTGTTACCCAAGTCTCCGGCATAACGTGCAACCCATTTGCCCGGGTCACACTGCTTGGAGTTGGCGATGGCCGCAGTCCCGACAGAACTCCCCTCCCCTTGGCGCGCATCGCTTGCACGCTGCGTGTCGTTTCATGATGTCGCGATGCACCGGCTTTCGAGATGGTTCGCAGACACCACGCATGGACCTCTCGACTGCGGTCAACGCGTCGCGGATTCGAATGGGTTGAGAACTTGCACATCGAACTGAGCGAAGTCGCTAACATTGCGGGTTACAACTGTCAGGTTATGAATGCGCGCCGTCGCCGCGATCATGGCGTCCTCGTACAGCGTGTCTGACCGACGGTGCATCAACCGAGCCCAGGCTCGGAACGTCGCAGCGTCCATCGGTAGCACGCTGTAGGTTTCCGTAACTCGCTCGAGCCACGACTCAATGAGCTCGGCCTTTTTCGCATCCTGATCGCGCGTCAACTCGATTCCGGCCTGAATCTCGCCGACGGTGACCACCGACAAGTACAGATCGGCTGCGTCGATCGAAGTTAGCCACGCTACAACGGCACCGTGCGGCTTGGGCTTACGCAGTTCGGACACCACGTTGGTATCGAGCAGATACATAGCGGTCAGCCCGAGACGCCGATCTTGCGCCGCCTTGCGCGACCTCGCGGCGGGATCAACAACTCGACGCGATGAGCGTCGTCGAGAAGCAGATCTTTTAAGGATGGGCGCGCAGCTGCTTTCAGTCTTCGCCACTCCGCTACCGGCACAAGCACGGCCGCATCCGCACCGCGCTTTGTCACCAGCTGGGGGCCTTCGGTCATGCACGCATCGAGCAACTCGCTAAATCGCGCTTTTGCATCTTGCACAGGCCATGTACTCATCACTGGCTCCAAATAACTGGTCAGCTGACTAGTCTAATCGTGAGACCGGGCATCGTACAGAGTTCGGGTTGGCAGCCGCAAGCATCCGCGGTCTTCCAGCAGGATGGGCGTGATGCCGTTTGCGGAACTGCCAAAAAAGTTCCCACTGGCTCGAGGGTTTCGGGCTATGCCTACGGATGCTGCACAAGCTGGAGCGCTTTCTTGCAGCGAGCCTCGGCATCTGACGGCCTGTACGGATCGCCGCACGACTACGCGAGCTGCAATGCAATCAGCCCAAAAATCCGTCAATTCCTGCCGGTGATGTGGCAGAACGCGACGCCGCAGAGGCGTAGATGCAACGGTCGCGTCCCCACTGCCTCCCGGGCGTCGGGATCATTCGCCAAAGGATGACGCGCAGCGCGCGCAACTCCGCGTGCTGCGCAGCGGTGCCCGCTCAAGGGCTGCGCACAACACAGCCGATCCACCCATGTCAGACATCCGCGTGCGCGGTCGCAGAGAGCTTGTTTGGTACATGGTCGGTATGTATCAACACGCTTTGCCGCAGGTGTCATCGTAGGGGACGACGGGGCAAAAACTGGAGACGGGACAGCTAACTCATTAATAAATATGGCGGTGGTCGCAGTCCCGACAGAACTCCCCTCCCCTGTTTTCGCTGATCAGCAACGAACTAGCATGGAATCTCGTTGAATGGACCTCGAAACTTTCTAGCTGAAGAGTAATTTGTTTCGTGTTTTCAATCGATTGGATAGAACTTCGCTCCGGCCGCTAACAGGGAATTCAAGTGGATACTGCAGACCATTCAACACTGGCTCCACCGATACCGCTGCAGCAACGCTCAGTTGGCAAACGTGCTCCGTGGCCTCACTTATGACTGCGAGAAAGTTGTAAGTCGGGATTCTTTATTCAGGCGACCGTGCAAGAGTGAACCTGAATTCAGAAATGGGTCGACGCCCATGCCAACCTGCCTCCCGGGCAAGGTGCATCGCGAAAGCGGATGTGGCTCCCTTAAGGGAGCAAACAAGCGGGAAGCGTCGACCCTCCAACAGGAGAGTTTTTTATGGGCGAAACACAAATTGCCCCGGACAAGATCAGAGCGTACCTGGCGACGCACTACCGCATCGATTGCGAAGACCAGCCAATCGAGCTGACCATGGGTGCCCGCTCGGATTCGTTGGCCGCCTTGTTTGCAGATCGGGGCGTCGAGTGTGGCGCTTTCATTACCGCCTTCAATCCCCGTGGCACGCTGCAAGCCGATGCAGCCAACCGCCTCGCCCATGCCCGACTCGCCGAAGCGCTCGCGGACCATGACGTCGAAATCATCGAAGGCGCCGGCAGCGATGACAGTTCCGACTGGCCACCGGAGTGCAGTTGGTTCGCACCGGGCCTGTCGTTTGATGCAGCCTGGGCCATCGGCATACGCTTTGACCAGGATGCCATCGTCTGGGCAGGCAGTGATGCTGTTCCGCAACTGGTGCTGCTGCGTTGATCTGAAATTCGCTGAGGGAGCCTATCCCGCACAACAGGCGTCGCCGATTTAAGTGACAACTTGCGGGGCGACTCAAAAGTACTGCTAAAGCGTTGGTGTCGCCTGTTCGTCCGGGCTTCGCCGCGCTCGCGGCAAATCGGACGCAAGAGGAGTGCGACATGACCATTCTGGAATCCGGCACAACAACCGAGCCAACGCTCGATCCGGCTCGTGGCTGGCTTGAACGACTCGGGCTCATCGGCCTGTCAACGATCGAGCCGCCGCTGCTGGCGGCACTGGTTACCGGTAGCCCTCTCCTGCTGGTTGGCGCACATGGCACGGCCAAGAGCCTGTTGCTGACGCGGATCGCTGCCGCTCTTGACCTCGAGTTCCGACACTACAACACAAGCCTTTTGAACTTCGACGATCTGGTCGGCTTTCCCTTGCCGGGCAAGGACGGCACGCTTCAGTACGTCCACACACCGTCGTCGATCTGGGGCGCCTGCGCAGTCATCTTCGACGAGGTGAGTCGCTGTCGCCCGGATATCCAGAACAAGCTGTTTCCGATCATCCATGAACGGCGGGTGCAGGGCATTCTGCTGAGCGACCTGCGTTACCGGTGGGCAGCCATGAACCCACCCGCAGTAGACGATGACGACAACGGCTATGTCGGTTCCGAACCGCTGGACGCGGCCCTGGCGGACCGCTTCGTATTCATCGTGGAGATGCCCTCCTGGGCTCAATTCACACCCGCCCAGCAACTGGCCATCATCCAGGCGGAAGAATCGCCCGTCCGACCGCAGGACGCCGCCTTCCTCAGGGACCTGATGGCGCGAGCCGCGCTGATTCTCCCGACGTTGAATGGGACATTCTCGGACGGCATCGCCCAATACGTGCAGACGCTTGTTGCGTTGCTGGCACAGGCCGGTCTTGTGCTCAGCCCGCGCAGGGCCAACCTGCTCTATCGCGCCGTGCTTGCCATCAACGCCGCAGCGCTCGCCGTCGACCCGAATGTCGAGGCATCCGATACGACCCTGCTGGCGCTGCACAGTTGCCTTCCGCAACGGGCGCAGGGCATCGTCATACCGGAAGTGAAACTTCTGGCGGCGCATCGGGAGGCGATGCGCACCGCGCATCTCTCCGTTACCGACCCCCTGCGCGCGATCTTCTGCGCCGCGAATCCGCTCGAGCGGCTTCAACTTGCTGTTCGGACAACGAAGCTATCGAAATCGGAATTCTCCAGAGTGGCCGCCGATGTCCTGGCGCAATTGCCACACGGCGCGCGCGAGGCAGCCATCGTGCATCTGTTCGAAACCGGCGCGGTGGGACGCTTGAATGCCGCGATTGCTGCACAGGCCGGCGAATCCTATCGCGACATCGCAACACCACTGGTCTTCAGTGTGACACTGCACGCGTCGAATTCCCGTTACGCCACCTGGGGCCGCATCAAGGACCTGCTGTCGAGACTCGACCCGAAGAATCCACGCGCGCACCTGCAGGCCAACGCAGTCGCATCCTTGTTTGCCAGGCAACAGCTGCAAACCCCGCAGGATGCCGACCAGGCTTTCCAGGCATTCGCCAGCGCCGATCAGCAGATGAGGGCGGCATGAGCATCCATGGGAACCTGCTCCACAACATGAGCGCGCCGCCCAAGAGCATCGTCAGGTACGAAGGGCTGTCCGGCATGGCGACACAAGGCTCGCCCGGTGGTAGCGGTCTGATCTCGGTCGCGTTCCGGGAGAAAAACCTGTTCGGCACCGCCATCCGCTTCGATCTGCCGCCGGACTGGATCGGCCTCACGCCTCTCGAACTGCTCGCGCGACTGCAGATCGACGCGGATAGTCTGTCCTGTGGCGAGCGGTCCGGTGCCGACCCCGCCCGACGCCTGGCTGTATGGCTCAATCGACGGGCCAGCGAACTGCCACTGCCTGACGGTTGCGCCGTGATCCCTGTGCGGGCTAACCATCGCGCACTGTGGAGCGACGTGCTGACCGTGCTCGTCTTCCGCCACTCCACAGATATCACGAACAAGGGCCGGGAGCTGCCTGCAATTCACGTTGTTCCGAATCGAGCACCGAAAGTGCCTCCCGGCTGCGGCCGGATGACAATCCGAGTTCGGTGTGGGACGTACACATAGCGAGACCTACAAGACTCATCCTTGAGTCTTGACTTCTCGACCGTATTTGGATTGATACTAGGTAGGCTATGAGTCTCACAAGGAAGCGTATCGGAATGAATGGCGAGATTCCGCATACTGTTGTTCAGCAGGCCCGTTCACCCTCCACACGCGTCCTTTGGCCCGATCTCGTTAGGGTCTGCGCGCTGTTCGCGGTCATCGTCCTGCACGTTGCCGCGGTTCCAGTGACCCATTTCCGTGAATTGCCGTTGAACGAGTGGTGGTGGGCCAATGCTTACGATTCGCTGGTTCGTCCATGCATCCCGCTGTTCGTAATGCTAAGCGGTGCGCTGCTCCTGACGACAAGCGATTGGAATGCACGCAACTTTGTGCGGCGTCGAGTCGTCAAAGTCGTTATTCCCTTTCTCGCCTGGAGCGCCATCTACGCTGCATGGAATTGTGCCCTTCACGGCCAGACGACCTCCGTCGCTCGATTTCTGCGGCATCTAGCGGGAGGAATGGGCGATCCGGTTCAAACACATCTGTGGTATCTGCCGCTGATTTTGAGCCTGTATTTGCTGCTGCCTATCGTCCGGATCTATACCACCAATTCATCTATTCGAAATCAATTGTACTTCGCGCTTCTCTGGTTGTTCGTCACCGTCGTTCGGCCATGGATAGAGGCCGCTGGTGTTCCGATAGGGTTTTATCTCGACCCGTTATTCGGCTTCATCGGATACTTCGTACTTGGCGCGACGATATGGACTTTCGTCCCGCGCAGGCTTGAATGGCGCTGGTGTGTGGTCGCCGGAGTCGCGTTTATCGGTGGCTACGCAGTTACAGCGATAGGTACGTACGAACTGACAGTTCTAGGCAGCGGCGACCTCGACGAAACTTACTACTCAAATCTTGCGCCCAACGTGATGCTGATGAGCGTCTCTGCCTTTGTGCTGCTTCGTCATCTTGGAACATGGCTGGAAGAGCGTCGTACCGACTATCATCGAACTGTGCGCGTTCTTGGTCTTGCCAGTGAGGCGAGCTTCGGCGCCTATCTGATCCACATGATCGTTTTGGACACGTTGGGAAGCGGGCTTCTGGGTTTCACTTTCAGCTCTTCGACCGGTCCAACGGCTGTGGTCGTGCCGCTTTTGTCGATTGCTGCGCTCGTGGGCAGCTTCGTCTTCGCAACCATCATGCGGAAATCCCGCTTCCTGCGTTGGCTAGTGCCTTGACTCGAGGGTGACGTATATCCTGCTCGGACGTGACGTCAGTTCTCACTTGAGCCAAGCATGCGTCGCACAATGAATTCGGCGATGCGCTGGTGCTGAAGTGGGTTGGGATGATGGTCATGTTCGCTGAGCTCATATCGTTCGTGATGACTCATGAAATCGGGAATTGCATGTGTTATCCGATACATCGGGATGCCAGCGGCTTTCAATTCAGTTTCGACGACGTTGATCCGGTCGTCGATGCGTGCGTCCCAGAACAGCACAGCGAAATCGCTGCCTGGCAATCGACGATGCGCCTCAACGGCGGCCTGGCGAATCACGGCTACGAACAATGTCAGATCGCTGTCGTCGGGATCGCGGCCTCGTCCGAATAAACGTCTCCAGGTGTGATAGTTGTCGAATGCCAACGCCAGCCATCGCGGAATGGCGGCGCCAAGCAAAGTCGACGGATTGTCGAAATTCCCATCTCTGCTGGCGCTTCCATTGGCGTTCAGACGATACCGTGGTCCATGGGTGTCCCAGGAAGCAAGTCCAGCCACTCGCGCAATGTGCTCCGGGATCGCAACGTAAACGAACTGCTGAGATCGGCACCTTGCATCCGGTGCGACTCTCCCGGACTCGAACGCTGAAAGCATCTGATGCGGGCCATATCCACTAAACGCCAGATTGGTTACCGCGTATTCTTCCTGCAATTGTTGCCCTACCAGGAATGAGAACGTCTGTTCGTCGTTCACACCTTCACCAAACGTAACCGAATCACCGAACAGCAGGAGACACGCTGGGGAGTCGTTGTCCTTGGTGGGGGGAGTTATGCGGTGCCCATCCTGGTCAATGGTGTAGACGACGTCGTAGACGATCTCGTTTCCGTAAACCTTTCTCGCCGTTACCCGGCTGCCGGCGTCAGGAGCGTAGCCGAGTACGTCGTCCGGATGCGTAAATCCCTCGGTAATCGTGCCTTCCATTCGCGTCCCGTCATCGGAGGCATCCTGGTGGCCGAGGTATCCCTCGAACGCAGCCAGCGCCACGAATACGGCTGCGAGATTGGCCGCGACGATTCTGGCGCCGTCTGCTCTCCCCTTCCAAGACAAGAACCCGAATGCGGCGGCGGCGGCCAGCAGGCCAGGCGACCACGGAACCGGACAATAGAGGATTCCGCCGCCGACTACTGCGATCAGTACGACGCCGACATGCATCGCTCTCATCGTTTCATCACGTCAGTACTTCGCGACTGGCCCGTCAGAGGCGATTCAGTCAAGGCCGGAAAACCCGGTATCTGCAGGAAAACCCCTGGAGCGGTACATGGCATCACGGAATCTGCCTGGTGGGTTTCTTCTGACACGTGAGCGCTTTACCCACGCCCGTTCATTGCCGCAGACACGTCACAACTACGGTAGATGCCATCGCTGAGGATCTGCACGAACGTGCGCCGGTCACATCCGCCATGAATCATGGTGCGATGGAGAGCTAACGGGTCTGATCCGGGGTGATTGATCCCGGAATCGACCGTGAAAAGCGCGATGTAGCCTGCTTCTGTAGCGATCCGGATCATCGCTTCGTTGTAGCGCCCTCCAGGCCAGGCCAGAAAGGGAACCGGGCGTTCGAGTTTCTCCGCGAGCACGCGTCGGGACTCGGAGACCTCCCAGCGCACGTGGTCCGGCCCCTTTCCAGGGGAACTCCCATTCATCCAGTCAAGCATCGTGTCGCCCGTCTTCCAGGGGTGTGTCATCGTGTGCGAGAAGATGTCGTAGCGTGGGTTCCGGCCAATTACCTGTACCTCTGACCAGTCCATGTGCGGCCAACCGATCCCCTTGCCAGCAATGATCCAGAACGTGGCCTTGAAGGCATATCGATCCAGTACGGGCAACGCAAGTTGCGAGGACTTCCAACCGTCGTCGAAGTGTATTGCCACAATCTTCGCGCCTGGTGGTTTTCCGCCACGCACGAAGCTCACGACCTCTTCGCTACTCAGAGTTGTGTAACCCTGCTCGTGCAGGTAGCGCATCTGCGATTCGAAGCGTGCCAGCGAAATCGCCTCGAGGCTATCTGGCGGGCCGTCGGCGCTGTTTCGAATCTGGTGGTAGACGATGATTGGCAATGAAAGCGATTCGTCCGCATTCGCAGTGATTGAAGGAAGATACAACACGCCGACCAATGCGACGAACAGTGTCCGGACAACCCATCCAATGGCTGCCACGATGTATTCTCCTACTGCTAAGACAGGAGCGATTGTTCCAATTCGACCATGCCTGGTTCCTGCGGCAGCCGAGTGGCAGTTTTTGCAGGGTACCGATGCGCAGGCGCCCAGAACCATGAACGATGCCAGCATCAGGAGACCTTGAAACGCGCGTGTCATGTTGTCTCTCTCATCCAGAAAACCCGTAGATCTGCGGACACCGACGTGCGTGAAGCGGCCACGTGGTGAAGACGATCGATCTTACAGAGAGGAAGACCGGCGCCGCAACCCGTTGAACGCGATCCCTGTCAGTGTGAACACCCGGAAAAAAACCATGCGCAATCGTCGGGCGGACCATTGGGCAGAATCACCCGACGCCGCCGGTGTGCGCCACGAACAAGAAGTGTTGGCAGTCGACGGCAAATTCTTCTGCAGCTGCAGCTGGAGGTTTAGGGTTTACGAGGTAAGGTTTACGAGCACACACACCAGGGCCTGTAGTCAACAGCACACAGCCGGGTAATCACGAGGACACACACGGGGGTTTGTAGTCCAGAGCGAACAGCGGCACCAGAGACTTTCCCGACCGTGGGTTGCGTGTCTGCAGGCAGTTCTCTTTCGCTGGCGTTTGCAGGAGCGCGTGAAGTTGAGGGCTGGCTGTATCTGGCGGTGATCCTGGATCTTGCGAGTCAGCGGGTTGTAGGCTGGTCGATGAGTGAGCGCATGACGGCTGATCTGATGTGTGATTCATTGCGTTCAGCGTACTGGCAACGCAAGCCGGGGGCAGGACTCATCATGCATACGGATGGAGGCGGCCAATATGCGAGTGCGCAACATTGCTAGTTGCTGCGGGACTACCAGATGACACCGTCGATGAGTCGCAATTACACCTGTCGAAGCCATCGTCAAGGACGTCTATCGAAGTGCCGGCTATGGCCACGGCTGGTACCCCGCTCCGGAGCAGCTGACGGTCGTCTCCAATCTGTGCGTCGGCTTGTTGGAAGACGGTGAGGCCGACTTTCGCGAACTGGCCGACGACCAGGCCATCTGCATCGGCTACGCCAACCACCTGGCTGAAACCAATCACCTGCCGGTCGAACACTGGCTGGTCAACCGTCTCGCACGGCGGCTATACGGATTGCGGCTCGAGCGCCCGGACCTTGGCCTCGGGCCGGATGGCAAAGTACTGATCGAAGTGAGCGAAACACAGACCGGTGATCTGCAGCAATGGGCTGTGGAGACCTTCAGCTGTTCACTTCAGCAGAAGACCGCTGCGGATGAAATCGGGCTGCATCGCGCCGTGCGACTGGTGCTCGAAGAAGAACTGCAGACTGCTGCCGAGATCCTGCCCGGCCTGTCGCCCGCTGTTCCCGAGCAGCTGACGGTCAACGGCGCTGGCGCTTTCGAGGTGGGTGGGCCTGAAGGAGATAACGGCTTGTCTGGCAAAAAGCTGGTGGTCGACGCCTACGGACCCCGCGTTCCCATCGGCGGCGGCGCGTGGTCCGGCAAGGACTTCTTCAAGGCAGATCGCGCCGGTGGCCTGCACGCGCGTCGACTGGCGAAGATGATCGTGCGACTCGGACTCGCCAGGGAAGCCCAGGTTGTACTCGGCTGGTTTCCCGGCGATCGCAGCGCTCTCGTGCTGCGCATGACCGGCGCCGATGGAACGCCCTTAGGCGTCGACAGGCTGGCCGCGCATTGCGATCTGAGCCTGCTCAGGAGTGGCACCTGCTTCCCCGTGGACAACCTTGTTGAAGTGGCGCGGTGGGGACACTTCGCCGACCCGGAGTTGCCCTGGGAACAGGCCAGCATGCTCTGAACGAGATGAGGTGATCGTTTGTCTGTCCTGGTGCTGGCGTGCACTGACACCGGCCCGATGCAAACAAGGCAACGCTGATTGATTCACGCCTGCGCTTCGATCGGGTCGGAGCGCATGAAGCAAACGTCGAAGACCTTTTTTTCCGATCGCACGGATTTCTCGTCGCACTACTGGTGTACACAGTGTCTTGCCGCGCGCTTCGATGGTGGGCATCTCCGCATACCAGACTTCCAGCAATACGTCGAATTCAGGGTCGCGTTGCTCGCCATCCCGGCCGCCACCGGACAGGAGCATGCGCGGTTGGTCCTGACACGCGCAGGTGAATCGACTGGAACGCTCGCGGGAGCGCCGGCTATTCACGGGCCAGCGGCTTTTCGAAGCTTGCCGAAGACCACTCGCACGCCAATGCCGCGGTTTGCGCAGTCGACGCAAACGCATACCATGTCGCACGATGACCAGTTCCACCGCCCATCTCATCGGTACCGACCGGCGCTTCGGCGAAGCCCAGCGACTCATGCTGGCCGTGCTCGCCGGACTCATGATTCCCGCTGAAGCTGATCTACCGGCCGCTGCCGACGACGCGATCCTGGATGAAACCCTTCGCGAGCTAGGCAACCGTGCAGCGGTGGTGGCTCGAGGTCTGGATCATCTGGCTCGAATCACTGGCGATACGCATACCGCACCCTTCACGCTCCTCGACCCCGATAGCCAGATGTCATTGATCTCCCGCTTGCGGCGTGATGAACCGGAGTTCCTGCGGTGTTTCGAGACGGTGGTCGCGGCCTGTTATTACCGGGATGATCGTGTGCTTGAGGCGCTCGGATTGGCGGCACGCGCACCGTTCCCCGACGGCCACACGGTTGCGCCAACCGACTGGGCACTGCTCGACCCGGTGCGCCTGCGCAAGCCATTCTTCAGGATCCCATGAGTCGAACCAGCGACATCGTCGACGTACTGATCATCGGCGCCGGCGCTGCCGGAGCCGCCATTGCACACAGCCTGGTCGACACCCGGATGAAAATTCTTTGCCTCGAGCAGGGTGATTGGGTACGGTCATCCGACTATCCGACCAACGGCCGTGATTGGGAGTCGCGTCCGGATTTCTCCGGCAGCCCGAACCTGAGGCGGCGGCCGGCGGACTATCCCATTGACGACACCGCCTCGCCCATCAAACCCGTCAACTTCAATGGCGTCGGTGGTGGAACAATCCTCTATATGGCCCATTTTCCGCGGTTTCACCCTGCCGATTTTCGCACCCGGACACTGGATGGCGTGGGCGACGACTGGCCCATCACGTACCAGAGTCTGGAACCGTTTTTCGCCGCTAACGATCGGGTTATGGGGGTGGCCGGTTTACCCGGCGACCCGGCGTGTCCACCCAAGGACGGATTGTTGCCACCCGTACCACTGGGCACGCTGGGCGAAACGGTGGCGCGTGGTTTCAATGCCCTTGGCTGGCACTGGTGGCCATCGGAAAGCGCCATCGCTACGGTGCCGTACCACGGGCGCGGGGCTTGTCTGAATCTCGGCCCATGTGCATCGGGATGTGCACAGGGCGCCAAAGCCAGTGTCGACATCACTTACTGGCCGGAAGCGATCCGCCGCGGTGTAGAGCTGCGCACCCGTTGCCGGGCAAGCAGGATTACGCTTGACGAACAAGGCATGGCGCGTGGTGTGCTGTACTTCGACGATGCCGGTGTCGAACACGAGCAGCGCGCACACATCGTCATCATTGCCTGCAACGGAATCGGCACCCCGCGGTTGTTGCTCAACTCCAGTTCCGGCCGATTCCCCAACGGACTCGCCAACTCGAGCGGCCTGGTGGGACGCAACCTCATGCTGCACTGCATGACCCTGACCCAGGGTACCTTTGCGCATCCACTGAGTGGATGGCAGGGGCCGATCGGTTGTTCGCTGTGGAGCAAGGAGTTCTACGAAACCGACGTTTCACGCGGGTATGCACGTGGTTACACCATGGAAATCCTGCGTAGCAGTGGTCCGGTCGCAACGGCCCAGGGTGGACTGATGCGCGGCACCCTGCCATGGGGCAAGGGACACCATGCCGCCTTCCGGGAAATGTTTGATCGCTCCGCCACCATCGTGGCCGTGGGCGAAGATCTGCCAGAAGAATCCAATCGTGTGACGCTTGACCCCAACACCAGTGACAGCCACGGCATTCGCGGTGTGAAGGTGAAGTATCGGCTGGGCGAAAACAGCCTGCGCATGCTGGCCCATGCCGGACAACGTGCCACGGAGGTGCTGCGGGCCGCCGGTGCCACCGCCGTCGCTCCCACCATCACCGAAGGAATCTCCAGCGGGCACGCCATGGGCACCACGCGAATGGGTCAGGATCCCGAGCGCTCCGTCACCAACGCCTGGGGGCGTTGTCACGACGTCAAAAACCTCTTCATTGCAGACAGCAGCCTGTTCGTGACCTCCGGCGGGGTCAATCCCACCAGCACGTTGCAGGCGTTGGCTCTATACGTTGCAGATCAGATCAAGCTGCGACTGGACAACCTCTTCGACTGATAGCACGACGTCGCACGTTTGATCGGTGCTCGGTGTCTTGCATCCGGCGCCGGGCTTTTCTACCACGTGCACTGGTCGCGATGCAGCCATTACACTGCAGGTGTCGTCAGTTCGAGCCTCGTCTACGCCGATGCCACAGTTCAACTTTGCGGAATTGCAGAACCCGAGCGCGTACTCCGATGCAGTGACTTCGGTTGATCTGATCCAGACCCACATCTCGTGGGTGTTTCTGGCCGGTGAGTTCGCCTACAAGATCAAAAAACCCGTCGACTTCGGATTTCTGGATTTTTCCACACTCGCCAGGCGCAAGACGCTGTGCGACGCGGAGTTCGAACTCAATCGCCGTTTTGCACCAGACCTGTACACAGGCGTCGTGCCCATCGTGCAGGTGAACGGCAAGCTGTGCGTCGGCGGTGAAGGTGAAGCCGTCGAGTGGGCCGTGCAGATGCGCAGGTTCCCGCAGCAGGCCCAGCTTGATGAGTGTCTGGCCCGGGGCGCACTGACCGCGGCAGATCTCGCGGCGTTTGCCGTGCAACTGGCGGCAATTCATGCGCAACTGCCATGTGTCCCGCCCGCCGACTTCGGCAGTGCCGAAGCAGCATGGCGCCCGATGGCAGAGAACTTCCGGCAGGTTGTGCTGACCAGTCTGCACAGTCGCGCGGCCGAGACGATCGGAAACATCGAAAGGTGGAGTGCCGGACATAACCAGGCGTTGCGTGTTGTCCTTGATCGTCGACGGGCGGATGGTTTTGTTCGCGAGTGCCATGGCGATCTGCACCTTACCAATCTGGTTCGTCTGGACGGCGAGATCCATGCCTTCGACTGCATCGAGTTCAGTGCCGAGTTGCGCTGGGTCGATGTCATCAGCGATGTAGCCTTTCTGGCGATGGATCTGGAGTCCCGGTCACGTCCGGATCTCGCCGTGGCATTCCTCGATGCGTACCTGGCGGCTAACGGTGACTATCAGGGTGCAGCACTGCTTGGCTTCTACAAGGTCTACCGATCGATGGTGCGTGCCAAGGTGGCGGCACTGCAGCACGATGGCGGCAGTGGTGAGCCGGATGTGCTGCGCGCGCGATTCGATCGCCACGTTGTTTTTGCGGCTTCGATGGTGAATGGGCAAGGGACCGCGATGTATCTCACCTGTGGTGTGTCGGGTTCGGGAAAGTCCTGGTTGAGCGAGCGTCTCGTACCGCTGCTGACGGCGATCAGGATCCGCTCCGACGTGGAGCGCAAACGAGTGCTTGCAGGGGCAGCTGCCGATTACAGTTCTGACGCCGTTGCGGATGTCTATGATCGACTGCTTGCAGCTGCCGAGTCGGTGCTAAAGGGCGGTACATCGGTGATCGTCGACGCAACGTTCATCGACGCCAGGAAGCGAGCGCGTTTCGTGGGTCTTGCAAAAACACTGGGTGTGGCGCTGCGGATTATCTACACGAGCGCGCCGCGAGAGGTACTCGAATCCAGGATCCGGGCGCGCGCCTTGCGCGGCTCGGATCCGTCGGATGCAGACCTGCACGTGCTCGAGCACCAATTGGCGACATTCGATGAGCCACGCGGTGCCGACGTGGTGTGTGTCGACACCAATGAAGACATCGATGTCGAAGCGGTCGTGCGCAGGTTGAAGAGCGCGGCATGATGCGGCGGTGACTTCGTGGTGTGCGCGTGCGTACAGAACGTGATCGGGCGCAGCGCCATAGTGCGCAATCGTTTGGCGGGCTGAGGCAAATAATATGTCTTTCTGGATCTATCTCGCGGGCTACCTGGTGCTGATCATCGGGTTGGCGATCGGCGCGCACCTGTTGAATGTGCAACTGCAGTGGATCGGCGTAGGCGCGCTGTGCCTGCTCGGCCTTGGCATGGTGCACGGTGTCTCTGCGACGCGTCAGAAAGACGTCGCGTCCTGAACGGGCATCAGGCCGCACCGTCGAGTTCGGTGCGTGTACGGGCCGCAGTCAACCATCCAACTTGAAATTCATCTTCGGACCTTCGGTCTGGCTACACGGCTTGATACGACCGCTGCCAGGTTGGGGCTCGTGCATGCCGGTTGGGGCAAGCAGGAGTTTGGGTTTGCTGCTGCATTAGCTGGCGATGAATGCTTCTGGCGAAAAAGTATCGAGGCGGCGCCATCGCGGAAGGCTTGTGCGCACGACCTGACCGACGGCATTGGTGGACAGGCGCGCCGGCGATGCAGCGACTACTCGATGTGATCGCCACCGGTTCGGTCGACATCGTCGTGGTCTACAAGGTGGATCGATTGACACGCTCACTCGCTGATTTTTCCAAGCTCATCGAGCAGTTCGATGCCAAGGCTGTATCTGTAGTCGCCGTCACGCAGGCGTTCAACACGACAACCTCGATGGGGCGCCTTACCCTCAACGTACTGCTCTCCTTCGCCCAGTTCGAGCGCGAAATCACAGGTGAGCGCATAAGGGAAAAGTTGCTGCGTCAAAGGCGAAGGGCATGTGGATGGGCGGCTGCGTGCCCCTCGGCTACGATTCTCAGGAACGCCATTTGATCATCAACGCCAAGGAGGCCGAGCGGGTCCGTTTCATATTCGAACGCTATCTGGCGCTAGGGACCGTCCGCAACCTGGCGACTGCACTGGAGCGTGAAGGCATTCGCTCCAAGACTCGTACGAGCAGCACCGGCAAACACTGCGGTGGGAACCCTTTTTCCCGCGGTGCGCTGTACGCGCTCCTGCGCAATCGTCTGTATGTGGGTGAAATCACCCACCAGGGACAATCCCATCCAGGTCAACACGAGGCAATCATCGGCAGAGATCTTTTCGATGCAGTACAAGCACAGCTCGACGCCCAGCGGCAGATCGCCAGACAACGCGGCGTCGAACGCAGCCTACTGGCCGGCAAGCTGTTCGATGGGCAAGGTCATCGCTTGTCGCCTTCACATGCGAACAAACACGGTAAGCGGTATCGCTACTACGTCAGTCAGGCCGTCATGCACGGTGGACGATCGTCGACGCGGGTGCGCTGGCCTGCACAACAGCTGGAGGCATTCATCCACTCCGCAGTGGCAGAGCAGCTGCAGCGTCCTGCTGCACTCCTAGACGCCGATACCGGCACCGTTGCCATGGATGATCAGGCGCTGCGCATCGCGCAGACCATGGCAAACGAAGGGAGCGATGATAAAAGTTGGATCGAGATCCTCGAATCGGCAACGCTCACCGACAACGCGTGTACGCTGAGCCTGAATACAACCGCGCTCCGCAGGGAACTGGGCATTGACGAGCATGTGAACGTGAACGGAACGTGGACCGTCCCACTCACCGTTCAGACCTGTCACAACGGTCAGAAACGGATTCAGTCTCCCGGCGCCATCCCAGCACCCAACCGCACGCTCGTCAGCGCGCTGGTCAACGCGCATCAGTGGTACAACACCATCATCCGGGAGTCGGTCAGCATCGCGCAGCTGGCACGTGACGCAGGACGCGATCCCCGCTACGTCAAACGACTGCTCACCCTGGTGTACCTCGCACCAGACGTGAAACACGCAATCCTCGAACGCACCCAACCGCCTGGCATGATCGTTGAGTCCCTCACCAGAAATGGGGAGTTACCAGTCGAATTTGACGCACAGCGACGGCGATGGGGAATTGCTGTCTGATGCTGAGCGCTGGAGAGCTCAGTCGTCTCGAACCCGCCCCCCCTCTTGATGCTTCCCTGATCCCTAACGGGACCGACAAAATCAGACACTGAGATTAGTTGAACCAAAGTCGACAATGAGGCGTTTGTGTGCCGATTCGAGAAGCACAATACCTGCCTAGACACCCGCTAACGCATTGATAAATATAACTATTCATTCTGCGTCAGCGGGACCGATACTGAATCGGTTGACTGAGTGGCGGAGCGGACGTCCGCCATGCGAAGATTTCATGAGACGTTTTGAAACAAACAAAAAGGCAGACTTTCGTGTATTTTTATTATTATTTACGATCTAACGAGTCTTGCTAGAGCTAGTGAAAGCTCATAAAAACTCGTGGTATAGTATGGGCCTAATATGGTCTGTACAGTCCAACAATGTTGCAAAAACTCACGCAAGTAGGAATTGAATCTCGACGAAAGAGAGGCTTAAACAAGCTGTATAGCGACGCTGGTGCACGTGGCCTATATCTGAAGACAACAAAAGCCGACACGGCATCCTGGATTTTTCGCTGGCGGGACCGCGCGACAAAAAAACTTCGGGATATGGGACTCGGTACTGTGCACGAAATTTCACTCGCAGCGGCCCGCGACAAAGCCAATGATCTGCGGAAGTTGGTCTATCTGGGTATCGATCCAATCTCTGAGCGCGAGCGAGCCCTAAATGAAATGCGGGCAGCGACCGCAACGCAGATGACGTTCGCACAGTGCACCGAAACCTATATCGACAGCCTCTCCCCTTCATGGGGAAACGAGAAACATAGGCAACAATGGGAAAACACACTTAAAAGCTATGCCTACCCGCTTATTGGCAGTCTTCCCGCCTCCGAAATCCTGTTAGCGCACGTCGTGAAAGTGCTAAAACCGATTTGGACAACCAAGACGGAAACAGCAACCAGGGTACGAGGGCGAATTGAATCGATTTTGGATTGGGCGACGGTTTCAGGTTTTCGCAGTGGCGATAACCCTGCCAGATGGAAGGGAAATTTGGACAAAATTCTTCCGAAGCCAAGCAAGTTAAAGAACGTAGTGCATCATCCAGCCCTGCCGTGGCAAGAGATCCAATCGTTCATGGCAAAACTCAAACTGCGCAACGGTATGAGTGCGCGAGCCTTAGAATTCGCAATACTGACTGCTGCTCGATCTGGGGAAGTACGGTTCATGACCTGGGACGAGATCGACTCCGATAGCAACATGTGGACCATTCCAGCTGCACGGATGAAGTCGCGCAGAGCGCACCGAGTGCCGCTAAATTCAGCTGCGATAAAGCTCCTAGACTGACCCTGCCTCGCTTCCACGTACACCACACTACGCAGCCACAAGGCTGCATTCTGCATTGACCGGCGTCTGATATCCGATCGACGAGTGCAATCGCTGCCGATTATAGAACCCCTCGATCCAGTCCACGATATCGAGTCT
>JANNBJ010000161.1:0-4660 GCA_031385325.1 Gammaproteobacteria bacterium | reverse complement strand
CATCTGGGTGGTCAGTTCGACGGATACTCGATCAACCCAGTCAAACTCCTCGCTAATGGGCAGCGTGTCGAGAATGGTGCACGCACGTTCTCTGATGGTCGCTTCAAGCTTCGCAAGATTCATTGGCGCAACAACACCCTGTACGGTCTTGCGCTGTACGTCGTGCTTCGGTGGGTCCATGGCGATGAAGTTGACGGTCTGAAAGTCGAGCGGCCGCTCAGCGAGAGTGATACCGGGATCGGATGAAAAGTCCTGATGGTTCTTTTCTATATCCATGATGTCGCGGAATTTCGTGATCGACCAATAGGGTCCGAACAAGCTTTGTCCGCAGAAGTGCACAGGGTCTTCGTGGCGTAGTCTCTTAAAGTAGTTCCAATGGGAGTCCGTCTTGAATAACTCTGCTCGACTGACATCGATACTGCTTAGCGGCAGGGCATTGACCTCAGCTTCAGTGCGGGCTATGGCTTCAGACATGATGGAACTCACCGGAATGTTCGCCAGACTGTAACCGAAATCGGGTTTCCAGTGGCAGCACTGCTGCGGGTCGAAGCTCGCTTATACTGCAGCCAACAATGGTGGAGACAGATCTCATGAACGACGCCGTTACATGGCCGACACAGTGGCAGGTGACCCGATTGGCCGGCGCTTTGGGCGCGGAAGTACACGGCATTGATCTTGGGTCCGTTGGCGCCACAGAAGCCAAGGCCATCGAGAACTTGCTGCGCGAGCATCTCGTACTGTTTTTCCCGAAACAGAAATTGAGTGTTGATCAACATGTGGCTTTTGGTCGCCACTTCGGCAAGCTGGAAGGACATCCCAATCTGAAAAACGCGTTTCTCGACCACCCGGAAATATTCGAACTGGCGGCGACCAAGGGTGGCATCGCCGATGAGTGGCATACCGATATCACCTTCCAGGATCGGCCCGCGCTGATGTCGATCCTGCACATGGTCCGTTGCCCACCTGTGGGTGGCGACACGATGTGGGCCAGTCTCTATGCGGCTTACGAAGGTTTGTCGGAACCTCTCAAGGAACTGTGTGAAGGATTGTCAGCGCTGCACGATGCCTTGCCACACAATCGACCGGACAAGATGGCCATTCATCCGGTAGTACGAGTACATCCATTGACGGGTCGCAAGGCGCTCTACGTCAATGAACATTTCACACGCCGTATCGTCGAACTGAATGCCACTGAAAGCGACATGCTGCTGAACTATCTGACACGTTGGGTTCAGAGTCCGCGCTTCACCGTACGGTACCGATGGACCCAAGGGACGATCTGCATGTGGGACAATCGCTGCACACAGCACTTTGTTCTCAATGACTTTTCCGGCGAACGCATCATTCAACGCGTGACGGTCATGGGCGACCTGCCTGAAAGGGCTGCACCATCTCGATGGAATGCCTGGGTTCGACCGGGTCCGTTATCTGCGGCCAGCCGACACGATCGGCAGTTGCACCTGTTCATGCACGGAAATCAAGGGTCGCAGGACGAGGGATTGGAAGAATAGGAATCGGAAGACCATTGATCAATCAGGCGGCAGCTGGTTATTCGAGGGCTTTCGTCTCCGCCTGGTCCGACTGATCTACTGGCTCCGTAAACCACCACCATGGTTCGGGAAGTGCGCCTTTTGAAGGCCACTCCCGGTCGAGAGTCGCACCATCAAACACTTCTCCATTCTTCACTACCTTGTGAATACGAACGGTGTTACGCAGATCGAGGAAAGGATCAGCGTCGAACACGACAAGATCGGCAAGCTTGCCAGGTTCTATGGTGCCAAGATCCTCTTCAATACCGAGCATCTGCGCACCCGTTCGTGTGGCTGATGTCAGCACGCTCTCATTGGACATGCCACCACTTGCCAGTGCCCACATTTCCCAGTGATAGCCTAGTCCTTGAAGCTGTCCGTGTGCGCCGACGCCAACACGGCCGCCGGCGTTGGCGATCTTGTTGGCTTGCGCGGCGAGCTGCTTGAAGACGTATTCTTTTTCGTGTGCCCACGGCCTGCGCAAGGTTTTCGAAGCGATTTCGTCGTAGGGGGTAAAGCGCGCCAGCTTCGAATCGTCAAGCACAGACTCCCTGGTGTAGAACCATCCTTCTGCCCAGTGTCCGCCGTAGCTGACGATGAGGGTCGGGGTGTAGGCAATCTTCGATTGCGCCATCAACTGAACCACATCGTCGTGCAGCTCGAGAACGGGCAGGTTGTGCTCGTTGCCGGAAAATCCATCGATCGCGTGTGTCAGATCCAGCTTCATATCCAGACCGCCTTCGGTAGTGGGCATGAGCTTCAATGTCGCAGCCGCCTGCACCAGCCATTGCCGCTGCTGGCGATTGCCACTGAGATAGGCTTTCAGATTGTGCACGCCGTAGTTGTCCCGATATCGCCGCAGAACACTCTCGGCATGAGCCGCGGACTTGAAGGTGTTATTGCTGAACACACCGGGACCAGTGGAGAGCGTACGAGGCCCAAGCATCAAACCCGCGTCGATGAGGTCCTGATAGGCGAGTACGTCCACGGTCCCTGGCTGCACATCGATGCCGGTTGTGACGCCGTAGGCGAGATTGGCGAGCAGTGAAGGCGCGCTGTCGTCGAGAACGTTCCGCATCAACTGAAAGTGTGCGTGGGTGTCAATGAATCCGGGCAGGACAAATCGCCCGCCCAGATCGATGACGTCGGTATCGGCGGGGATCTTGACGGTGATTTTGCTGCCGACTGCGGTGATCCGATTGCCCTGGATGAGAATCACTCCGTTGTTCAGCGGGTCGGCCCCTTCAGCCATCGAATGAACGGTCGCATTGACCAGTGCATAGGCGCCGTTGGGGATATCGCGTGCGCGATAGACTTCAATCAGGTGGGACACGACGGCAGGATCACTCTCGGCGATCGCGTGCGGAGTCTTGTCTGGCACCAATGGTGTCTTTTCTGGTTCAACATCGATTGCGACCTGTTCGTCCTCATCGCGGAATTTCACGGAGTCGAGACGGCGCAGGAAGAGGGTATGTCCCGCCACCCACCAGATCTGCGTGCCGTCCGTGCTCCAGTCGAAATCATCTGCGCCAACGTCCGTCAACTTGACCTGCGGCAGGTTCGGTGTAGTGAGTGAGTGGGTGACTTCAGTCAGTGCAGTACCCAATCGTTCGATGAGATAAATCTGGTTGGCATGTCGAACCAGGACATAGCGACCGTCAGGGGAAAGACGAGAGTCCTCGGCAGGCAGCTCTTCTTCAGCGAGATAAACGCCTGGTCCTTTGGTAAACAGGTGATTCCTTCGATCGGTGCCGTCGGTTCGCATCGATATGAGTCCACCGGAGCCGCTACGCGCGGTCGGGCTCAGCTGAGTATGGAAATAGATTCGATCGGCGTCTGGTCCCCAGTGAGGGCTGGTCAAACCTTCTGCGGGGGCGATGATGTCGACTTGAGCGGCGGCAGGGTTGATCCGGATGAACTCGGTTCCCGGTGCATGACCAAAGTTCGCGCCGGCCTGCAGCCGTTCGAGGTTAGAACCACGCATGACATAAATGCTTTTGCCATCCTGTGCAAACAACGGTTCCGAATAGAAAGCCGCTGATCTTGAGCGTTGGCGCGCAGGACCGCCGTCCCGACCGATAGTCCAGAGATGTCCTTCACCGGCAGCCCAGCTGACAAAAACAAGCTCTCGACCGTTCGGAGACCATGCAGGCTGGAATGCGGGCAGGCCTTCGTCAGTGATCTGCCGTGTTTTTCCGCTTTGCAGATCAAACACGTGCAGCGCGTTGAAGGCCGTGAAGGCGAGGTGTTTGCCATCGGGCGAGAGCGCGGGGTTCATCAGCAGCCTTGATTTTACGGGTCCAGCTGCGATGCGATGAGGAAAGTGCAGCGCCGGCGCGATGCCGATCTGCAGGTCGAACCGAATATTCACCGGCGTTGATCGAGCCGTCGTGAGATCGATGCGATGGACCTGACCTGCACGCGGGACGAACAGTGACTGTCCGTCCGGCGCAAAAGCATACCCCGGCATCAAGTCGCGGGTGTATCGGGATTCCTGTTCATCATGTTCCACCGGCCAGACCAGCCATCGATCAACACCGCTGACAAGATTGCGTACACGCAGCCCGGTGGCCTGGCGGTGGCGAGTTGCATAGACAAGTGTCTGTCCGTCCGGTGACAACAATGGCCGCATCGCGCTGCCGATCGCGCTGGTCAAGATATCTTCTCGGCCTTCCTGCAGATCCCTGCGCGCGATCTGCCATTGTGGCAGTGACAGGTTGTAACCAAACCCGCCACTCTTTCTGGCGTAGTACAGGTATCGCCCATCCTGTGAATAGATGGCTCCCAACGCGTTGTGGCGGTCGGCAATCGGTGTCGTCGTCGCCGCTTTGGCGGCCGTGATCTGAACGCCTTTTCCTCCATCGACGTGGAATCCCCACAACTCGAATGTTCGCAGCGCCCATGAAGTGCGCGAGACGATGATGTGGCTGCCATCCGGTGAAAATGCTGGCGAAGCAAATTCTGCCGTCTCCTTCTCCTGGGAGATCTGTCTCGGGTTGGTCCCATCAGCATCCATCAGCCATACATTTTCTGCGCCACTGCGATCGCTGATGAAGACGATCTGTTTGCCGTTCGGTCCAAAACGCGGCTGGCTGTCAAAGGCCATACCTGTTGAAATCGGCGTCGCCGTG
>JANNBJ010000159.1:0-15543 GCA_031385325.1 Gammaproteobacteria bacterium | reverse complement strand
CGCGGTAAACGTCGGTGATGGTGGCTATCAGCCACAACCGATGCCTTATGCTCGAGCCAATTCGATGATGATGGCAGTGGATGAAGCTGTTTCGCCGGAGCTGGAAGGTGGTTCGAGCCAGCTGCGGGTTGATGTGAGCGGTACGATCGAACTGCAGTAGGCCCGATCGGAATCCACCCAACCAAGCGCTCAGAGCGCAGTGTCAACCTGCGCTCGAGGTGTCCCGGTTCACCATCCAGTTGCTCAGGCTCCGCGTCGCGCGCCCCGATTGTTGCGAAGCTGCAGGTCACCCGTTACCACAAGGTCATGAACGCAGGCACGAACCAGCAGCACAGGAAATTTACGATCACCCATATGGCAGAAAAATCGACACAAACAGTGGTGCAGCTTCGTCGCGGGGCTGTTCTTCTTCCACGAACAGACGTCAGCTTCTGGCCGAAAATTCGGTGGGCTTTTCCAGATCGAGAATCGTTTCAGTGAGGTCATCAAGGCGCTTCGACAAAATCGCCTGGGCATCATAGAGACCACGATTGTAGAAGTAGACGCCAACTTCTTCGGCCATGAAATCGAGCAGGAATTCCGCATCAAATCGTCCGATCTGCTGCTTGAGTTCCTGATCGAAGTACAACTGGATCTTGCGAACGATATGCGCCTTCTCTTCGGCGGAAAAACTGATTTCAGACATCGTTACTCCCGAATTTGTCGATGACAGCATAACTCCTCGGACGATCCCGACAACGCTGCCACATTGACTTGATCATCCCAACCGATTGGCATCAGGGCAGCTTCGGTTATAGTGGCGCAGATATCCGTCCTGTCACGTCTACCTCAACGGAGAACTCATGAAGAACCCGCTCGGCGCCCTGACCCTGCTCCTGTTCGTCACAGCCTGCGGCTCCCAGGAGCCGCCAGCCAACGCAGACGGCACCGATGCCACGGCATCAGCCATTGCATCAGCGGCCGTCGCTGCCGTTGAACCCGCCGCAGCTTCGCTGGAATCCATTCTGGCAACACAGTCCGACGAGATGAAAGCTCGATATGTCTGGCGCCATCCCCAACAGACGCTCGAGTTCTTCGGCGTACAACCCGGTCAAGTGGTGGTCGAAGCGCTGCCCGGTGACGGCTGGTATACGCAGGTTCTGCTGCCCTACATCGGCGGTTCAGGAAAACTAATCGGTGTTAATTACGCCGACACCATGTGGGCCAAATTCGGCTTCATGAACGACGAACAACTGGCCAAACTCAAAACCTGGACCACCGACTTCACAGCAGGTGCACAGGCATGGCGGGGCGACGCCGGGGCACCCGTTGATGCCTTTGTTTTTGGCGCGCTGCCTGAAGCCATGAAGGGCACTGCGGACACCGTGTTGCTGATTCGTGCACTGCATAACCTCGCTCGCTTCGAAAACGACGGCAACTACCTCAGCACCGCACTGGCCGACGTGAACGCGGTACTCAAGCCCGGTGGCATCGTTGGTATCGTTCAGCACGAGGCGCGCGCCGACATGCCGGATGCTTGGGCAAACGGCAATGCCGGATATCTCAAGCGCAGCTATGTGATCGAGAAAATGCAGGCTGCGGGATTCGAACTGGTGGATCAGGCCGAGTTCAATCAGAACCCCAATGACAAACCCACTACCGAGGAGTTCGTCTGGCGATTGCCCCCCAACTATCGCACCTCAGGGGATGACGCCGAGAAAAAAGCCGCCATGGATGCGATTGGTGAATCCAACCGCATGACGCTCAAGTTTCGCAAGCTGTAGTCCCGTAGTTCTCGGTCCGCGTAGTTCTCACGGGCGGCGGGAGGCGTTCCGACCCGGGCAAGTCGCTACAGCGACTAGCGTGAGCACGAGCAGCTTGTTGAGCGGGCGAGTCAGTCGTCCGTAAGCCCCTGGTCACCATAGCGGGTCGCAACCCCCGGACCACTCGGCCCCAGTCGACCCTTCTCGCCAAAGTGGCCCTGGCCCGGCACGTAATTGAATTCCACACGAATGCCATCCGGGTCCTCGAACAGAATCGAGTAATAACCCGGCGCAAATCGTTCTCCATGCTCGGGTCCGTGAATGATCTTTGCCGCCAGCACATCACGCACAAATTCATGAATCTGATCCACATCAGCGGCTGATCGCGCACGAAAACAGAAGTGATGCAGCCCGGATTCATCCTGATCAAACACATGGCCACGTTTTTCAGGTGGTGCACCTCGCACCAGGATGCCGGTGCGACTGCCGATGCAATACAGCACATTTTCACCCTTGATCAGGGTCTTCATTTCCAGGAAGTTGCAGAGCGATTCCCAGAACGGCAGGCAGGTTTCAGGATTACGTACGGTCAATTGAATGTGCGCGATACCGTTGACGTCGACAGTCATCTGATTCTCCAAGGCGGTTCTCGCACCCTATCAGCATTGTGCTGAGGGTAGAATCGCTGGACGTGTCAACCTTCCGGAGCCCTTCGTGAAAGCATCGATGATCCTGTTGATGGCGTTGGTTCTGGTTTCTCCCTGCGCACGTACAACCGAACTGAATTCAACCGAACTCGGCGCTTATGTCGACGGCTTTGTTACCGGTCGCATGCGAGATGAAGGCGTGGTCGGTGTCACCGTTGCCATCGTCAAGGATGGTCAGCGCATCTTTTCCAGGGGTTACGGCTTTGATGATCTGGAAGCGCAGCGCCACGTCGACTCCAGCCGTTCGCTGTTCCGACCAGGTTCCATCAGCAAGACCTTCACGTGGACCGCCATCATGCAATTGCATGAGCAGGGCAAGCTGGATCTGGAACACGACATCCAGGACTACCTGCCGAATGTAGCCATCAAAAAAGCCTTCGACCGGCCCATCACGGTGCTGGACCTCATGGCACATCGACCAGGCTTTGAGGAGTCTGCTCTTGGACACCTCATCGGCAACAAGCCTGAGGCGGTGCTGTCACTGGTCGACTACCTGAATTCCCACCAGCCGAAGCGTGTGTACCCACCGGGCGAGGTTCCTGCCTATTCAAACTACGGCGCGGGTCTGGCGGGTTTGATTGTCGCCAATGTGTCCGGCATGCCGTTCGAAGACTACATGGAGCAGAAGGTGTTGCTGCCTCTCGGCATGATCCACAGCACCTTTCGCGAACCGTGGGGAAGCCAGCGTCCAGGCGCCATGTCCAAATCAATGCTGGACAACGTCAGCAAGGGATACATCCGCATTGGCGGCGAATATCAGAACACCGCGTTCGAATTCATCGGCCACCTGGGACCGGCAGGCGCCATGTCGACAACAGCGGACGACATGGCGTTGTGGATGCTCGCACATCTGGGCGATGGCGCTTTGCCGGACGCGGGAGCCGGCGAAGTCAGAATCCTGCAGACCAACACTGCACAGCTGATGCATACACAGCAGCTAACCGTCGATCCGCGCCTGCCGGGAATGGCGCACGGCTTCATCGAAGCAACTGTCCATGGTTACCCGACCTACGGACACAGCGGCGGTACCGCCCACTTTCTGTCCGACATGATCATGATTCCGGAGCTCGGTCTGGGGGTTTTCATCTCGACCAACACTTCGGGCGGTAGCGGCAAGGTGATGAATGGTTTTGTACGAGAACTTGTCGCGCGCTTCTTTCCTCCCGGACCGGACTACATTGAACTTCCAGCCAAACACATTGAGGCAAGCCCAGACGTGTTTGGCCCCTATATCCTGAGCCGACGTGCGCATACCACCGTCGAAAAGATGGCTTTTCCAGTCGCAAGCGTACAGCGTGCAACAACGGGCGACCTGCTGGTCGGTGGTTTCGATGCCGAGCCGAGCCGGTTTGTTGCCATCGCTCCGGACCACTTCATATCGGTCAACGATTCCGGCAGTCAGCTGATCTTCGAGCGTGACAAGGACGGCCACGTGACACGCCTGCTCACCTCCATTCCCATCATGATTGGCACGCCGGCAGTATTTCTGGAGCGCCAGGATGGTGTATACGGCACCCTGGCCCTGGGGGCTCTGGTGTTCGTCGGCGTGTTACTCGGCATCTGGCATCGCAGTGGCAGAAATCTGCAATCAACCCCGATGGAGCGGCGAGCCATGTGGCTGACGGGTAGCATGGCCTCCGTCTGGCTGATCGCTTTGTTGCTCCTGATCATTGGCATCCTTGCAGTCAGCGACCCGCGCAACATCTTTTTCAACTTTCCGAGCCCCGTGTTTCAGTCTGGGTTGTTGGCGATTCTGCTGGCGGTGGTGCTCACCGTGCTCGCCACTGTGTTCACTCCGATGGCACTGCGAAACGGTACGTGGACTTTGAGTCGCAGGATCAGACACGTGCTGGTGGTTGTCAGCGGGTGTGTCACCACGTGGGTCCTCTGGACACTGAACGCCATTGGCTTCAACTACTTTTGATGGGAACGCTTTCGATGGAGAAGCTAATGAAGGAGAGGCTTGCATGACCTGGACAAACTGGTTGGTGGGTGGTCTTGTTTGTCTGTTGGCGAGTTCTGTGGTCGCGGCCCGCCCGGGCAATTTCGACGTCGCCGCTGTGGAAGCGCACCTCGGCATTCAGATGACGCCATCAGATTCGATGACACTTGGCTCTCAGTTGCTGGGTTATTCCAATGGCGCCATGCCGAAGGCCATTGCGGTGGCAAGCAATCGTGAAGGCCGTGTGGTGGCCGGCGTCAGTCTTTCCGGGGTCACCCGAGATGCAGCAGCGACGACCGCACAGGCTGCCTGTGAATCGGCTCGCCAAAGCATGGACTCGGTGCTGACCAATCCTTGCCAGCTGATCCTGCAGGGTGACGAATGGGTTAACACACACGCGCAACTGACACGAGGCATCACCCCCGACAACGCGGCATCGGTCTGGCGGGTGCGCGGCAGTGCAGGTGTGATCTACCTGGCTGGATCGGTTCACGTGCTGACCCCCTCGTTCTATCCGCTGGCGCCAGCATTCGAACAGGCCTTCTCGAAAGCGGATCGTCTGGCACTGGAGCTGAACCCGCTACTGTCGATGCAGCCGGACCGCATGGCGGTGATGCAGGCTGCGATGGTGGCTTCTCCTGACAACGTCAGGCACGCACTCGGTGCGCCTTTACGCTCACGACTGGCGCATTATCTGGCGACGCAGGGCACGCCGCTCGACGCTGTCCTGCGATTCCAGCCAGCGATTCTGTCGACTCAGCTTTCGATTCAGGAAATGGCAGCCTACGGGTTTGCACCGCAGTTTGGCGTCGACATTCACTTCGCACAGCGCGCAACACAGCAGCGAATGCCGATTCTCGAACTGGAAACCATCGAGAGTCAGATGCAGGCTCTCACCGGGATGCCTCTGGATGTGCAGGCGAAACTGCTGGAGCAGACTCTCGATCAACTGGCCAGTGCCCAAGAGGCCGTGACCGAACTTGTCACGAGCTGGCTGACCGGTGATGCGGATCATCTGTATGCGTTGATGCTGGCGGACTTCAAAGGATCACCCGTGATGGAAACGCTGGGTCGACGACTGATCGACGAGCGCAATATCAAGATGGTGGAGCAGATCCGCTCGTTCCTGAAAGAGCCGTCGACCACACTGGTGATCGTCGGCGCAGGACACTACGGTGGAAGACCGGGAATACTGAACCTGCTACGCACGGCAGGTTTCAAAGTTGAGCAACTGACGCAGGCTGGCAATATCCTGCAAGTTGATCAGATACCTGCCGTTCCGGTACCACAGACGAAGTAGGTGTTCCCGGATTGGAGCCTCCGGGAGTACCCGGATTGGGTTTATCGCAGCGTCTTGAACAAGGCCTGCCAACTTGCGGCACTGGCTTCCAGCGAAAATTCCCGCGCCCTCTGCTGCGCCCGCTCCGACATCGTCAGTAGTCGCGCGTCGTCCTCAAGCAGCGTGAGAAAACGCTGTGCAAAGGTCTTTGGCGCAAGATCCGCAACCAGAAACCCACTGTCGCCGTCCTGTACGACATCACCCAGATCCCCCACATCGGAGACTACTGGCACCACGCCGGAAATCATGGCTTCCAGCATCGACAGCGAAACGCCTTCCGATTCCGAGGTCAGGGCGAACACCCGACTACGTCGCAGGAAGTTGCCCACGTCAGACTGTTGGCCTGCGAAAGTCACACACTCTTCGATGCCCAGTTCACGGGCACGACCTTGCAGTTCCTCCAGACATTCTCCCGCGCCAACGATGACCACTTTCAACGGTCGAACAGGCTTGGCCGAAAACACTGCATCCAGCAACCGATCAACCCGCTTGATGGGTGCAAGGCGGCCGACAAACAACACGTCGATATCCTTGTCAGCCGGCCGACCCGGCTGGAATCTCTGGGTATCAATCCCGCCACCATTCCGATACAGGTAACCGTGCACATCGCGGGTGCGATAGAAATCGGCGGCACCGGTACCCATGGTGACGATGATGTCGAAACGTTTGACCACATCCACCAGCAACTGCTCGAGCGACGCATCCGGTGCTGACAGTTTGCCAAGCAGCCGGTTTTCGGAGCGGATGCCACCGCCAACCACTTCTGCTTCGCCACCAACACAGAAGTACATCGTTGCCGCGTTGACCAGGCGACCAACCAGCGCAGCAACCATGCCGTTGAACAGCAGATGGAAACCGCCCACGATATCCGGCCGTTCGCGAACCGCGATCCAGGCAAACATCAGCAGCCTCGCACCCACATCACCAGACAGTGATCTCAGCCACTGCGGTGGTTGCACCACAACCAGACCGCGACGTTCCAGCAGTGGATACGTGGTGACAATCGTCAATCGTCCACCGGTGAGGGATTCGGCGATCGGATGCAGATGGGCAACGGCCCAGTTGGCGGAATGAAAAGTACCAGTCAGCAACACCGTCAAGTGTTCCTGCGGACCAAGTCGCTTCGACGCCGTCCGCGCTGGCAGCAGCCAGAGAAAAAACTTCAGACAGGCATGAACAATGCGGATGAGTCTACGTTCATCAGCCGGCCGATCCGCAGCGGAAATGCCTGTCATGCGTGACCTGCCGGGACGCCGGTGCTCTGGCCGATGGCGGCGCGCACCCGTGGAATGACCTCGCGTATCAACAGTTCAAGCGGGGCCTGCATCTGGCTGACCGGAATGCCGGGTGGCAAACCCCAGGTCACGATATCGGTGATACCGAATACGCGGATGAAGCTGACCAGTTCATCCACACACTGGTCAACCGTGCCAACGACCCACGTCTGTGGCACAGGCTCACCCTTGCCACCCAGACCTTCACCACTTTCCTGGAAAAAACGGGTGTACAACTCCATGCGATAACGTTCGGCAACACGGATCGGTGGCCAATCGCGCGCGGCATCGGGTGTGGGCAGAATGCCGCGGATGATGCCAACGCGGTGTTGCGATGTAGTGCGACCTGCCGCCTGAACGGCCTTCACCCAAGGGTCGAAACTGCCGGACTTGCGACCTTGCGGGAGAAAGTTTGTTCCATATCGAGCAGCCCGCAGCGCCCCGGCTTCCGACATGGCCGCAACCCACAGTGGTGGACCACCGGGCTGCACATAGCCGGGCGTGATGCGCACATCCTTCAGTTGGTAACGCTTGCCCTGATAGCTGAAGCGTTCGCCGCTGAAACAGAGTTTGAGGATCTCGATGCCCTCCTCCATCAGCGAGACACGACGCGCGACAGGAATTCCGAAGCCCTGGAACTCGTGCGGCGCATAACCCATGCCCACCCCGACTTCGACCCGGCCACCGGAAAGGTTATCGAGCACAGCCAGATCTTCCGCCAGCCGCACCGGATGGTTGAAAGGCAACAGGCAGATATCGGTTGAAAAGCGGACCCGGCTGGTTCTGGCCGCAGCGGCAGACGCTACCGGTATCCAGCTGGGCAGGTAGCCGTCGTCCACAAAGTGATGTTCAGTGAACCAGACCAGATCGAACCCCGCGCGATCCGCCCACTCGATCTGCTGCAGAGCATCGCGATACAGATCAGGCATGGAGATGCCGGAGTCTGCAGGATTGCGGAAGTCATAACAGAGACCAAAACGAAGGGTATGCAAGAGCGCGCTCCAGAGCGGACAGGTCTGCGATAATGCTGCCTCTTTGTGCCGGATGACTCCATGAGTATTTACGAAGCAGGCCTTGCGCCACGACCTGCCAACTACACACCACTCACGCCGCTCTCGCTGTTTCGCCGTACCGCGGCTGTATATCCGGATCGTGTCGCCACCCGCTACGGCAGCCAGCAGCGCACCTGGGGTGAGATGGCGAGGCGAGTTGCAGCTTTCGCCGAACAACTGAAGCACCTGGGGATCGGGCGAGATGACACTGTCGCGGTGTTTGCGCCGAACACGCCGGCAGCGCTGGAAATGGCATTTTCAGTACCGGCCGCAGGCGCCGTGCTGAACATGATCAACACCCGGCTGGATGCACCGGCGGTCGCGTTCATTCTTGATCACAGTGAAGCCAGGGTCTTCATCGTCGATGCAGAACTGTCAGCGGTCGCGAAGGCTGCGCTGGCGCTGGCCTCCGTCCAGCCACTTGTCATCGACATCAGCGACGACGCCGCAGCTAACGCCGCTCCCATCGGCAAACACAATTACGAAACACTGGTGGCGGCAGGGGACCCGACGTTTGCGTTGATCATGCCTGATGACGAGTGGCAGGCCATCGCCCTCAACTACACCTCGGGTACTACCGGCAATCCGAAAGGTGTTGTGTATCACCATCGGGGTGCTTACCTGAACGCACTGGGCAACGGGCTGGAGTGGGCGCTGCCCAAACACCCGGTTTATCTCTGGACCCTGCCGATGTTCCACTGCAATGGCTGGTGTTTTCCGTGGACCATCGCAGCCTATGCGGGCACCAACATCTGTATCCGATCGGTCAACGCGCCGCTCATCCTCGATCACCTCGATGAATGGCAGGTCACGCACCTCTCTGGCGCACCTATCGTCCTCAACCTGTTGACCACCGAGGCCGAAGCACGCAGCCGGCAATTCTCGCCAAAGCTCTCCATGACTACCGCAGGCGCCGCGCCACCCGCCACAATTCTCGCGCGTGCAGCAGCAGTTGGCTTTGATGTCACTCATGTTTATGGGCTCACCGAGGTATACGGTCCTACCGCTGTCTGCGCGTGGAACGAAGACTGGGATGCGCAACCGGCGGATGCACAGGCGACGCTGAAGGCTCGGCAGGGGGTCAACTATGTAGTGCTTGAAGAAATGTCCGTGCGCGATCCACTGACCATGGCAGAAATCCCCCGCGACGGTGAAACCATGGGCGAGATCATGTTTCGCGGCAATGTGGTGATGAAGGGTTATCTCAAAAATTCAGCTGCTACTGAAGCGGCCTTTGCCGGTGGTCACTTCCACTCCGGCGATCTGGCTGTCTGGCATGCCAATGGTTATGTGGAGATCAAGGATCGCTCCAAGGACATCATCATCTCCGGTGGTGAGAACATCTCCTCAATTGAAGTCGAAGCGGCGATCTATCAACACCCTGCTGTCGGCGCCGTTGCGGTGGTCGCGGCGTTACACGATAAGTGGGGCGAGACGCCCGTTGCGTTTGTCGAACTGGCTGCCGGCAAGTCGGCGACCGAAGCCGAGTTGCTGAGCCACTGTCGTAACAAGCTGGCGCACTTCAAGTGCCCGACCCGAGTGATATTTGGCGAGTTGCCGAAAACCAGCACCGGCAAGATTCAGAAGTTCGAGTTGCGCAAGCAGTTGAGTCCAGCGGCGTACACGCCGCCAGGTCCAGCGGCGAGTACGCCGCAAGGTGGAACCGCGGGTGCGCCAATTGCGTGAGCGGCGCTGCATCGCATGAAGGGTCTTGGTCTCTATCTGACCCTGCTGTTGCTTGTCTGCGGTTGTGCAACTACGCCTGTGGAGACAACTCCCCGAATCACACCACCTGCCAGGGTTGCGCCATCACCCCTGGTGCTGCCATTACCGATATCCAAGGGCCAGCCGGAAGGTCTGGGGCAGACCTACTTCGACCCGCAACATACCGGCGTGCCACTCTTTGACACCAAAGGTCTCAAGGATCAGCCATTGAGCCGCTACTTCAAAGTCAGGGATTTTGCGCGCACTGGCAACACCCCATTTCGTTATGCCCGTATCGATGTTTCACTGGTCGAATGTCTGACCCGCATCCAGGATGCCACCGATGAACGGATGAGTGTGCTGTCCGCCTACCGGTCGTTTGCGTACAACGAACGCATCCGTCGGGCCGGCGAAGGTGCCGCC
The DNA here is from genome assembly GCA_031385325.1 of Gammaproteobacteria bacterium. Classification (GTDB taxonomy): domain Bacteria; phylum Pseudomonadota; class Gammaproteobacteria; order Pseudomonadales; family Azotimanducaceae; genus SYFY01. The sequence goes on along the minus strand of JANNBJ010000159.1, from coordinate 5,360 downwards.
AAGAGCAGCTTCCACATCAGTGGCTCTGCGGCCGATGTGGTGACGTCCACACCGGTCGAGAAATTCGCGGTGGCCCTGTATCTCGAGTGTGGCTGCCACGTCGGCTTTGGTGTGTCGCCCCGCTTCTATCACGTGGACATGCGCAACTACCCGGTAACGCCCTGGGGTTATGGTCCTGCAGCGGCCGCACGGTTGGCAAAGGGTCGCGAAGTCCAGCGCAACTTCTGTGGTGGATGAGCATGCCATCTGATCAACCTATTCATCCAGGTTACAAACAGCGGGCAAACTACTACTGGCGGGTGCTGGCCAGTGGATTCGGCTTCACCGTATTTGGTGTTGCCGGGCTGATCGCCGGGCTGTTGGGCATCCCCATCTTGCGATTGTGCGTACCGGATCGCACACGCCAGCAGGCGATCGCTCGCCGGGCCGTGCAGCGATTCTTCCAGTTGTTCATCCGCATGACCGTCGCGCTCGGCGTACTGACGTGGTCGGTGGAAAACTCAGCGCCACTGAGGCGCCGAGGCGCTCTGATCGTCGCCAATCACCCGAGCCTGCTCGATGTCGTGTTTCTGGTATCACTCATCCCCGATGCCTGCTGCATCGTCAAACAATCGTTGTTCAGAAACCCGTTCATGCGCGGCGCGCTGACCGCCGGGGGTTACATCGGTAATGATGATGCGATGCAGATGCTGGAAGGCGCTGCCATGAACCTCGCGCAGGGTTCACCGGTCGTTATGTTTCCGGAAGCCACTCGAACCGAGCCGAACCATCCACCCAGCTTTGGCCGTGGCGCGGCAAACCTGTCGGTGCGCTCCGGGAGCCCCATCACCCCGGTGTTCATTCGCTGCGAACCGACGACCCTGACGCGCAATGAACGATGGTACCAAGTACCATACAAGGCAATGCACTACACCATCACTGTCGGGCCGGTATGCCCAGCCATTGACGCATCCCAGAGTGCGGCCCCCGTCAGCATCCTGGTGCGACGGCAACAGGAACGGGTGATGGAGTTTTTCAACCGCATGGTCGAAACCCATCGGCCACCACACTGACACCAGTACGACAACACCATGACTGGCATGACAAACACCCAACTGAATTCAAAAGACGACATCCTGCAGATTTTGCGCGGCATCCTGGAAGAGATGTTCGAAACCGACCCCGCCCTGGTTGAACCGGCAGCACACCTGTATGACGATCTGGATATCGACAGTATCGACGCGGTCGATCTCATCGTGCGCCTGAAAGAGCTCACCGGTCGCAAGGTCAGCCCGGAAGAATTCAAGGCCGTACGAACCGTTGCCGATGTCGTCGATGCCATCGAGAAACTCCTGCGTAACTAACGATCACGTTCATCGCCGGACTTACCTGAATGCTCAAGCTGCTCTCCATGTTGCTGCTGATCGGTTACCCCGGACTGATGTACTTCGGCTTCGCACATTTTGAGCCGAGGTACCTCACAGTCATCGTCATCGCTGCGGTGCTGCTCAGCCGACTGGCAGGGGCAACAACACCGGTCCAGACCTTTGGCGGAGCACTGCTCATCGTGCCGATCTGCCTGTACCTCGTCATCAGCGTCATCAGCAATGAAGAGTGGGTAGTGCGTCTCTACCCGGCCGTCATGAGTTTCTCCATGGCGGCGCTGTTCATCGGCTCGCTCTTCTCTCCCATGCCTGTCATCGAGCGCATCGCACGGCTGAGCGAGCCCGCATTTCCACCGGAAGGCGTGCGCTACACCCGTGTACTGACCTGGGTATGGGTTGTGTTTTTGTTGACGAATGCACTGATCGCAACCTGGACCGCACTTTGGGCCACTCGCGAAACCTGGGCGCTTTACAACGGCATGATCAGCTACCTGTGCATTGGCATGCTGATGGCTTTCGAGTATCCCGTTCGCCGCTGGTACCGGGCGCGATATGCCGCTCGTTGATGAACTCAGCCATGGTTATCAAACGAACCCGCGTCTGATGCCGAGACATCCATGACGAGTCGAGGGTTCAACGCCTGCGCGATCGTACCGGTGTACAACCACCAGGAGCCGGTCGTCAGGGTTGCCCATCGCCTGAAGTCATTTGGACTCCCCGTAATCCTGGTCGACGACGGTTCAACCGCTTCCTGTGCCGCATGTCTGGACCAACTCGCCACCGAGTCTGGTTTCACTCTCAAACGCCACGTGCGAAATGCGGGTAAAGGTGGCGCCGTCAAGACTGGCCTTGCCTGTGCAGCTGAACTTGGGTTTACGCACGCACTGCAGGTTGACGCGGACGGGCAGCATGATCTCGATGACGTGCCACGCATGCTGCTGGCTGCACAGGCTGCGCCGACCGCGATGATCTGCGGTCAGCCGATTTTCGATGCATCCATTCCGATGTTACGAAAGCTGTCTCGTTATCTCACCCATGGTCTGGTTGCCATCAACAGCATGTCCGGCAAGATGTACGACGCCATGTGCGGCTTTCGGGTTTATCCCATCGACACGATGGTGCAAATCGTGAGAGAAGAGCGAACAGGCAACCGCATGGACTTCGATCCGGAAATACTGGTGTACTGGAGCTGGCGAAAGCTGCCTGTCGTAACGATCGAGACGCGCGTACGCTACCCCGAAGATGGCCAATCGCACTTTCGCATGGTTCTCGATAACTGGTTCATCACTCGCATGCATATCCGTCTGTTTCTGAAGATGCTCTGGAGATTGACCGGACTACAGGGCCGACTTCATGCAGGAACAAGTCGATGAGTGCCACCGGCAAAGTACTTCTGCTGATGCTCCTGGCGCTACCGGCAGTCGCGGACCAGACCAGCGATACACTGACGGTTTGCGCAGCCAGTCAACTGCGACCCGCAGCAGGTTATCGAATGGGCTTCGAGCAGGCACAACATCTGGCTGCGCTCAGTGCGCCACTGGTTTCACGTGGCGAAGTGAACCTGCAGACTTCAGGCAGCATCCGCTGGCATGTGCTCGAACCGATCGACTATGAGTTGTTCATCAACGTCGATGGTGTGGTCACCGCCGACGATGGCACCACGTTCGATCACCCGGCGATCATGCGCCTGGTGCGAATGCTGCTGACCATGGACACGCGTGCGCTGTCCGCGACCTTCTCAATCGGTGGTACCTGCGACGACACAGGCTGGTCCCTGCACATGACACCCACCGACGAGATGTTGAAGGGGCTGTTCGATCACATCAACGCTGATGGCGGTCATCTCCTCACCGACGTCGAACTGGTGGCACATTCGGGTGATCGAACGGTATTCACGTTTACCGATCTCACCACAGCTTCCGGCGCGCACGCGGACTGATGCCGTTGACCGACTCAAGCTACCGCTGGCTGACGTGGGCGTGGATTTTTGTCATGGCAGCCCTGGCACTTGCCGGCTGGATCGTGTTGCCACATGTCAAGTTAAGCGAAAGCAGTCTGCTGAAACTGCTGCCAGATTCACAACTGAGCGCATCCGAGCGTGCCATCGTCGAGCAGGTCAGCACCCAGAGCAGCCAGACTTCACTGTGGCTGATCGAGTCTTCGGACCGGCCGGTTCGGGACGAAGTGATCATCACCTTGCGAGATCGTCTGCAGGAATCCCGACTGTTTGCCTCGGTCGGGGTTGACGGCACACGTTTTCGACAGATGGCGACTGCCTTGTTTCCATGGCGTTACCAGCTGATGCCGAGCGGTGTCCGCACGCTGCTTGAAACCAGTCCGACCGAACTCATCAAGCAGCGGACCCGCGAACTCTACGCTCCTGGAGGTATGGCCCGCGCCAGCAATCTTCGTGATGACCCCTTTGATCTGTTCGGCGCCTGGTTGCTGACACTCGTTAGAAGTGAAGGGACCACGCGCCTCGGCACGATTGCCGTGACCGATCAGATGGTCATCATGCCAGCCACCTTGCAGTCCTCAGGGTTCGACCTCGACACCCAGTTCAAACTCGCTGCAATGATGACATCCCTGCAAGCCGAGTTTGCCGACCAGGGGCTTCGATTACGCGTCGGCGGCGTACCGGCATATGCAGCATGGAACGCGGTCAGCGCTCGCGCCGAAGTATCCACCGTAGGTACGGGATCGTTGCTTGGCGTTTTATTACTCGTGCTGACCGCCTTTCGATCCGCTCGTCCTCTCGTGTACGCGGTGATCGCCATCGGTGCCGGGGTATTCGCAGGGGCAACAGTCAGTCTGCTGCTGTTCGACCGCATTCATATGCTGACCTGGGTGTTTGGTGCGTCCCTGATCGGCATCGGCATCGACTACTCCCTGCACCTGCTCGCAACCGCTCAAGACCGGCTTGAGTGGACGCCGTCGCTTGGGGTGGATCGAATTTTCAAACCGACCGCAATTGGACTGGCCAGCAGCGTACTGGGTTTTGTCGCCTTGTTATTCACACCCTTCCCGGTGTTGCGCGAGATCGCCCTCTTCGCCATTGTCGGGCTGGTGATGGCATGGTTTACCTGCATCGCTCTGGCGACTCCGTTGTTGCGCAACTATCAGGCCCCAGCCAGAACCTGGATCTCCGACTTTGCTGTCTGGCTGTCTGCGTTACGAGATCGATGGATGACACGACGCTGGCTGGTGATCAGCATCGTCCTCATGGTGGCCGTGCCAGGTTTGTTTTTGCTGACACCGGATGACGACATCACGGCCCTGCAGGCGAAGGACACGCCGGTTGCTCTTGATGATGGTTATATCCGGGAGCATTTGCCAATCGGCATTGCCAGTCAGTTTTTTCTCGTTGAAGGTCAGACGGCAGCCGAAGTGATGGCCCACGAAACGGCGCTGGTCCAGCAAATCATCTCAACTGGAGCCGCAACACCCATTGCCCTTGCTTCAGTGTTTTCGCTCCCGGACGACCAGCACAAGGGGATGCTCCTGCTGGAGGCAAAACTGCATGAGTCCGGCTTGGCCGACGGATTTTTCAAAAGCATTGGGTACAGCGAAGCCGCTGCCAGTGCGGAATATGCCCGCTGGGAAAATGCGTCGGGCGTCACTCTGGAATTGCCGGAGTTCGCTAGGCAACTGGCCCCGCCATGGTCAGCACTGTGGCAGGGTTGTGATGCGCATGGCTGCCGCAGCATCATCTTGTTGGACCGGGTGCGCGACAAGACAGCTCTCGAAGCCATCCGTTCACCCGGTGCTCGCCTGGTTGATCAGGTCTCACTGCTTTCCAACCAGTTCGCACAGTTTCGTGGTGCCGCGTCGCTGATGTTGCTCGTCGCAATAGCTCTCGTCATCGTGGTTCTGACCCTGACCTACGGGTTTGGACCTGCACTTCGCATCACGTTTGTGCCATGCCTGGGTCTCGCCATCGCCTTGGGGACGCTCGGCCTTACCGGCACGCTGTACAGTGTCTTCAACCTGTTTGCG
>JANNBJ010000153.1:0-1662 GCA_031385325.1 Gammaproteobacteria bacterium | reverse complement strand
GGCGGTAACCCGGGGACTCCGAGTGATCAAGGCCTCGCATACTATTCTCGTGGCACATGCAGGTCTGGCCAACGAGTCCTGAAAGACGATTGTGATCAGCTTCAAGTGCTAGCCCGCATTATTCATGAGTGACCTGCTGCGGACGCCGATAGCAGCGAAAACACTCGGCGTGCTCCCTCCGCGTGCTCGACGTGCTGTCAAGCACGCCTGTGCGCGCTCCGGTCCGCGCCACCCAGTGTTTTCGTTACTCTCGACGCCCTCGCTACGTTCCTTCATGAATAATGCGGGCTAGGAGTTCGTCGTGATCATGGCGCTGTCGGTCGAGCGACCCCGAGCCGCGAGGATCAAAATCGCCACCATCATTGCGGCGTTCCAAGTCAGAGTTTCCGTGTGCCTGGGTTTTCCGAATAGTGCCGAGGAAAAGTCGTTGGGGTGGTACCGATCAATTCTCATCTGCGAGCCAGCAAACTCGGTGACTATCCGATGTTTCAATTTTTCATTGTGTGTCACGCTTGAAAAGTGGTCGTGCTTCCCTGTATCACACAGCAAGGTCTGATAAACAAGACCTTGCTTAACTCAAGAGGAAGGTTACGCATAGCCAGCCGGTGAGGCTCATGACGATCGTGTAGGGCAGCGCCATTACGACCATGCGCATGTAGGAGAGACGTACGAGTGGGGCAATTGCCGAGGTGAGCAGAAACAGAAATGCGGCCTGCCCGTTGGGTGTCGCCACACTTGGCAGGTTCGTCCCGGTGTTGATGGCGATGGCCAGCAGATCCATGTGTTCACGAGTGATCAATCCCCGATCGTAGGCGGCCAGCACCTCGTTGATGTAAATGGTTGCGACAAAGACGTTGTCGCTGATTGAAGACAGCACGCCGTTGGCGATGAAAAACAATCCGGGTTGAGCTTCCAATGGTTGTGTGAGTACCCATGTGATGACAGGCGCAAACAGGTACTGATCGTGGATGACACCGACGATCCCGAAAAACACCACCAGCAGCGCGGTAAATGGCAAGGCTTCGTGAAATGCCCGTCCGATCTGATGCTCTTCGACAATGCCGTTGAAGGCAGTTTGCACGACAATGATCGTCAGGCCGATCAAACCGACTTCGGCGATGTGAAACGCCAGAGCGAACACCAAAAAGACTGCAGCGATAGCCTGCACCCACAAGCGCATGGCTTCTCGGCGGCTGCGTCCGGCGGCTTGTTCATCATCAAACGCCTGCAGAATTTCGCGAACTGATTCGGGCAGTTTCGCGCCGTATCCAAACGAACGGGTCGACTCAAGCAATATGCACGTCAACAGACCTGCGGCCAGTACCGGCATTGTCACCGGCGCCATATTCACGAAGAACGTGCTGAAGTCCCAGCCCATCTTGCTTGCGATCAGCAGATTCTGCGGTTCGCCAACTGTCGTGCAAACGCCGCCCAGAGCTGTGCCAACAGCAGCATGCATCAACAAACTTCGCAGGAGTGAACGAAACTCTTCGAGGTCCTGACGGTGGTGGTCTTCGACTGGGCGGATTCACAGAGTAAGTGCAACACGACCCCTCCTAATCGGATGTGATCTGGGATACTCAGGATCTCTCTGCTCCAGCAAGAATAGGGAAACACCATGAGGTATCACCAGCTCACATCCGAAGAACGGTATATGATTTC
>JANNBJ010000146.1:0-2990 GCA_031385325.1 Gammaproteobacteria bacterium | reverse complement strand
TTCAAGTATCGATTGGCGTACGTCGTGAATGAGGTTGGTGTTCTGCGCTACGACAACGAGGTTGGCAAGGGCGACCATCGGCACGACGGTGATGTTGAGAGCCGGTACAAGTTCACAACGCCAGACAAGCTCATCGCCGATTTTCAAACAGACATTGCGAGGTGGAACGATGAAAACAGTGATTCTTGAAGTTCGCTCGCCAAAAGATTCGATGGCAGGTTTCGTGAACGCTTGGAAGACTGGCCGGGCAGAAAAATCAGCTCGCATCGCGTTCGCGTCGCCTGAGTTGCTCTGGCAAGTTCTGACCGCCAAACGGTGGGAATTGCTCAAGGCGCTGTGTGGCATCGGGCCGGTGTCCATTCGAGAGGCAGCCCGGCGCGTCGGCCGCGATGTCAAGGCAGTGCACGGCGACGTCACGGCACTGCTGAACGCCGGAGTGCTGGACCGCGCGGAGGGTGGCGGAATCATATTTCCGTTTGATGCTGTTAAGGTTGAATTCATGCTGCAAGCCGCATGAGTCCGTCGCGATGCTGAGGCCGAACACGGCGGCCGAGCGGACGGCGCAACAGCGCGCCTCCGTTCACCTTGGTCGTTAGACCCCACACAAACGCCTCTCCCAACCACAATCTGGAGCACGTTCATGCCGATACCTGTTTACTCACAACCCTCGCTCAAGCTGGGCGAAGCCATTGAGCTCCTGCGCAAAACCGACGACCCCGACGCTGCGGTAACTGACTCGATGAATTCAGTGGCCGCACGGGCCTTCGAGCAGCACGACGCAGTACATGTGATCTTTGGTCTCGGCACATCCGTGCAGGACGAGATAGCAGCTCACGTCTGGATGGCGCTGGGTACTACTGCCAAGATTTCGGAGATGCACAAGGCTGTGGCTAACGCAGAACACAGGAAGGTTCTGTCTGGCATCGGTCACCTGAAACTCGTGGGAACCTGGCTCATTACGTTGCCGAGAATACTTATGATCGCTCTCTCCACGATGCGCATGAAGAAGAAGATTGGATTTGAAGAGTTGGCGAGCCTCAAAAACATGAAGCTAGCAGAGATCTGGGCCGAGCACGGCGTACGTGCTCCCAGTGGGGCCTAACCTTTTGATCGACACAGACGCCCAGCAGTACAAGGCTGCCTCGCAGCGCTTGCTGTGCGCTGGTCATCGTCAACGTTAGGCCGCACGAGCAACTGCAGCCTCTGGCCCCGATGGTCTCGAATTCTCTCCACTTGAAGTGGCTACGTGCTTGAAGCACAGAACTGCGGTTAGCTTGAAAGCCGCACCCGAGGTGACCAATGGTCTTCATACGATTGATTCCCGCTGTGCTCTTTGCCGTGTACTCGGTGTTTGCCTCTGCGCAGCCGGTTGCCACTTCTTTTCGCAGCAGTGGTGTCGATCTTCCTGCCTTTCTGCACCGACATAGCGAAGGTCAACTGCGTGCGGTGGTAATCAACTTACACGGCAACCCTGGCGGGCCAATTCGCCCGGAGTTGCCCCTGGCAACGACTTTGGCGAAGCACGGTGTTGCAACTTTCTGGTTCAACTACCGCGGCATCTGGGGAAACCAAGGCACATACTCGTTTTCCAACAGTGTTGCGGACCTTCTCGCTGCAGTTGACTATCTCAAGAGCCCCGACACGAATCTCCGCTTGGGACTTGGAGAGGTGCCGATCGTACTGTTTAGCTACAGCATGGGAAACGCTTTAGCCCTCGTGGGCGCCGCCGGCGACAATCGTGTGGCTGGCGTCGTTGCTCTCGCACCTTGCGATCACGGCTATTTCGGACGGGAGATTGCGAATCCGCAGACTCGCCTGAAGCCTCTGTTCGAGGCCGTGGCCGACGGCATTTTCGGGCCAAAGGGCGCGGTGCCCGGCGGTTGGCCTGTGTTCTGCGGTGACCTCGTTGCCAACCATCCGAAGATTGGCTTCCCACGAAATGCTCCCGCACTGCAAAGCAAAGCATTGCTCATCTTCGCAGCCCTGGATGACGCGACCTGCCCGCTCGAAGATCACTTTTTTCCGCTCTATCGCACTTTGCGCGACGCCAAGCACGCGCGACTTGAGGCCCATGTGCTCAACACCGGTCATGGCCTCGACGCGCCGAGTGCGTTGTCAATGCGCCAAGCTACCGCAGATTGGATCGTGCGGTCCTTTCCAGGCGGCCCGGCAAAGGCAGCGGAAGTAAAGACGCTTGAATCGTCCCTCCAGCAACCGCGTCAATAGACCGGATTTCAGACATCCCTCTCGAGTGCCCAGGGTACGGCCTAACCCCTCGCTGGACCGGACCCGCTACGGCGACGCAAGTTGACGCCAATACAATCTGTATATACACTCGTCGAATGGAGTTCACTTGGTCGGAAACGAAGCGAGCAGCTAACCTCAAGGCACACGGGCTTGATTTCATTGACGCTCCTCGCGTGTTCGAAGGACTGACATTTACTTTCGAGGATGACCGATTCTCCTACGGCGAGCAGCGTTTCGTTACTCTTGGACTACTTGCCGGCTTTCCCGTTTCCATCGTGCATACGGAGTCCGATCATGAAATCCGCATCATCTCGTTCCGCAAGGCAACCAACCGTGAAACAGACATCTTCTTCAGCAAAATCCAAGACTGACTGGGCACGCCTCAAGTCAACCGGCAAATCTGCGGCCCCAACCCCTGAGCATCCCGAAGCAGATATTCGGCACATTGTGCGAGGCGTTGTCCGGCGCGGTCTGCAACCGTTGCCTTCGAAGGCTTCGATCTCGCTTCGAGTCGATCAGGATGTATTGGAGTGGTTTAAGGCGCAGGGTCCTGGCTACCAAACGCGCATCAATATCGTGTTGCGCGCATTTCGTGATGCATCGGTCTGACGCGGCGGCCGATCGGGACGGGGAAGTCCCTTTCATTCGTTAGGCATGCAAGATTCAATGCGCCTTCCGTTTTAACGTGCGGAAGGAAGGGTCGACCTGGTGTGTACCCTGTCAATCCGCATGCGGGAAAGCAG
>JANNBJ010000129.1:0-21256 GCA_031385325.1 Gammaproteobacteria bacterium | reverse complement strand
GCACCCGGAAATCACCCAAGCCTACTCACGTACCGGGTTCTATGTGTTTACCGATGTGATCGGTGATGTCGAACTTGGTGAACTTGAAGCGGACTTCCTTGATGTGCTTGATCGATTGCCTGTATCGATGAAGTCGACCCTCGACAAGCTGGGACGACCGGCCATCGGTTCTGGCATTGATGCACCGACGGTGCAATGGGTTCGCCCCCTGAGCGATCCGTTGGGTGGAACCGCGAAAGCCAACGGGCGTCACCCGGCCAAGATGATCGAACCTGCAGCACCTGCGTCAGCGCCAGACCACATCGTGCAACTGGTGCTCGGCGCGCTGCAGTTTTCACCGGCGTTCCTGCGGCTCTATGCCCATCCGGGGTTGTTGTCTGTAGCGGCAGCGATCAACGGCGATGACTTTGTGCCCTTTAACGAGGCGATCTGGATCAAGCATGCGGGACTTGGTGGCTCGGTAGCGTGGCATCAGGACGGCACCACGCATTGGGGGAGTCCGACCCTCGATGAAGGCACCCAAGGATTCAACTTCATGGCTCAGCTCTATGGTTGCACGCCGGCCAATGGCGTCTGGGTTGTTCCGGGTAGTCACCGATCAGGCAGGGTAGATATCAAGGCGTTGGTTGAACTCAGTGGATCTGATCGGCTCGATACCGCTGTGCCGCTTGTCTGCGCACCTGGAGATGTGGCGATCTGCAATCGACAGGCGGTGCATGGATCATTTGCCAATACGAGTCCGAACCTGCGCGTGACCTTCAACTTTGGTTTTCATCGACGGCGGTCGGTGTTGGGTGCGACCGGCGGTGGCATCCACAACACACCGGTGACCTATGACGAAACGCGGATCGATCAGCGTGCCCGAGTTATCGCCTTGGGCATTGCGGCAAGGTCGGCGCACAACCCTTTGGAAGTCCAGCACAGTTATTCACCTTACGCGTCCAGACAGGCGGGCATTACGTTCACGGATGAAACGATGACCGAGCTGAGAGACTACAACCTGCTGGACCTTGGCATATGAAACAAGTCAGCGCCTTGCTGGTCAGCTTGTTGTTAGGGTTCTTTCTGGTTGCCGGATGTTCCGCACCTCGGTTGACGTCGGAAGTGCGCGCCGGATTCAATCTGACAGGGACGTGGACGCTGGATGCTTCGCGATCAGATGCACCACCGAGTGCAACCCGTCTGGTCGACAAGATGGATCAAGAGCTGATTCGTGGCCAACGCGACAGCGACCTGTATCGCCAGATTGGCGATGGTACGGTATTCGCTTTCATTGGCCAGGATTTCCCTGTTCTGCTTGCCGAGCGCATGCAAATCGAACAAAGCTTGGAATCGATGGGCATTCACTACGAGCCAGGCAGTTATCGCGATGTCAGCTTTGGAGAAAAGGAGCGGGGTCTGTGGACGGTGTCTGCAGGATGGAACGCCCAGGGCCAGTTCATCATCTACTCCGACTCCGATGACATCCGAGGTATCGAGACCCATGAACTTCTGGATCCATCGACACTGCGGGTCCGGCTTACCGTGCGCGCCGACGGAGGTGATCTCGATCTGGTGCGGACGTTTGTCAGGAAGTGACAAAATGACGTCTCGCGGAATTTGAACGGTGTCAACGTCCTGACAGATCGAACAGCAAACCGGGTACCGATAGACGACTGGCTTGTAAAGTTTGTGAAAGAGTGGACGTTCCGGAAGTCCCAGACAGAACTAAGCTCGGGTAGCCGTTAATTTCGAAGCGCGCCAAGTGTTCGAACAGGTTCCGAAAACAAAAGGCTTCACACTTCTGGAGCTTCTCGTGGTGGTGGCAATCATTGGATTGCTCGCCTCGGTAGCCATGGGGGCTTACCAGGGACACGTCGCCACTGCCCGCGCAGCAAAGATGCTCCACCACTTTGGTGACTCCAAGCGCCTCGTCGAGAGCTTGTTTGCGAACGCGGAGGCCGCGCGCGCAGTCGGTGCTGCAGTCTCGTTTCCTGCGACTGCCAATGACTGGATCAACGAGATCAACCCAGGAAGCGCGCTCGCACCAGGCGGAGGCGCCGCCTTTGTTGCCGGTACTGGTAACACGCAGACTGGAGCGGTGGGCGTGCAATACTCCGGTTCATTTGCGGCGAATGACGCCCAGGTTGTGCTCTACCGGCCGGCCTACAGTGGACTATCGGCAGCGTCAACCACGGTCGCCATGTAGTTCGGCAGATCTCCCTCTGCGTCGATCAGATTCTGCAGTGAATGCGTTGTGTCCTTGCAAAGCGAATTTCCGCCCGTAAACTAACCCGGCCTTGAAGTCCGGGCTTCCCGGACAAACCCCATTCCGCCTTAGCTCAGTTGGTAGAGCAGCTGACTGTTAATCAGCGGGTCGTTGGTTCGAGTCCAACAGGCGGAGCCAATTCTCAGATTCACTACGTTGCGCTTGGTTCTCGTTGCGCTTCTCTTCGAGCGAGATGATGTTTTTTGCAAGTAGATCAAAGGGTTGCCGATATTCGGCAGTCAACCGACCATCCTCCAACTGCAGTTCGATAGAACAAAGCCGAGCAATCGGGGTTTCTCGGCCGAAGATTGCTGCCTGAATAACATACCAGGACTCTGCGCCAGTTCGAGAAGTCGAATACCTTCGTCAAGGTAGTTCTGGTTGGCGTCCTGATGCTCGTGTATCAACTCAAGGCATTTACTTTGTTCGTTACGCCACTCGGCAGCTTTACGATCAAAGAAGTCGTTTTCAATTCGACCGTCGAGCTTGTCGACATACATTGTGTCTATTCGGTTTTGCAGGCGGTCGTACTCTCCCTGAATCTGCCGAATTGCATCTTCGTGATGTAGCTTCTCGTCGCCATGGCTCACTCGTAGTGCCTGCGATACCCAGGCGAGAACCTCATTTATGGATTGGAAAATACTGACTCGGTTGATGTGCTTTGGCTTCTTTTCTGTTCAAGAACTCTGTTTGCCTCATCTGCCTACATCGTCGCGGCTTTCAGTACATTGCGCGCAAGTGTTTCTACCTCTCCAGGCTTCTTTTCGTCGGCGAGAATAAGGCGAGACAACTGTTCCACCGTTGGAGTATCGAATAACTTGCGTAGCGGCAGATCGACTTGAAGAATGCTTCGAATCCGCGAAGTCACTTGTATCGCAAGAAGTGAGTGACCTCCGGCTTCAAAAAAATTATCGCGAATGCCGACTTGCTCAAGTTTTAAAACCTCACACCAGATCATGGCCAGTACCTGCTCGACGGGAGTGCAAGGAGCGACATGATTCTGCTCCGAATCCAGGTGGTCATTCCCAGGTGGGGGAAGCGAATTGCGATCGACCTTGCCGCTGATCGTCACGGGAAAAGCATCCAAAAACACAAATCCGGTAGGAATCATGTAGTCCGGCAACTTCGTGCCAATGAATCTCTTCAGCTCTCCGATCAGAGACGAGTTTCCTTCGTTGCAAACGATGTAGGCGATGAGGCGCCGATCTTCCGGGCTGTCTTCGCGCAAAGTTACAATTGCCTGACGAACAGCGGGATGGAGGCCTAACACGGACTCGATTTCTCCCAGTTCGATCCGGAAGCCACGCAGCTTGACCTGATGATCGATCCGCCCAAGGAATTCGACAGTCCCATCGGTGCGGTAACGAGCAAGATCGCCAGTTCTGTACAAGCGCGAATTCTCCTCGGGACTGAATGGATTTCTTACGAACTTCTCAGCCGTAAGTTCCGGTTGACCCAGGTAACCCCTCGCCAGGCCAGCGCCTCCGATGTACAGCTCGCCGCGCGCTCCGATCGGAACAGGTTGCTGATATGGATCCAGCACGTAAACCTGAGTGTTGGCGATCGGACGGCCGATAGGAACTACGCCGTCGTTCACGGCTTCCACTCGATGTGCCAGTGACCAAATCGTCGTTTCGGTCGGACCATAACAATTCCAAACTGCGTTCCCTCTCTCCAACAACTTTCCAGCCAACGCCGGAGACAGCGTTTCTCCACCGCACAAGATCTTGAGATCGCTCTTGCCTTGCCAACCTGCATCCATCAGCAATTGCCAGGTTATCGGAGTGGCCTGCATCACTGTCACCTGACGTCCTTCCAGAGTTGCGACCAACTGAATACCATCAGCTGCTGTTTCGCGGCTCACCAGGATCAGACGTGCGCCCACTGACAAAGGAAGAAACAGCTCCAGAGCCGAAATGTCGAAGGACAAGCTGGTGATCGCCAGCATGATGTCCTTTTCGGTCAACCCCGTTATGTGCTGCATGGAGATGAGGCAGTTCGTGACGGCCCGGTGCGGAATCTGAACGCCTTTCGGTTTCCCTGTGGATCCGGATGTGTACAGAGCATAGGCAAGCGCTTCCCCATCCATGCCTAGGGCAACGTTTCTGTCGCTCTCCCGGCTGATCGCTGGCCAGTCTCTGTCCAGGCAGACTGTGAGCGCCTTATGATTCGGGAGATTCGCTTGTGACTCTTGCGTGGTCACCACCACCGATATCTGTGCCTCCTCCAACATGAGTTTCAGACGATCGGCCGGATAAGTCGAATCCAGGGGCAAATAGGCTCCGCCGGCTTTCAAGACACCCAACAATGCAATCAACATCTGCGGAGAACGCTCGAGGGAAATGGCAACCGCCACATTCGGTCCCACGCCAAGATTTCGCAGGTAATGAGCCAGCTGGTTTGCGCGACGGTTCAGCTCGCTGTAGGTCAGAGACTCATCCATGCACACGACGGCGATCGCCTGCGGGCTCCTTTCAACGTGTTGCTCAAAGAGTTCGTGGATGGAAGGAGCGCTGGGATGAACAGAGCGAGTCTCATTAAAACCGAAGCGGATCTGACGGCTTTCGGCAGGGGACAGCAGCGGCAGAGAGGCGATGCGTTGTTCCGGGTCTGTCACCACGCCCTGTAACACCGCCTGGAAGTGCCCGGCGATCCGCTGGATGGTCGATCCGTCGAACAGGTCCGTGTTGAATTCGATCCTGCCGCGTAGATGCTCGGACTCTTCGTACATGAACAGCGTGAGATCGAACTTCGCCATACGGTCGTCAGGGAAAAACCGCGTTGCAGTCAGTCCCGGAAGTTCGAGAATTCTTTTCGGAAAGTTTTGCAACGCGAACATCACCTGAAACAACGGACTGCGGCTCATGTCTCTGGGGGGATGCATTTCCTCTGCGAGCTTTTCGAATGGAAAGTCCTGATTGGCGTAAGCACCCATTGCCGTCTTGCGCACACGCGCCAGAAGTTCGCGGAAGCTGGGATTGGCGGACAGGTCGGTTCGAAGGGCCAGGCTGTTGACAAAAAAGCCGATCAGTACTTCCAGTTCTTTCCGGCCGCGATTAGCGATCGGAGCCCCGACCACGATGTCATCCTCGCCTGAATAGCGATGAAGCAAGACATTGAAGGCAGCCAGCAGGATCATGAAGCGCGTGGTGTTCTCGTGCCTGCATAGATCGCCGATTGCATGCGACAACGCGGGTGGCAGGTCGAAGGCATACACTGCTCCGCGGTGGCTCTCAATCGGGGGTCTGGGCCGATCGGTCGGCAGATTAAGAAAGGGTGGCGCCCCTGTGAGGTGTTCCTTCCAATAGGACAGTTGACTTTCCAGCCTCGCGTCACTGAACCACTCGCGTTGCCAGATTGCGAAGTCCGCATACTGAAAGGGAAGGTCGGCGACCGATAGCGGAGTGCCGCGGATGGTGTCCGCGTAAAGTGTTTCGATTTCGCCGAACAGTACGCCTATCGACCAGCCATCGAAAACAATGTGATGCACAGTAATCAACAGAACATGATCGTTGGGGCCGAGCGCCAGCATTCGGACACGAAAGAGAGGACCCCGACTCAAATCGAAGGGCCGGTCTCTTTCCTCCAGAGTGAGTCTCACTACCGTTGCTTCGCGTTCCTCGGTACCGGCCTGCGAGGAGAGAGCCAGGATTGGCATCTCCAGAGGACCGGGATTCATGACCCTCTGCGTCGGTTCTCCGTCCACGTCTACAAAAATGGTTCGAAGCACTTCATGGCGTGCGACGACGGTCTCGCACGCTTTTTTCAGTGCGGTGATATCGAGGTTCCCCTCGATCCGCACGGCCAGCAGAACGTTGTAGAGGAGGCTTCCCGGTTCCAGCCGGTCCTGGAACCACAACCTCTGTTGAGAGAAAGACAAAGGAATCGCGTGGTGGGTGCTCCTCCGCTGGATTGCGTCCTTCCCTGGCTCCTGGTGCCCGGTGATGATCTGAGCATCGGCAACTCCGCTGGGTTCTTCCTGCAGGAGCAACGCCAAAAGCTCGAGCCGCTCCGGAGAAAGATCTTCATGAGACTCTGAAGCGTTCTGATTTTCGTGGTCGCGCGACTCCAGCTGGGGCACAGCAGGACGGACACTTGCAAAAAATTCTTCGAAACGGCTAATCCCGATCCCGGATATGTATTCCAGCGCGGCTGCGCGCGAAGTCGCGGAAATGCGATCGTAGTGCGGCTTCAACTGCAGTTCCTGAAGCGCCTGCAGCCACGGTTCAATATCCTGCTGGGCAATCACAGGCACTGGAAGTAGATGTTCGTCAAGACGCGGTTCGTAGCGCTCGATCGGGCGAACGGGCAAGACATAGTCCACACCCAGTTTGGTTTCCGGCAGTCCACCGACGTTACTGGCCAGCACAGGAATCCCGGATCGCATGGCTTCCAGGACAATCTTCGGAGCCGCCTCGCCCCACAGCGAAGGCACGAGCAGAACGCGAGTCTGGGAGAAGATCTCATGGATATCTTCGACCGGGGCAAGAAGACGCACATTCGGCAGTTGCTCCAGGGCCGCCCGATCGGCGTTTCTCGTTGCCCAGGTCGGGACGGCTGCAAATTGGGTCTGGGGCAACCTGCGGGCGAGCTCCAGGAAAATCGAAATGCCTTTGATCGGCGAAGGATTGACCATCGTCACGAATCCGCGATCGAAGGCTCCCAGATTCGGATAAGGTCCAGCCTCGACAACGTATGGGACGACGACCGATTCGAGACCGCCCCAGGTCCGGATATACTTCCGCACGTAGTTGGACACCGCGATGATGCCGGCTGTCTTGCGCAACAATTCCGTTTTCCCGGTATCTGCCATGAAGCATTCCGGCCCAAAAGGCAGAGTTGCCTGGCTGTGAACGATGTAAATGACTCGTGAAGGACTTGCCTTCAGTGCCGCAGCCAGGCCGCGATAAGTCGGGTCTTCGGATATCAGGATCCAGGTTGGCTCAAATCGACGGACTTGTTCTTCCAGATAGGCGGGCAATTGATGACTGTCGTGGAGGGCATGTACGTCCACCCCTTTGTGAGCGAAAACGTCGCCCACCGGGGAAGTGGCCGTGAGACTGATGTTGCGACCGGCCAATTCACGACGAAATTGTGAATGCGCGTCGGGCGCGGTGATGGAACCTGTCACCGTCAGCACCCGGCAGGAGTGGTTTCGTTCGGCGAGCCCTTCAAGCAACAAGCGGTCGCCTTTGGCGGCCCCTGTCAATGTCGGGATATAGGGTATTCCCTGAACGAGCAGAAATTTCAAAACGCGAATTCCTTATCGACTCAAACGAAAATTTGAAATCGACAGACAGTCATAAAGTCTGCGGCTTCTTTTTGCTCGCGAGCAGAGCCCTGACCTCTTCATCGGACAGCTCATTCAATCTCTTTGCCAACACCGCGACTGCCTGAGGATCAGCCCGCTTGATTTGCTGCTTCATGACCTGTTTGGCCATTTCCGCCACCGTAAACTCGCTTGCAAAAAATAGACGCTGCGACAATTCAACCTGGAAGGCGTCACGGATGCGAGACAAGACTTGTGTCGCCAGGAGGGAATGCCCGCCGAGTTCGAAAAAGCTGTCATCGATTCCGACCTTTTCGACGTCAAGATATTCGGCATATATTTCAGCCAATCTTCGCTCGATGTCCGTACGTGGGGCCACGTAGGTCGTGCTGCGCTTTGGCTGCCGAAGAGCCCGCTCGGCAACTACTCGATGGATCTGATCAGCCTCACATAGTTCGGTCGCAATCGAAGTCAGCAGCGAGGCTCGGGCTTGCGCATTGGCGGCGAAGCCGGATGAGGCCGCTGCGGAAGGTGCAGGCTTGCTCGTCGAGCCATCGGTTCGTTCCGAAACAGGCTGGTCGCTCACCGCCGCTGCGAACCTGGCCGTCAGCCTGAATTGGAAACCGCCCCCCAACAGCTCTTGCGGGGGGACACCGAGACTCTCCAGAAAATCGAGTGCGGGTTGATTCTTCGGAGTGCGGATATAGGGAATATCGATGCGATCCAATCCGCGCTCTTGAGCGATTTCTCCCAGTCTGGCCAGCATCCGGTGCTCGACACGCCTTCCGAGCGCGCGGCAACTTAGCAGGAAGGTATCCACAGTCATCGCACCAGCATGCGCTTTGAAAACAACGACCCCTACAAATCCGTAATTCCCAAAACGGTCTTTGACGTGAGCTACGAGGCATTCCGCGCCTTCCGACTCCATCAGTTGTCTTATTTCGATTTCTGATCGTCTGGTCGTGGTGAAATTGAACTGATTGGTGCGATTGGTGAGCTCCGACACCCGAGCCAACTGATGCGGCACCAGGGGCGAAATCTGAACCTTCAAGCGGAGGCCCGCGAGGAATTCCTCGAAGGACGGCGCCTGCTTTCGGAACTGCTCGCGCTGGAAGCTCTCTGTATAGAGAACTGTTCGATTCGCTCCCTCCTCGGTGATGTTTCCTCGATCAAAAACCCAGAGATTTCGGAAGAACTTCGGAAGAACGTCGGGATTGCCGGGTAATTGAAGCGTCAATACCTCCGGGCAGTTCGCCTCCACTTCTGCGCATTCAAGGGGAGAATCGTCAATGAAGATGAAACTGTCGAGCCCGACCTGCAGCTCCTCAGCGAGGGACTTGATATTTTCCGATTTGCGCTTCCAGTTGATTCGCCAGGCAACAAGGTGTCTCCGTTGAAGAACCATCTCCCTCTGTTGCTCAAAGACTTGAACCACATCTTCTTCGTTATTTTTGCTACACAAGCAGAGGAGCATGCCCGAATCGTGTTGTTCAACCATGAACTCTTGAATGGCTCTTCGCACCGGGCTGATTTTTATTCCCAACGGCCCGTCTTCTCCGCAGACGCCGTCCCATAATGTCTGATCGCCGTCGAGCACGATGACTTTGTAACGCGGATTCTTGAGGGCATAGATCTTCCGGGCAATCATCGTCCCCAGAGCCGTAAAGAACAGTGGCGTGAATGGGATGTGACCCAGCTGGTCGCCACCGGCGTCGTAATACGCGGTCACTGGGTAAGCATCGGCCAGTTCAGACGTGGGCACTATCCGAAGGCCGGTCACGCCGGTCAAAGCCGATATGAGCAGGGCTTCCATCTGTTTCAAGAACGAGCTTTTTTCGGGGTCAACGGCTTGAGCGGGCGAACCAGGACAAAGACACACCAGGTAAGGTGTCGGCAACCGTTCTGCAGCGGCCGTCAAAGCGGCTGCCAACTCTCGCAGATTTCCTTCGACATTCTGGCGGGTATTGAGCACCCCGGCATCCGGGTCGCTCCTCAGCCAGTCCTCAATACGCAGAAGGACCACATTGACGCCATGACGGTTGGTGGAAAACAGGCTGGAAGGATCGAGCAGCTGCTGAAGTATCTGGTTATAGGGAGCGAACTCGATTCGCATCGGCGTCCCCAACTCTTGCACCCAAAAGCCGAGAGGCTTCTCGAGCGGCTCCGCCGTAAAGGTTGCCGCAATCGCAATTTTCTGCGGCTCGAGCGGCTGCTCAGGCATTTCGGTGCTCATCTCGATACATCTCTCCCGTGATCAGGAAATGTGGCCGTGCGATAAGGAGCGTGTTACCCCATCGTTTTCCAAGTGTTTTACCGTGTTCAGGAGACCAGGGCGCGCTTCGACCAATTTGACGCGGGGATAGCTTCCATCCGCCTGACGAACTTCCTGGCTGACGTTCCGGCTACCAGCCAGGCGCACGGAGCCGTTCGCCTTATTCATCGATTCAGTGATTCCAAGGATTCTTCCCAGTGCCGCCGTACTCTGGCCCTTGACCTTGGCAATGGCTAACCAGCACTGATAGTTTTGGGGCGCCACTTCCAGGGTCAGAAAAGCGTAAGGCAGAATTTCTTCGACTTCATCCGCATCAAGATCATCGAGCCGTATTAGTGCGGGCGTATTCGCGACCTCTTGAGCAATTGGTTGGATCACGACGTTGAGATTGTCGACCTCAACGAGCCGAGGCAATCGTTCGATTAACGCGGGCAGGCTCACGGCTGTCGCACTTTCGGCCCCACGTCCATCCTCATCGGTCAACACGAAATCGAAGGTATCCCGATCTACAGAGCTGAAGATCGAGATCAACAACTCGGCCTCTTCTAACGGCGCCAAAGGTTGATCGGCCACGGCTTTGCTGGAGAAGTGAAGTCCCGTTGATAGCCGCCGATGGGCCCTGGCCCACCTGACGATGGTGTCCTCGAGTCCGAGATCCACAGCGTCATTGAAGAAACGCAGGCCAGATACGTTCCATTTCTTCCTGAAGTGGCCCACGCTCGCCAGATTCCAGGCATCGCCCCAACGAATCATGATGAAAGGCAAGTCGTACCATTCACTGGGCGGCGGCGGTATATAAGTAGTCACGGCTTTCGGTTCGACATAAACAGAGCCTCCGTTCCTGGCAACGGCGATTGCCAGATCGATGTGCTCATGAATGCTCAGGAGCTCCTCATCCAACGGGCCAAGCCGCTCTAAAACTTCGGTGCGGACCAACATGCAATGAAACTCTACGTAATCGCACACTCCTCGTTCGAGCGGAGCAGTCAGTTCGGAAATAGGCGTATCGACAAAACGATGCTCATCGTGAAGTATTCGTTTGCCCTCGTGTTCCAACATATTGAGGGTGCCGCCGGCCATGTGTATCGTCTGCAGTTCAAGCTCGCCGATAAGATAGAGCGGCCCCACGACCCAGGCGCCCGTCTCCTCGGCGCAGGCAACAAGCGCCTCCAGCCAACCCGGCGTGACTAATACGTCGTTCTCCAGGAAGACGACGTATTTGCTTTTCACATGCCGCATTGCGAGATTCCGCGCCTGGTTCGGCGACAGATAACGATCCGTGTGGATGAATTGAAAATCTTTCCGGCGCGACTCGTTTTCAAGATAGCTCTTGAACCGGTTCGTCGTGCCTCCACTGACGTACACCAATTTAAACGGGTACGTTGTGTGTTCATACACGTTCTTGAGCGCGCGCTCGGTCACGCTAAAGCGTTCGCGCGGCACAATCACAAGCGTCACGTCAGGTTCTTTCATAACTTCCTTTACCGCATGACGAGTTGATCCCTCGGGGATCGGATACTGAACGTCAAATACAGCGGCCGCTTCAGCCTATTCCTGCAATCCCAGACGCTTCACAGCCTCCCAATTGCGGGCATCTTACTATGGGGGCGACAGGCTCCACTAGCAGGAACCTTTACCAATGACACCTGAGCCTGAAGCGGGGGTCGAGCTAAGCGAGGCTGTCGCACGACGGTGGCTGTATGGGATGTTGTTCTAACTCACAGCGGCCAAAAGGGGGTGGCAGGAAGAGGTGTCGGCGATCGATGGCACTCACATCAACTACGCCCGTGTGAACATTCGATTGGATAGCGGTCGATGCGGACTGTATGGACGCAAGCTTGCGCCTACCGCACGTCATGAACCGAAACTCGACCGGCGAACCGACTCGAAAAGTGCCCGTATCCCAGGCGTAGGCACGATGCCAATGGTTCGATATGAGTCCAGCCAGGGGAGCCAATTTCTAAGGCTGTGGCGATTGTGCTCACGATCAAACGTACACAGAACGCGAAGGCGTACACGGTCCTCACTTCAGCACCTCATCAGACTGTGGTTTCCGGACGTACACACGGCGTGTGATCGAGGCGTCGGCGTCGACGTGCCCCAATCTGGCCTGCGCGTCATGCACGTTGGCACTGTCCGAAGCCACCTTGGCGCGTAGGTCGTGCTCGGTGACGCGCACATCGCCAACAGCCACATGACGGGTTAGGCTTAAAGTACAAGCGTCTTGCACCACAGCGAACCTCCTGACGAATATCCGTGTGGAAGTCGACCGTTGCACAGGGCGAGGTTCAACACCCTTTGGACGTGGTGATGGTCAAGGTAACGGTTAAAGACATCAGCGGCGTCCAGAACCTGAGCAACGTCAGTTTGTCTTCGGCTCCGACGGTGCTCCCACTGTGCAACAGATTCGTCATGGGATCGACACCAGTTCGACGATGCTCGCTGCCATTCTCAAGTTCGCGAGGTTGGCGTTCCAGATCGGGGACGACTAGGTAGGGCTGCGCACGACATCTACCGAATGGCCGAAGATCTCCACCTTGTGGATATTCACATCATGCTCATCGTTGTTTTCCTCCACGATCCAGCGATTGATTCGGTTGGTCCCGTCGATCAGTCCTGGAATAACTTCTCCCTTGATGAAGACAAGGATGATCGGTTGGCCCGAATAGCTGGGCGTCGTCCTATTGTGGCCACGCCTTGGCTCCGATAGCTCCAAAGTCGTCCACTGCTCTCGATAGGTGCAGATGTCACCCTCTTTGATGTTTGCATGATCACCCTGCGTCCAACCGACCGCCCGATATTCTTCGCCACCAACCTGCAGAAAACATCGAGAGGTGCTCTGTCGCCGCCTAGGAGTCTGCGCGGCAGAAGCTCGACAGGCTGCGGCGGCGCCACGTCGGCCCGCTTTTCCGTTCGTTTTCGTTGCGTAGCACCCACTACGCGTCTCAAACGAACGAAAAATCGGACTCGAATTGACACTCACCTCGCTCAGCCGCCTTCTGCCGCGCAGACTCCTAGGGTCTTGCGGTGATGCCACAGGCAATCCATCGTCGACTGCCAAACTTCTCGCCCATCAATATTCACGCGATTTGGTTACGACCTGGATCGGAGTGCCTTCATGGCAGACTCCGCCAGAAATCGTGAGCGGTTGCCAGTTTGTTGATCGATCAAGCCGATCAACCACTTGGGCAGAGTTGCGTTCACGCGTTCGACTTCGGATGAGATCTTGTCCATTTCGACATCAACGAAAGCGAGTGAGCCCCCATCGACATCGATGGCCTCGCCAGTTGAAGGCGCAGGCAGATGTTCGCCATTCATCAACAGCCCTTCGGCATGACAGTAGATTGCCTCGCGGATGCCTTCGAATGCTTCTGACAGAGTGGCGCCGGCAGAAACGCACCCAGGTACATCCGGAACGCTGATGCCATAGTCCGAAGTATCGTCCTTGTGGACGACGACCGGATATACGACGACTGAACCCATATCACCTCCTACTTCAGTTTTATTCCCGCCTGCTTTTCAATCGACTTCAGAGTGCCGATCGGCAGGTCATGCTTCGGATGCGGGACCGTAACCTTGCCGAGTTTGGTTGGGTGCTTGAATTGCTGGTGAGAGCCCTTCGTGTAGTGGAGCAGTAGTTTCCATACTGGTCGCGATATTCGACTTCAAGGTAGAGATGCCCATGCAGCTCTATCAGGAACCTCTCTGATACTTGGCGAAATGGCACACTGATAATCACGTGTTTCTCGTATGGGGACAACGATTTAGGCAGCGCGGCGAACGTACACATCTCGGCAGATTTAGCTGGCTGAGATTCGGAAATACCTTGGCAAATGAAATCAACGACGTCGGCGTATTCGTAGGTTGAATCCAGTTGTAACAGGTCGAATTCTAGAAACTGATCGGGGTCACCCGGAGTATATTTCCAAGGGAAACCCATGGTATGACGTCTGATCGTTGCTTTATCGATCCAAGCTGAGCCACTTCCAGAGTTGACAATCTCAAGTGTCACGTTCCCCTCCGGATCGGACCCCGTTCTTAGGTAAACATAAGGGAAATGCAGCGCGACAAACAAGATAAGAACGCCGCGACAATCAGGATGAGAAACCAGCGACAATCAAGGTGAGAAAGCGGGGCGTCGCTGTTCAGGATGGTCAGGTGATCGACGAAAGCGCTATCTACTAATTTGACTTCAACTAGTACTTGCTTGACCGCAGCCTATACTCACTAAATCTGTATGAATTAGTAGTTAGTTAGTATGAATTTGCCGAAGACACCACCACCCATACGAGAATTGCTTGGTTCGATGGACGGTGAAAAGCTGATTTGATTGATTACTGCTGGTGCAGCGAACCTTCCGCCTGGCCGTTATGAGCATTGGGATAAAATTCGGGATCTGACATCTCCGCCAAAGTTGACTCGCGAGGAATGGTGGATTGCCTTGAAACTTGGCCGGTCGAGCACGGCGAAAAAGCTCCCCTTCTTAAGCACTGACGGTCGCAACTTTGAATACACGCTTCCTGACTTCCTGCACGAAAGATTGCACCGGATCGACCAGGATGCGAGTGGCCGCGTCGAGTTACCGAGCGAAGTGACGAACCCAAACTTACGGGATCGGTACTTGATAAGTTCTCTTTTCGAAGAAGCGATAACCTCCAGTCAGCTCGAAGGCACTTCGACTACACACCACGTGGCCAAGGCCATGCTTCGTGAAGGGCGCAAGCCTGCGAATCGCAGTGAGCAGATGATCTTCAACAATTTTCGAGCGATGGAATTTGTGCGAGACCATGTCAAAGATGATCTCAACGAAGCACTCCTGCTGGAACTTCACCGTATCGTCACTGATGGAACGCTTGACGAAAGCCATGCAGAAGGTCGATTTCGAATTGAATCTGATGAGGTTGCCGTAATCGACAATCGAGACAACTCCGTGCTTCACAAGCCGCCTCCATCGAGTGAACTCTCATCACGTATCCAGACTCTTTGTAATTTCGCGAATTCTCGGGAGGTGAGCCAAACCTCGTTCATTCACCCGGTTGTTCGTTCGATCCTCCTTCATTTGACGATTGGCTACGACCATCCATTTGTTGACGGCAATGGTCGTGCAGCGAGAGCTCTGTTCTATTGGTCAATGGCACGACACAAATACTGGATGATGGAGTTTGTTTCGATCTCCGCAATCATTCGACGGGCGCCTGTTCAATACACCCGCGCCTATCTTTATACGGAGACCGACGACTTCGATGCCACTTATTTTCTGGACTACAACCTTAGAGTCACTACGAGCGCGATAACAAAACGGCATCAGTATCTTGCACGCAAGTCCGAAGAGGTTCGGAGTGTGGATGAGTTGCTCGGTTCATCAGACCTGAATCATCGACAGATCACGTTGATCAGCCGCGCAATCAAGCACCCCGGAACTGCCTACACCATGAAAGTCATCGGAAATCGCATGGGGTGACCTATCAGACAGCCAGGACGGACCTGCTGAAACTGGCAGACGAACGACTCTTGATCCTGAGCAAACGAGGCAGGGAATATTCGTTTCGGAGCGTGGCAGACATTGAGGCTCAATTAGGCCGCAGGAGCGGCGCTGTCTGACGCGATGAACCCGGGATTGTGTCACCGGGCCAATTGCTCAACCTCCGAACAAGTCGCTCAAAAGGTTGGCGGCTGAGTGAGTCGGCCATTGATCAAATCACCGAACTTCTCTTTGAGAACCTGTGCAACGACAGCATTGCCGTGTCTTGAAAGATGTCCATCCAACAGGAAGACGGATTCAGCGCTCTCTTCCCGTTCAATGAAGGAACTGGCGAGATCAACCGACGTCATTTCGTTTTCATCCAGAAACTCCACCACCTCTTCGTGCCATCGGGTGTCGAATGGATGTTGAGGCGTGGGAATCAGGACAACGGCGAACATCGCATTGAATTCTGCCGCCTGCTGCTTGAGAGCAAGCAATGCCGCCTTGTTTCGGTCGGCAATTGGATTGGCTGAGTAAAACACTCGGCCATCTCTCGTCGATTCTACGTCGTACAGGTTCTTTCGAACTGCGCTGGCAATGGTCTCCCCATTAGCGGTCGCCGGCAACGATCGGGAAAACACTGCCTGTTTAGTCCACCGCAATAGATTGAAGACAATGGAATACTGCAGCAATGTGTCACGCAGCGTGTACTCAGGTTGACCCTGCTGGATAACCATTGCACGCAGGCGCTCACGGACCTGCCTCGTCAATGTTCCTCGATCGATCCGCTCCGGGGTTCCATCCTGTTCGATCTGAACATCATCCACTTGCCATCCATCAACGACAGTACTGTGTGGGTAGTAGCGGTCATTGGCGATGTCATTGAAGTACCAGAAGACCAGCATCGCGACCGGTCTGGTTCCAACCTGGGCTTGAATTTCCTGCATTTTGTCCAGTTGATGCCACTGGCCGCTATGGGTCACCCCACACTTGTAAACCGTCCAGCCAGTCGACCTTTCCAGCAATGTTCCAAACTTCGAATCATAGGGCGCATAGCCCCAGGTAAAACTGTCGCCAACGAGATAGACATAGCGCTTGGATCGATCGGGTTCCGAGTCATAACAACCGAGGCTGTTTGACCAGATGTCGAAAATTTCACCTTCCACCCAGTGTTTGGCCCGCCGGTCTCTGCCAATGTCAAAACCGCGGCGATCATGCGCAACGAAGTAATCGAACGGGTACGCATTGCGACCGGCAAACCCTAACGGTTTATGCCACGTGCGATAGTCGGGGAAGTGACTCACGTAGACAGGGGAGATCAATCGGTAGGAGACCCAATCGAAGATGACAACGCTGACCACCAATGCGAGCCCACTCATCAGAACGCTGTATAACGATTCACGAACGCGAGACGGCTTTACTTTTGAACGCATGGCAGTCGCAAACTGGGCAGGAACATTCGCCACCGCGACGGGCTCACACTCCGGTCCTGAGCAACGCAACAGATCCATTCACGCGCGAAATTCTTCGACCATGAGTGCGAGGTCGGCAATGGTAGATGCGCGAAACACCGTACTCGCCGGTATCTCGATATTCAGATCAGAGAAGATGCGGGCCACCACCCGTGTGGCACCCATCGAATCGCCGCCCAGAGCGAAAAAGTCATCGTGAATCGATACGTTCTCGACTTGCAGGATTTCCTTCCAGAGTCCGAGCAGCACTCTTTCGAGGTCGTTAGGTGGGGCAACCAGTTCAGCGGAGTCGTTTGAGCCTGCGATGACGGGATCTGGCAAGGCCAGACGATCCACCTTTCCGTTCGGGGTAACTGGCAGTGCAGGGATAATTTCAATATTGCGCGGCACCATGTACTCCGGCAAACGGTCGCGCAGAAAGGTCATCAATTCAGACCTGTCGATACACGCATCGGGCTGCGGCACGACATAGCCGCACAAACGGATGACTCCGGACGAGTCCGGACGACCAACGACAGCGACTTCCCGCACAGCGTGATGCTTGCGACAGGCGACCTCGACTTCGCCAACTTCCACCCGATGTCCGCGAATCTTCACCTGGAAGTCCTCGCGACCCAGATGGAGTAATGAACCATCCGGAAGAAATCGCCCAAGATCCCCGGTCCTGTAGGTCCTTCTGCTCGTCGGGGTACCATTTGACTCAACTACAGAAAAGCGATCCGCGGTTCTCAATGGTTGCCGCCAGTACCCCGCCGCGAGGTGCTCGCCAACAACGACGATTTCGCCGATTTCACCATCCGGCACCACTGCACCATCCTGCGTCAGCAAAAGTACTTCATTCCCCTCAATGGCATATCCCACGGCAACCGGACCTGCCATCACCGGCGTGCTCCCGTCGATGCGAAACTCGCAAAAAGTACCGGCTTCCGTCGTTCCGAGACCGTTGACCAGTTCGCAGGTCGCCGGAAACCACTCACGGAACATCGCGACATCACTCGACAGCATTGTTTCGCCGGTAATGTTGACCAGCCGCAGATCGGGAAGATCGAGTCTGCCTGGAAGCGAAGACATCAGTCGGCGAAGGACAGTCGGCACCGAGTGATAAACGGTGATGTGCTCGTCAGCGAGCCACTGTGGCAGGTCGTCAACACTGACTTCTCGCAGATTCAATGCAACCAGGGTGGCGCCGGTGAGCAGCGCGCGGTACATGTTCATACCCCCGGAGCCCAGAGCGGTGATGCGATCTCCGGGACCAACGGCAAACCGATTGAAGTCTGCAACCCGGGCCACGACGCTGTCATGCCGGTAGATAACTCCTTTAGGCTCCCCGGTTGATCCAGAGGTGTACAGGAGAAAGGCAACGTCAGGATGGTCTGAGTCACAGGCTACCGGAGGCAGCAACGCGAATGCGGCGGGTTCATCCATTTCCAGCACAACTACCCCATCGAGGGGCGGCAGAGGAGTGGACTTCATCTTCAATACGAGCCGTGCCTGCGCGTCACCAAGTATTGCTATCTGACGCTCGGCGGGGTTATTCAGATCAAGGGGAATGTGGGTACGACCTGCTTTCAGACAAGCCAGTGCACCTGTAGCAAGATCAACACCATGTTCGAGTAGAAGTCCAACAGATCCATCATCAGCACCGAGGAGCGCTCGAATCCGATTGGCGAGTTCTTCTGCACAACGGTCGAGGTCACCATAGGTCAGCACGCGAGTCCCTGACTTGACGGCTTCCCGCGTCGAATGGAGCGCCGCAATTGATTCAAATCGTCTGGCTATGGCTGACACCATGCGCCTCCCGGTTGCATTAGACTTCTTGCATCAGGCAAGACAGAAGCGGGTGCCGCATGGCCGTTGACACTGGAAACCACACTATCAGGCACTTCCGGGAAATCATCCCGCGCGGGCTTGTGGTGTCTTGTCAGGCTCACCGCCTTCATCCGTTGTATCGCAGTCTGTTCATGCAAAAGATGGCCGACGTTCTTGCCTTGACGACGGTCGCTGTGCCATGGACTTGGGTGCGGATGCGCTGGCCACCACATTGGCCGGCTACGTCGACGGACTGTCTGCTGCGGCTGGTCCGGATCTCGACCTGGTGCACACACTGGTTCAACGCGTGCACATACCTGTCATTGCCGAAGGTCGATACGATACGCCGGGTCAAGCAACTGCGGCGATGTTGATTGGTTCCTGGGCGGTAGTGGTGGGCAGCGCAATCACTCGCCCCACGAAAATCACAGAACAGTTCGCTCGTGCGATGATGCCTCATCAGTCCGACTGACCTTGTCTTATTCAGCATCTTCAGCATCTGCGGACACCTCGTGAAGAATAGTCTCCAACAACTTGCGCCAGCGCTGAATGATGTCTGCCCGATCAACGACAGCGTGGTGATTGATGTTACCGAGGGAATGAATCGATGGCTGAGCCGTGAATCGCCGCTGAAAGCGACCGAGCTGATGTTCGATCCAGTGATCACCGATGAGCAGATGTACCCCCGTCGATGCCGTTCGCCTGGGTCGATAACGAGTGACATTGATGATCAGTTGTGGACCAATGTGATTCCACTCCCGATCTGCTTCGGAAGCCACCGTGTTATCCGCCAAACCAGTTTTCGCTTCCACTCGATTTCGTACCGCTTGAGCAAACGCTGGTGGACCCTGCCGGACTAATCTGCCAAGAAACGCGACTCCCCTCGACAGCAACGAAAGTATTGGCTTGGTACGCGAGCCAGGGGTTGATGGCTCGAGAAGCACACAATCGATCAGATAACCCGGCAGCTTGCGAAGTTCCGCGGTCAAGGCGTACGCCACGAGGCCACCATAGCTGAAGCCAATCGTCACGAACCGCCCGGTCAGGTGCAGACTCTGTATCTCCTTCACATAACGCCTGACAGCGCCATTTATCCCCTGGCGATGGAATAGGAGTGGATCAGTCGCCCCACTCCCCAGATAGAGGATGCCAATATCTTCAGGCAGCGCCAGCAGCGATTCGATGACATGCCCTCCCACACAAACCACCCAGCCCCTGCCTCTGCTTGGCCGGACAATGCTCACCAGGGCATCCGTCACTGGAACGGCCAGGGCAACGGATTCGACCTGGGTTTTGCCACCGATCTTGGAATCCTTGAGGCTCAAGCTGTTTGCCAGGCCAGCCACCGTTGGATTTTCAAACAGCATACGAAGCGACACTTCGACGTTGAATTGCTCGCTTATTCGGTGGGTAACACGTGCCGCCAGGAGTGAATGACCGCCGAGTGCAAAGAAGTTGTCATGCACACCAAACTCGTGAATCTCCATGATCTGTGACCAGATTCGATGGATCTCCCGTTCCATGGCCGTACCCGGAACACCTGACACCCGATCTCGATTAGTGAACGTCGCATCCGGTACAGGCAAAGCGCGACGGTCGACCTTGCCATTGGGCGTGAGTGGCATCATTGGCAGCATGACCATCGCGGCAGGACGCATGTACTCCGGCAAACGACGAGAGAGGTGAGCTTTGACAGACTCGGCTTCGATACCCTCACCAACAAGGTACGCAACCAGTTGTCTGTCACCGGAGTGATCCTCACGCACCATCACGAGGGCCTGTCGAATAACCGGGAGTTCTGTCAATACGACTTCGATCTCGGCAGGTTCGATACGAAATCCGCGCAGTTTCACCTGCTCATCGAATCGGCCCATGAATTCAAGACAGCCATCAGGTCGGAAGCGAACCCGGTCGCCGGACTTGTAGAGCGTACGGCCGTCACCAAAAGGCGATGGAACGAATCGCTCCGCGGTCAGGGATGTGCGATCTAGATACCCTGCCGCCACCCCATCGCCGCCTATATAGAGTTCGCCAGGTACACCAATCGGCACCAGTTGACCGTGTTTGTCGAGCACATGGCAGTACGTATTCGCAACGGGTCGCCCAATGGGAATCGAAGGGATATCAACCGGCAGCACCTTTGGAATCGCGTAGCAACATGCAAACGTCGTGGTCTCGGTCGGCCCATAACCATTCACGAAATTTACGTTTGGTAGAAGCTGAATCGCTCGCCTGATATGGGACACCGATAGTGCCTCACCGCCGGTAACAAGCCAGGAAACACCGCTCAGCAGGTCCGGCTGCTCGTCTATGAAAGCATTGAACAGCGAAGCCGTCAGCCACAGTGTATCCACCCGGTATTTTTCGATGGCGTGCGCTATGGATCGGAGCGATGGTTGCCGTTCAGCCATGATGGCGCACCTGCCGCCATTGAGCAGTGCACCCCAGATCTCGAACGTCGAGGCATCAAAGACCGGCGGTGCAAGCTGGAGGAAAGTCCGCTCGGGGCCAAACGGCACGTAGTCTGTGCCACAAACCAGCCGCACGATGTTTCGATGTGTGATGACGGCGCCCTTGGGCTTTCCTGTCGAGCCAGAGGTGTACATGATTGCCGCAGCTGAATCGGCCATGACCTGCGGCGCAGTTTCATGAGCTCCTTTGAAGCCTTGGTCTTTGCGAACCAGATCAACGCAGACCAATTCCAGAGCGTTTTCTTCAAGCA
>JANNBJ010000121.1:0-12552 GCA_031385325.1 Gammaproteobacteria bacterium | reverse complement strand
AACCGCTGGACCTTCTACATCGACCAGAAAGGCTTGGTGTCGTTCATTGACAAAGAGGTGAACAATCATCTGGAAACCTCCGCCCAGTTCATGGCTCAGAAGCTGGGTGAACTGGCTGTCGCAAAACGACCAGCACAATAGAACCGATCCGTAAGCATGCATTCAGACAGCATCCGGCACAGAGGCGTACCTCATGGCAGAACTTGATCTGGCAAATTTCACGATCGCAGCCGCAGCACACGCGCTTAAAGCGAAGGACCTCTCGCCGCTAGAACTGACCGACGCCTATCTCAAGCGCATCGACCAGTTGAACCCGCGCATCAACGCCTACCTCACCGTAACTGCGGAGCGCGCCCGAGAGGACGCACGGCGTGCAAGTGACGAACTGGTGAACGGGAAATCTCGCGGCCCACTGCATGGCATTCCGATCGCTCACAAGGATCTCTATGAGACTGCCGGCATTCGCACCACCGGCGGCGCAAAAATCCACGCCAATCACGTACCTGTCGACGACTGCACGGTCGCGCGCAAACTACGCGAAGCGGGCACGGTGCTGCTTGGCAAACTCAATACCCACGAGTATGCCTACGGTGTCACCACCAACAATCCGCACTTTGGTCCAACCCGCAATCCGTGGGATTTGAATCGAATTCCTGGCGGCTCCAGTGGCGGTTCCGGTGCCGCGATCGCTGCAGGCCTTGCCATCGCCACCACCGGCACGGATACGGGTGGCAGCATTCGCATGCCCGCCTCGGTATGCGGCGTAGTCGGATTGAAACCCACGTACGGACGGGTCAGCAAAGCCGGTGTGTTGCCACTCTCCTACCGCTTCGATCATGCCGGCCCGATTACACGCACCGTCGAGGACGCGGCGCTGATGCTCAATGCGATGGCGGGTTATGACCCGGCAGATCCGACCACCGTCAGAATGCCGGTGAGCGATGTGACAGCCGACTTGCGAACCGGAGTACGCGGTCTGCGCATCGGTGTGCCACGCGGCTATTTCTTCGATCACCTTGAAGATGGCATCGCCGAAGCGGTCGAAGCGGCCTTGTCCGAGTTTCGACGTCTCGGGGCCGACGTCCGCGACGTTGAACTGCCGGGTGTCGATGAGGGCGTCATGGGCGTGTTCGGATTTGTTCTCGCCGAAGCCCAGGAGATTCACGCCCGTTCCATGCGCACGCGTATGCAGGATTTCGGAGCGGATCTGCAGGCACAACTTCGTGGTGTGGCGCCCCCAACCGCGGCCCTCATGGTGGGGCTGCGTGCCTGTGATGCGCTCACTGCAGGCATGCGCAAAGTGCTGGAAACCGTTGATGTGCTGGTTACTCCAACCACGCCCATCGCAGCTGCGCCGATCGGTCAGGACACTGCCAACTATGGTGGCATCGAGAGTGACGTCCTGTCAGCCATGATTCGATGCACCGCGCCGTTCAACGCCACACATCTTCCTGCACTCTCGCTGCCGTGTGGCTTCACCCGCAACGGGCTGCCGATCGGGTTGCAGATTGCTGGTCGCCCCTTCGATGAAGCGATGGTAGTGCGGGTCGGCCACGCTTACGAACAGGCGACTGACTGGCATCTGCGCAAGCCCCTGCTGTAGCCCGTGGTTCAGAGTCAAGGCGCAGGTTGAGGCAGAGATGGCCATCACTTTCGAAGACGTGGTAGCAGCGGCGTTACAACTGCCGGAGGTGACACAGAGTACTTCCTACAACACGCCCAGTCTGAGAGTGAAAGGCAAGCTCATAGGTCGCCTGCGTACCGAAGCAGAAGGCGCCCTGGCGCTGAAATGCGACTTCGTTGATCGGGAAATGCTGATGCAGGCGGACCCGAACACCTTCTTCATCACCGATCATTACCGTGACTATCCGATGGTGCTCATCAACCTCGGGACCCTGCGCCGGGCGGCGCTGCCACAGCTTCTTGAAGCTGCCTGGCGACTCACCGCGCCGGTGCGGTTGATAGAGACTTTCGATGGTGAGGTGGTCACGCCGACCAGGAGCAAGACCAGCCCGGGTCGCAAGGCATCAATGGTCACTTCTGCACAGCGTCGTGGCCGGCCCAAGACATGATCGATCATCGGTTTCGCGATATGAACCCGGTCAGGGCAGATCAAACAGCAGAAGCTCCGAACGCTTCGCCGCAGAAAACTCGATCCCGATCTCATCACTGATACTCGCACCGTCGCCGACAGTCAGCGCC
Organism: Gammaproteobacteria bacterium; assembly: GCA_031385325.1. Taxonomy (GTDB): domain Bacteria; phylum Pseudomonadota; class Gammaproteobacteria; order Pseudomonadales; family Azotimanducaceae; genus SYFY01. The sequence continues at coordinate 10,350 of JANNBJ010000121.1, read as the reverse complement.
TCGCCATTGACCTTCACCGCTCCGCGAACAACCTGCACCCAGGCATTACGTCCCGCGGCCAGCAGGTGCGTGACCTTGTCTGAACCATCGAGAACCGCTGCATAGATCCGTGCATCCTGACGGATTTTCACCGAACCGGGATCACCGTCTGGCGAAGCGATCAATCGCAGGCGCCCCCGTTTTTCAGCCATTGGAACGTGCAGTTCCTCATAACCAGGTTCCACGTCCATGACATTGGGTTCGATCCAGATCTGCAGGAAGTGCACGGGATCAACCTGCGACGCATTGAATTCGCTGTGGCGCACACCTCGACCAGCACTCATGCGCTGAACATCACCAGGGCGTATGACGGAGCCGTTACCCAGGCTGTCCTTGTGCTCGAGCGCCCCTTCGAGCACATAGGTGATGATTTCCATGTCGCGGTGGCTGTGGGTGCCAAACCCCCGACCAGGTTGCACCGTGTCATCGTTGATGACGCGCAGGTTGCGAAAGCCGATGTGCTGTGGATCACGATACTCGGCAAACGAAAACGTGTGCCACGAGTCCAGCCAGCCATGACTGGCATGCCCCCGGTCCTTACCCCTGCGAACCTTCAGCACATGCGCTCCTTCAGGCAAACACCTCGTCGAACAACTGACGCATCGCTGCCCATGATCGCCGCTCCGTCAACGCGTCGTACACGATGCCGGGCAGGTTCGCCTTCACCGCGGCCGGATTGGTGAAGCTGTGCTGGATGCCGCCGTACAGCACCATCTGCCAATCGGCTTTCGCGGCCGACATCTCCGCAACAAAAGCATCGCGCTGGGCCGGTGGAATCATCGGATCATCAGAGCCGATCAACGCCAGGATCCTCGTCTTCATGCCCTCGCGCGCTGGTGCAATCGTGGTTAGCCCGGCGTGGAATCCGACGGCAGCCTGCAGGGGGACGCCGGCACGGGCGAGCTGAAACGACATGGTGCCACCGAAACAGAAGCCGATGGAGGCAACCCGCTTCGCATCCGCCTCCGGTTGAGCCAGCAGGATGTCGAGGCCAGCCTGGCCGATGGCGACGATACGATCGGGTGCGGCACTCAACTCCATCAGGTGCGCCATCATCTTGTTGCGATCAGTCTCCCACCTGCCGCCACCGACATAGTCGAGCGCAAACGCGACGTACCCAAGCTCCGCGAGTCGCCGGGCATAGTTGCGCGCGTTGTCGTCCTGGCCCGGACCCTCATGGCACACCAGCACGGCGGGACGTTGGTGCGCGCCTTCTCCCACACACAATGTACCCACCATGTCGCGTCCATCAACCTTGTAGTGAATGACTTCAGTGCGCATATCGGTATCACCGCTGTTTCAGTAGTCCTGAGAGTGCGATGAAGCAGAGACAATGACAAGTCAGACGAACTCAGCCACAGGCAACAGATGACGTGAGTAGTCCGGATCGTTATTCTCCTCAGTGTTTAGCGGGTGGACCTTTGGCAGTGGATGCCAGCAGACCACCATCGGCTTTATCGGGTAATCGTCAGCCCGCCGCTGTCGGACAACCCAGTCTTTTCATTGAGTCGAAGAGCCCATGGATCGCAGGTTGTCAGCAGTCGCAGGTGAAGGATCTCCAATGGAGTCCAACGCATCACCGCGCAGTCCGTTGCGACGCCTCTGGACATACCACACCCGCTATCGGCTGCCGTTCTGGGGCGCAGTCTCCCTGCTGCTGTCGGCGCGATCACTGGATGCGCTGATTCCTCTGTTCCTGCGCGACAGTATCGACGCGATCCACTCTGCCCAGCCGCACATCACTGCAGGGGATCTGCTGGTCAGTGACGCTCAAGCCATGCTGGTGTTCCCGGCGTTAGGCATACTGGCCTGTGTCATCGTGCGACTGGTGGCGCTGGCCAACGCTCGCCGCATCATTCGCCGCATCGCCGTCTACGTGGCCTACGACCTGCGCAAACGGGTGTACTCGCATCTGCAGTTGCAAGGTCCTGCCTTCTTCGCTCGCAATCCTACCGGCGACCTCATGGCCAGAGCGATCAACGACATTGCACTGGTGCGCGAATTCATTGGCTCCGGGTTACGCACGATGCTGGTGAATATCACGATTGCCGCCGTGGGTGTCATCGCCATGGTCTCGCTGGCGCCACTGCTGACTGCCATCCTGTTACTGCCGTTACTGCCTATCGGCATCGTCGGCTGGTTGGCCGCCAGACAGGTGTTTGCGCGTTCGATGCGTGTACAGCAGGGTTTTTCCGATCTTTCAGAGCAGGTTCAAGGCAACCTGTACGGTATTCGTACCGTGCAAGCACTCGTTCAGGAGGAACACGAGATCCGGCGGTTCGATACGGTAAGTGACGAATACAACGTACGCTTTCACGCACTGGTCCGCCTGAATTCTTTCATCAGCGCCATCATGCCCTGGATGGCAGCGTTCTCGACCGTGATCATCCTGGGCTACGGCGGCAGCATGGTGCGCGATGGCACCATGAGCCTCGGCACGTTCACCGCCTTTTTTTCCTATGTCGGCATGGTGTTGTGGCCGGTGCGGGAAATTGGCCAGATGGTAACGCTGTGGCAGAGGGGTGCATCCGGCACACAGCGCCTCTTCCAGATTCTCGATTCACTGCCAGAGGTGGTCGACACGCCAGGAGCCGATGCGCCGGTACAGATCAGTGGCGAACTGACACTGCATCGTCTGAGTTACCGCTACCCTGGTATCGGGCACGACGCGCTTTCCGGGATCGACCTGACGGTGAACACCGGCGAAATCATCGCCATCATGGGTCGCGTGGGAGCGGGCAAGACCACCCTGCTCAACTGCTTCGTCCGATTACTCGATCCACCGGCTGGCACTGTGCGGGTTGATGGCGTCGACATCCGCGACTATCCGCTCGAGCAACTTAGACGGCAGATCGTCCTGGTGCCGCAAGACCCTTTCCTGTTTGCCGAACTGTTGCGGCACAACCTGAGCTACGACGATCCTGCACGACCGGATGAAGAAATCTGGGAAGCGGTGGAAGACGCCGATCTGCTGACCACCGTCAAATCATTCGAAGCAGAACTCGATACTCTGGTGGGTGAACGCGGTGTGACTTTATCCGGTGGACAGAAGCAGCGCAGTACGCTGGCCCGTGGTCTGATTCGCAACTCCCCCGTGCTCATCCTCGATGACTGCTTCAGCGCCGTCGACACTCAGACAGAAGAGCAGATCCTCGAGCGGCTGTTCGAGGCCAGGCGCGGCAGAACCACGTTGCTGGTTACCAATCGTGTCTCAACCGCCCGCCACGCCGATCGGATTCTCGTACTCGACGACGGTCAAGTCGCCCAGCTTGGCAGTCATGAGACGTTGATGGCGAGTGATGGCTGGTACGCAGAGCTCGATCGCATCCAGAAGCTCAAACTGCAGGCCGGATTGCATGGGGATAACAAGACAGAAGCGCCAGCCTCGAGCGCTCAAACGTGAGTGCAGATGCAGGCATGAGGTCATCAGCACCTTCCGCGAAGCGTGATTACGGCGTCTTCGACGCCGAGATCGCAGGCAAAGCGCTCGACACACAATTACTCAAACGCCTGTTCCAGTGGGTACGGCCCCATCGACGGACGATGACCATCAGCATCGTCCTCGTTGTTATCGCCTCGATCCTGGCCATCGTCATGCCCATCATCGTCTCTCGCGTGGTGATCGATGGATTGCTGGCGGGTGGTCAGCCAGTTGCCATGCCCGACTTTGGCATGAATACCCTGACCCATCAGCTGGCCACGCTGACAGGACTGGATCTGATCGCTGCCGCTTGTCTTCTGTATCTGCTGGTGGTCAGTCTGTGGGCAACAACGGCTCACTATCATCGTGTCTATCTGACGACCGCAGTACTCGGCGCCCTGCGTGATCTGCGGCATGATCTGTTCACGCACCTGGAAACCCGGCCCGCATCGTTTTACGACCGGGTGGCAATCGGTCGTGTCATGACACGTGTGACTAACGACGTCGAACAGCTGTTTCAGCTGTTGTCCGGGTTTGGAGTACTGATCGGTGAATTCACGCCTTTCATCGTCGCGATCGTGCTCATGTTCACCATCAACGCCCAGCTGACGGGCACGTTGTTGCTGGCATTGCCGATCGTCGCCGTGGCCACCATTCTCTACCGGCGTGTCACGCGCATGGTGTATCGCAACATTCGGCAGAGTGTGTCGCAGCTGAATCAGAACCTGCAGGAGAACATCTCCGGGATGCCGGTCGTTCAGTTGAACCGGCGCGAGCACCATAACCTGGCCCGCTACACGCAGATCAACCAGCTGAACCGCAACGAGGAAAATCACGCCATCCGCCTGGAAACCTGGTATGGCGCATTCATGGACAACATCGGTGCCGCGGGCATGGGCGTGATCATCTGGATGGGTGGTGGTGATGCGCTGCAAGGCACCGTAACGCTTGGCAGCGTCATCCTGTTTACCCAGTTCGTTGACATGCTGGTGCGCCCCATCGTCGTCGTTGGCGAGCAGTACAACGTCCTGTTCCGTTCCATGGCCAGCGCCGAACGAATATTCCAGGCACTGGATTGGGACGAGTCCATCCACGAGCCGCGTCAACCCGCGGCACTGCCTGCCGATCTGCGTGGCGAAATCGAGATTCGGAATCTCGACTTCGGTTATTCCCAGGACAACCTCGTGCTGCGCAATCTCTCACTGCACATCCGGCCCGGCGAAAAACTCGCAGTGGTCGGACCAACCGGCTCTGGCAAGAGCACCATCATCCGTCTGTTGGCACGATTCTATGACTTCGCGGCTGGATCGATCTTCCTGGACGGTGTGGACCTGATGGACCTTCCGTCCGCCGTGGTGCGCAAGCAGATCGGTATCGTGTTGCAGGATTTCCACGTATTCGCAGGCACGGTGCACGACAACATCAGCATTGGGAATCCCGACATCTCGCGCGCGCAGATCGAGCAGGCGGCGCGGCACGTGCATGCACACGAGTTCATCGCGCGATTGCCCCAGGGTTACGACACACCGCTGGTTGAGCGTGGGAGAAACCTGTCGCAAGGGCAACGGCAACTACTGGCGTTTGCGAGGGTACTGGCGGCTGATCCGGAAATCCTGGTGCTGGATGAAGCAACCGCGAGTATCGACACCGAAACAGAGCAGTTGATCCAGGACGCACTGCAGGTGCTTACTTCAGGCCGCACCTCGATCATCATCGCGCATCGGTTGCAGACCATTCAGGAAGCTGATCGAGTTGCCGTGCTGGAGCATGGGCAATTGCGCGAACTGGGAACTCACTCAGAACTCCTCGCACTTGGCGGAACGTATGCCCGACTGTATGCGCTGCAGTTCCAGGAATAGCCGCATGACCATGACCACAACATCGTGATCATCCCGAGTGTACTGACCACCCACGCGCTATTTCTTGCAGATCGACATGCACAGGCGGCTGCCCCTCTGGTCATGCGCTGGTGGTGGTGGTTCGCGCTGTGCGGTTCGGCCTTGCTCCCACTGTTCTTTCCCATTGCACTTGCGCCACTCGTCGATTGGACCGTGACCTATCCGTGGCCGGCCGCATCCTCGCTGGCGAGCGCTGCAGCCATTATCTGCTGGCAGTACCGGCCGTCGATCCAGCTGCAATTCTCAAGCGGCTGGCTTTCCGCATTACCGATTTCAACAAGGCAGCAGACACTATGGGAAGCAGTTCGAACCGCTCGTGTGTTGATCCTGGTCGTGCCCTTGCTGATCACTACGCTGTCCACCCATCGCGACCAACTCGCGCTGCTGCTGCTCTCTGTGGTGATTGGCAGCGCCCTCGGTTTCGCTTTGGCCGGTCGCGCAATCCAACAAAGGTCCGCCCCACCCCCGGATGGACGTCGACTGCCGATTGCAGGTTCTGGTCGCAGCGCCATCGCGAAATTGCCATTGGCGTGGGCCGCCGCGCGGCTCTCCGGCAAAAAAATGGCGCCATGGCTGGCCGTGACGCTGGGCCTCATTCCAGGTGGTATCGGTGGTGGCCCATCCATGCTGCTGGTTGCAGTGACCGTGCTGTCCCTGGCACTGGTGTGGCTGGTGGCGGGGGCGTGGCGTCACCTTTTTCTGATGGCCGCATGGCTTGCCACAACGCCCATGTCGCGTGGCACCTTTGCCCGACTGACCCTGTTGCGCGTGTCGGTGTGGTTCTTCGGGGTACTGGCCATGCTGCTGGCAGTTCTCGCTGCTCTGCAGATGCCGATGCAGGCAGTTATCTTCATAGCCGCCTTTGTACTCGCCTGTGTGGTCGTTTGTTTCAGCGCAGCCTTCCGGCATCGATTCAATGCAGTCCGGGCACGCCGTAGCGTTTTGCTGATCGTGCCTGGGATATGCGTATTCTTACTGGTCGTTCCAGTTCTGTGGCTTGCGCTGGTCGCACCCATGATCGCTCTATGGCAACTTCGACAGGTCAGGCCTTGAATCCGATGCTTGAAGTGAATGAAATTACCGCTGGCTACGGCGCTGCACAGGCGCTGCAGGGTGTCACGCTGAAAGTCGCCATGGGCGAGTGGGTCGGCTTGTTGGGGGCCAATGGCAGCGGCAAGAGCACACTCCTGAAGTGCATCAGCCATCAGCTGCCACTGCAGGCTGGGCACATCCTGGTTCACGACATCGACGTCGCCATGGACCCAACGGCCGCACGCAGACACATTGGCGTGGCCGTGCCGCCCGAAATTCTGCCTGGTGCCCTTACCCTGGCGCAGTGTCTGGATGTTCATGCCGTCGCCTGCGACCTGACCAAACCCTCCGATCTTGCGCTCGAGATACTGGACGCCTTGCAGTTGACTCCATATTTGAACAAGCCAATAGGGTGGTTGACGCTTGGCCTGCGACAGCGAACCAGCGTGACACTGGCGATGGTCCAGAACCCATCGCTTCTGCTGCTGGATGAATCGTTTAATGGCCTGGACGCGCTCAGCGGCGCAAGGCTCGAGTCGATCCTGGTTCGAGAGGTGTCGGCCGGGCATCTTGCGGTGGTGATGGCCACGCATGGGCTGCCGCTGGTGGAGCGCTGCTGTACCAGTGCCGTGCTGTTGCATGAGGGGAGATGTGTGCAGGATTGGAACCTCAAGGCTGATCAGGGGATGCATGGTCTGGAAACTGCCATCGCCAACGCCTTTCGCTGACCGATGGTTCGACACGGCCTGAACTGCCCAATCACGGCTTGCTGTCCATTCCCTTCGCCTGATCAGTGGTGGATACTCAGCCTTCGGCGGCAGGATCCCGACAGTGTTCAGGCGACTGATGTCAATGGATGTTCACCCTGCCCCACACGATCAATTCAGCACGCGAAAAGGTGAGGAGCACTCCATGTCAGAAACTCTGGAAAGAAACGAGCTCGATACGTGGCCACAGCAGAAGACCCGGGGTCACACGATTCCCGGCTACCGTTTTACTTCCCGCGAGTTTTTCCATCAGGAATGGGAAAACATGTGGACCCGGGTATGGCTGTTGCTGGGACGGGAATCCCGGATTCCGAAACCCGGCGACTGGCAGCTCGAAGAGATCGGACCCGAATCGATTCTCATGGTTCGCCAGACCAACGGTAGCGTCAAAGCCTTCTATAACGTCTGCCAGCATCGCGGTAACCCACTGGTAACAGGCCCTACAGGCAGCGTGAAACGCTTTGTCTGCAAATATCACAGCTGGGCTTTCATGCCGGACGGCGAACTCAACTTTGCCCCGGACAAGGAAGATTTTCCCGATGGCAATCCATGCGGCAAGGTACGTTTGCAGGAACTCGCCTGCGACACCTTTGCCGGATTCATCTGGGTCAACATGGATCGGGATTGTGTCAGCCTCAAGGAATACCTGGGACCTATCTGGGATGCCTGGAGCAATCTCGACCTTGGCAACTGGAAGCGCACCATGGCGCGCTCGGCGTGGTTGCCCTGCAACTGGAAAGTGGTACTCGACAACTTCAACGAGTCGTACCACGTGCCGACGGTGCATATGGGCGCCACACCGGATACCGACCGCAAGAAGATCCGCGGCAACATCGATACCTACTACAAGGAAACGCGATTCGATCTGTCGGACCAGGGCCACAACCGCATGGTCATGAAGGGCGGGTTCGGGGTTGGGTCGACGGACAAGGAAGGCAACATCATCGAACCGTTAGCCAGCCAGCTGCGCGCCTGGGATATCGATCCAGCCAACTTCAAGGGACGACCGGAAGACACCCGCGCCGCGTTGCAAGCGGCGAAACAGAAACTCGGCCCGGCGCGGGGTTACACCCACTACGCCAAAGTACCGGCCGAACAGCTGACGGATGCCTTCCACTACACGCTGTTTCCAAACTTCGCAGTGTCCGTCTGGTCCGACGGTTTCCACTTCCTGCGCGCTCGCCCGCACCGTGATGATCCGGAGCAGTGTCTGTTTGACAACTGGTGGTATTCGAGCCCGGCGTCGATCGAAGCGGGACAAACCAGCCGCGGCGGCACACTCGAAGACGGTGATCTTGTTGATGGTCAGGAAGCCGACGTCACCATGATCAACTACCTCACCGAGTCCATCGGGCCAGGAATCGAGGACGACATGTCTGTCTTCATTTCACAGCAGCGCGGCTTTCGTTCACGCGGATTCCAAGGTGTTTACCTGTCTGCCCAGGAGACGCGGATTCGTCGTTATCACGAATTGATTGACGACTACATCGAAGGGCGGTTGCCGAAGAAAGGAGCAGGTAAAAAGGGCTAAGGGTATAAGGTGCCAGCCGGGCGCTTGGTCCGGCTGGACATGGTTTCCCACGTATCCTGGAGAAAATCATGACCGGCAGAATCGTGTTCGCAGCTTTGTTGTTCGGGTGTTTCTCCACACCCCTGCGCGCGTGCAACCTGGACACGGACTGCGACGTCGGCAACAAGTGCATCCGTCAGCCTGCCCAGCAGTACGGCGTCTGCGCCGGTGGCATGGAAGGTGGCAACGACAGGAATCGAGGACCAGACAAACCTCGTCTCGACGTCGATGGTGTTGAGCCGAAGTCCTGTTCTTCCAATCAGGATTGCGGCGTCAGTGGTGTGTGTTATCAAGAACCTGGCAGTGTTGGTGGGGTTTGCGTGAAGAGGCGTTAGGAAGGGTCTGATTTATCAGACCCTTCCTTTGTGATGCAGGGATGCACCACCATTTTCCATGTGTGAAACCCAGGGCCTCTTTACAAAAGACAGGGCGAGGAGCCGCTTCGGCTCCGCACTTCGCTGCAGCGAAGTGCTTGGACATGGTTAATTCGCAGGAGCGAATCAACCAGAGTGACCTCAGGCCACAACGCCATCTTTTCGCAGCGCGACAATGCTGCTTTCGTCCAGGCCCAGCTCTCGAAGCACTTCATCGGTATGTTCACCCAGATCAGGTGACGGGCGATGCAGTGTGGCTGGTGTCGACTGAAACTGTCCCGGTGGTCGGGGTTGTCGCACCAGCCCTGCACGTGGGTGTTCGTACTCGACCAGCGCACCCATGGCGCGAATCTGCGGGTCATCAATCACCTGATCGCGCGTGTTGATGCGCGCCCAGGGTACATCCTCTGCTTCCAGACGAGCGCAAATCTCATCCGTCGTGAAAGTTGCATAAGCCCCGGACAATACCTGTTGGAACAATGCCGCGTTGCCAAGGCGCGCCGCGCCAGTGGAAAAACGTTCGTCCTGAAACAGATTCGGCAGTCCCAGCGCACGAAACGCTCCTTCCCATTCACCAATTTTCACCGGCATCACTGCAACGTGACCATCACGTGTTCGCCGGAGAAGCGCCGCATGCGAGGCATACGGCGCCAGTTCAACGCCGTCACCCACCAGGCCATGCCGGCTCATGGAGTCCGGCCAGAGAAAAAACAGGCTGGCGTCGATCATTGAAATGGCTACCTGTTGTCCTGCCCCGGTTCGACTTGCGGCGAACAAGGCAGCCGTGATCGCCTGTGCGGCGGTCATTGCGGTTACCTTGTCGGCGACCAGGGTGTTGATCATGGTCGGTGCACCGGTGTCCACCGATTGCAGGTCAGCAAGACCGGTGACCGCCTGAATCACCGCGTCATAAACCCGCCGATTGGCGTAAGGACCATCCGGGCCGACACCGTTGATCGAAGCCACGACGATTCGCGGGTTGATGGCGGCCAGCGTTTCGTAGGCAAGCCCAAGACGCGCCATCACGCCAGGGCGAAAACCTTCAATCAGTATGTCCGCGCCTGCGAGCAGTTTTTGGATGCGTGTGCGGCCTTCATCAGATTTGAGATCAAGGCGCAGCAGGGATTTACCAGCATTAAGCGCGCCATAGAATACCGGGTTACCCGTTGGGCTGCGAGGCCCCAAGTCGCGCATCGGATCACCAAGAGGAGGTTCGATCTTGATGACCTCTGCGCCCATATCGGCGAAC
>JANNBJ010000033.1:0-8733 GCA_031385325.1 Gammaproteobacteria bacterium | reverse complement strand
GTCAAAAAGCAGCCAGGCAGGATTGTTCTCGAACGCAAAGTGGGTGGGATCGAAAGTATGAAATGCCCGACCGATGTCATTGTAGTTCGCAGCTTCATTGGCAAACCGGCGTCCTTTTTTGTTGACGATGAGCGACCCTGGCAGCGTTCGCTCTGACAAGCACAGCCGGAACAGCGGTTTGCCGTCAATTGAATCGTTGGGAATTGGAATCGTTGGCATCCACCAGGCTTCACTCATGTTGCCGAGTGCAGCACCCAGCGCCATGGCCATCACGAGACCATCGCCCTCATTGGTTGGCGGTGACGCTGGTCCATCGAGAGGGCCGCGCAGGAAGGCACTCACCAGTTCGCGATTCCACTCAAATCCGCCGGTTGCGAGAATCACTCCCCGACGTGCGCGGATGCGAAGTGTCTGGTCTCCCTCGTCTGCAATGACACCGACAACGGCCTGTCCGTCGCGAATCAGTTCACGCGCACGAATGCCGGTTCGCACGTCGACTCCCTTGTTGAGACATCCCTGCAGGAGGCTGCCCACCAGCGCCTGACCCATACCACGCTGATCCTGCGCAGTTCGCTGCAGGAGTGTCTCGGCATCGACCTTCGATAGGCCCATGGATTCTTTCAGTGTCAGAGGAATCACTGGCGCCTGGGGGTGCAGATCGGTACCCCGACCGAGGATGCGATGCTGCCACGGCCCGAGTTGCCGAAACGAGAAAAGATCGGGGTCAAGCGAACGTCCGCCGTCGGGTTTGCCACCGGGATTTTCCGGGTGGTAATCCGGATACCCCGACGCAACATGGAAATGGACAGGGGTCTGTGTTTCCAGATACTCGATCATCAGTGGCGCCTGATCGATGAACGCAGTGGCCATCGCCATGTCCATGACACCCAGGGACAGTGATTCAAGGTAGGCGAGGGCATCGGATCGGGAATCCGCAAGCCCGAGTTGCCGCATATGCGGGTTGTTGGGAACCCAGACGATGCCGCCGGAAATGGCGGTTGTGCCGCCGATGTGATCTGATTTTTCCAGGACGATCGTATGGGCACCACTATCACTGGCCGTCAGTGCCGCAATCAGGCCGGAACCGCCTGAGCCGAGAACGACGACGTCGGTTTCAAGATCCCACGTTGAGGCTGTCATGGATTCAGTCACTCTCCAGCTGGCGCAGTCTGGAGTACGGTGCAAGCACCAATGAATGAGCGGGTCTCGCAACGGCTGCATCTTTGCCGGTGTATTCAAAACGGTCCAGCAGGTGCCGCATGGACTCCAGACGGGCGCGCATCTGATCTTCAGCCTTGACGATGATCCACGGCGCCTCGGGTGTGTCGGTCTTGTCGAAATTGGCTTCTTTGGCCAGGGTGTAGTCGTCCCATCGTTCCTGGGCGATCCGATCAATGGGTGACAACTTCCACTGCTTGAGTGGATTGACCGCGCGTTCCCGCATCCGGTTGGCCTGTTCTTCACGGCTGACCGAAAGATAGAACTTGACGATATGGATGCCGCTGCGCACCAGCATCTGTTCAACCAGGGGGGCTTCTCGCAAAAACTCGTCGTACTCCTCCTGGGTACAGAAGCCCATGACACGCTCAACGCCGGCGCGGTTGTACCAGGAGCGATCGAAGAAGACCATTTCGCCAGATGTTGGCAAGTGATCAACGTAGCGTTGAAAGTACCACTGCCCCTGTTCGGCAATGGTTGGCTTGTCGAGCGCCACGATGCGGGCCCCGCGCGGATTGAGATACTCCATGAATCGCTTGATCGTGCTGCCTTTACCGGCAGCGTCGCGGCCTTCAAAGATGATGACGATCTTCTGGCCGTTATCCTTCACCCAGTTCTGCATTTTCACCAGTTCGATCTGCAGCAGCCGCTTTTCCTGGTAGTAATGTTTGATCGACAGGCGTTCTGCAAACGGATAGACGTTGTCGCGAAAATACCGCCGGATGAGTTCACGGGTGATCGGCTCACCGTCCGTGTGCGGTTGTGGATTGAAGAGCGGACTGGTGTCTTCGTCGACTTCCAGCGAGTCGATGAGGTAGTCGGTCCATTCCCTGTTCTGCATGGCTCTGTCTGTTTCATCCATCGAGTTGTTTATCGTCTTGTCTATGGTGCTGTTCAAGGTATTGGTCAAGAGGTTGATCATCCCGACTTGCGCAGGAGGAATTTGATTGAATCACCTTTATGTGTGAATCGGGTAGCCAGAGACAACAGGCCTTTGCAGAGTTGCAGCCAGGCCGGTGCCCGGTATTCGAGCCCGGGCTTGTGGTCGTTGAGCCGGACGCCTGTGGTCCATACCCGCTCAACGATGAAGCCGGTTCGCCTGGCGAGTTCGCGAACGTTATCTGGTGTGTAGAGCTGGACGTGGTGCAAGGGTTCCAGATAGCGCCAGTGATGGCCCAGAAATTGTTGGGTGTAACTATCCCAGTTCACGGTGTCGGCGAAGAAAGCGCCGCCTGGACGCAGAATCCGATGCGCTTCCAGCAGGGTCTGGAGCGGATGTTCGACATGTTCAAGTACCGCGTTCGAATAGACGACATCAAAATGATCTGCAGGTAGCGCAGCCTGCTCGAGCGTGCCGGTGATGGCGTTCATTCCTCGCTGCTCACGGGCGTACGCAGTGGCAGCTCGTGAGATGTCGACGCCGGTGACGTCCCAACCCAGCTTCACGGCTGCCACTAGCGTCGCGCCAGCATTGCAGCCCAGTTCGAGCAAGGTATTTCGCTGGCGGAACTTCTCGAATGGTCTGAGCGTACGCATGTTCACATCGAGTTTTGCATCGATCTTGGCGGCATAGCGAGCGATGGCCGCTTCATAGGCGGCCTCATTCACGTCTTCGTAGTGGGCAGCCATGGGCGAAGTGAAGATGGCACCACACTGTCGGCACTCCCGATAGCCGGACTCGCCTTCAGCCATGAGCAGGCGATGGTCGTTGGCGGCGCAGATGGTGCACGGTCGTTCGATGAGGGTGGTCATGGGTCAATCATAACGAGGCTGACGGCTAATTTCGCGGGCGAACTATGGGGTGTCCAGGATCTACTGTTTCCCGATCTCGAGATCGCTCCAACAAGGTTGTCAGGCTCGCATAGAATGCCGGACGTGAAGAGTGCGTGGGGCGGTGGATGATTGGAGAGTTTCTGCTGTGGTATGCGAGGTCCGGCTGGGGCAGGGCGCTGCGCCGGTCTGCGTTTCGCAAGTTCTGTCGTGCGCGGCGCGGTGAAACTCACATCTCGCAGACGACAGATGGCGTGACCATGGAGACGATCGTTGGCGATTCCGTAGACAATACCATTTTTGTGCATGGGGAGTTTGAGCCGACCACCACAAACCTGTTTCGACGTTTGGCGCCGCATGTGCACGGGCTTGTCGACGTAGGATGCAACATTGGCTACTTCACTTGCCTGTTTGGACGATTGCGCCCAGAGCTGCCCGTTCTTGCGATTGATGCCAACCCACACATGATCGCGCGGACCCGCCGTAACCTTGACCTCAACGGCAATCTCAACACCCGCCTCCTGGACCAGGGGCTTGCGGCCGAAACCGGGAAAATGACATTGCATGTTCCACGGGATCGTCACAGCCTGGCTTCATTCGCGTATCAGCCAGGCAGCGAAAAGGCTGCGATGATTGACGCGATAGACGTTGAAGTCACGACGCTGTCGCGAGCATTGCAGCAATTCGCGATGCCGCGTGGACTGTTTGTGAAAATCGATACCGAAGGTTTCGAACATGCAGTGCTCAGTGGTCTTGATTTCAATGATGTTGAACAGGTGGATGCACTGTTGATCGAAGCTAACCATCGCAATCTGGCCCGCGCTGGTGTCGGTCTGGACCGGCTACTGAGCTTCGCGTGGCTAGGCGAATTTCGTTGGTTCGAGGTAGATGATCAACACGGGCGATTTGAAGCCGTCACACCGGAAGCCGTCAAATCGCGCGTTGCGATCAATACGAATCTGTTGTTCGTCCGCGTAGCACTCGCTGAAAAGCTGGGGTACTGAGGAAGGTCTCAGCCCCGCAGATAGATCGCGTTTCCCCACATGAGCATGCCATGAGCGTTGTACTTCGGCTTGTAGATGTCGTGCAACCGAAACCCGCGCCCACGCAGGAGTGTGTCGAGATCGGCGAAAACTGCGCCGCCTTCGTACAGCGTGTTGAACATGATCTCGGTGTACACCAGTTTGACCGAGGTTGTGAGCAACCTTGTTGCGCCCTGTAATGCCGCCAATTCACCGCCCTGGATATCGAGCTTGATGAGATGGATCGGCACTTTCGGGATGGTCAGTGCCCACTGGTCGAGGGTGACCAGCGGGACTTCGCGGTGCGCGACGATGGTCGCCTCCTCGCGGTACGCAGCCGACAGGGTGGCGTTGGGTGCAAACAAGGACGTCGTGCCCGGGCTTGCAGTGATATTGAGCGTAGCTTTGCCGTCGTGGTCCCCAACGGCAAGAAACTGGGGATACAGGCGAGCGTCGGACTTCGCAGCTTCAGTGAGGACACTTTCGTAGGCCGGATTGGGTTCGAACAGGTAGGCCTGTGCGGCGGGAAACTGACGCAGCAGACGCCTTGTAACCCGACCATGGCTGGCGCCTATGTCCAGCAAACCCTGAACACCACGGGTCCCAAGCAGTCGACCCATGGTGGTGTAGGGATCGTCCAGCGTGAGCAGGTTGTTCCTGGTGCCGAACAGTTGCCGGGCAATGAATCGTTTGATCGGTCCCATGGCTTACTCCCGACCGGTGATCGCGGCCAGGAGTGCTGGCCCCGTGTCCGCAAGATTGTGATGGCGCAGCACGTGGGAACGACCTGCGGCACCAAGGCGCTCGCGCAGACCGATGTCGTCCACCAGGCGTATCAACGCGGCCTGCCAGCCACCGTGAAGCGCAACATCAAGGCCGACGTCTGGCGTGACAATCTCGGCACTGGCACCCCACACATTACCGACCACCGGCGCGCCACAGGCGAGGTACTGAATAGCCTTGATGGGCGATTTACCGCGTGCGAATTCATTGTCGGGCAGCGGTAACAAGCCGATGTCGAGACTCTGGATGAACGCAGGCTCGGTGCCTGGCTTGAAGCTCACATGCTGAAAGGGCAGGGCAAGATTCGGGCGCTCTCCGGAGTAGACGGCGTATTCGACCTGGGGACGCGCGCGCTGCACCGCAACCAGTTCGTCCTGGATGGTTTGCAGATAACGCAGATTGCCTGGCCGGCCGGCCCAGCCGATGCGAACCTTGTCGCTGGTTGTTCGTGCGGCTGGCGCCCAGGCGTCCACATCCACCGCCATCGGAATGACACGAACCCGATCCGTGATGCGCCTTGCATGCGCAGCCAGATATTCACTGGATGTCGTTACCAGATCAGCATGTGCGTACCACCAGTCGAGCCGGTTGCGAACACGACTGCCGACGATTCGTCCGTACGGTTTGCGGGGGCGTGTGTAAATTGCATCGTCAAAGTCGAACACGATACGTGGACTGGCTCTGCGCAGACGCCACGACAGCAGCCAGTTCAGACGGCATTTCTGGTTGAACAGGACATCGTGACGCTGGACGTCACGCACGGAGATACGCTGTCGGTTTACGTAGTCGATGGTCAGGCCACTGGCCTCGAGGAATGGCTGGTAGTTCACCACGCGAAAGCGTGTGCTGCCTTTGTCGAGATCGCGGCTATGCATGACGAGGATTTTCACGACGGGGATGTTCGCAACGATTGACGGGCGACGCCAGAGGTCTTTGTTATGATGGCCGCACTCGATCGATTCAGAAGCACAATTGTCTTTGCCACCCCTGCGTCTGGTATTCAGCCTGTACAAGTATTTTCCGCATGGTGGCATGCAGCGTGCGTTCATTCGGATCGTTGGTCATTGCCTTGATGCCGGAGCCCGGGTAACGGTCTACGCGCTGGAATGGAAAGGTGAGGTGCCAAAGGGCATCGACCTGCGTCTGATCAAGGCCTCAGCCGTTTTCAACCATACCCGCTACGAACGCTTTCAGACCGCGCAGCGCCGTTTGCTGCGCGCCAATCCGCCGGACTGTGTCATCGGGTTCAACAAGATGCCCGGGCTCGACGTGTACTACGCGGCGGACACCTGTTATCTCGAAAAAGCGTTGACCGCACGCACGATGCTGTATCGGCAGACGCCAAGGTTTCATCACTTCGCCCACTGTGAGCGCGCAGTGTTTTCGCTTGAAGCCGGTGTGCGCATCCTGATGAGTTCACCCACCCAGCACGCCATCTATCGGCGTCATTATGGAACACCCGAATCACGTTTCCACGCACTGCCCCCTGGTATTGCGCGTGACCGCATGGCTGGACCCGATGCACAGGTACGACGCAACCGCGGCCGGGCTGCTCTCGGTATCGGCGCAGACGAACTGTTGGTGCTGCTCATCGGCTCAGGGTTCATCACCAAGGGTCTGGACAGGGCGCTCGACGCGATGGCGTCGCTGCCGGAATCGCTGCGCATTCGCACCCAGCTCGTGGCGATTGGCACGGATGAACCCCGACGCTTTCGAGAGCACGCACAGCGGTTGGGCTTGGACGCACGGTTTCGTGTGCTGTCGGGGCGCGATGACATACCGGATCTGCTGCAGGCGGGCGACTTGTTGATTCATCCTGCGTACTTTGAAAATACCGGCAACGTATTGCTTGAAGCCGTGGTTGCGGGCCTGCCGGTGCTGACGACCGACGTCTGCGGATTTGCGCACTACATTGTCGATGCCAAGGCAGGCAAAGTCATACCATCTCCGTACCGTCAGAGCGATCTGGACCAGGGACTGCGTGAAATGCTGACTTCGGAGGCACGCAGCAGTTGGAGGAAAAACGGAATCGAGTTTGGCCAGTCGGCAGATTTGTACAGCCTTCCGCAGCGCGCTGCGCAGGTCATACTGAGCGCCGCTGCCAACAAGCGGGCGAACGCTTCAGCATGAGCGGTCAACTGTGGCTACGTGAAGATCTTCGTCAATGGTGTGGTGATCGGGACCCTTTTCAGCTGGTTCTGGGGCTGGAAGGAGAGGCCGTGCGCGAAGTGGCCGAGCGCTCGACCATTCGAGCGACGCTGGGCGACAAGGTGTTCTACATCAAACGGCATTACGGCGTCGGCTGGCTGGAGATTCTCAAGAACCTGATCACCGGCAAAACTCCGGTGCTCGATGCCGGCAACGAATTTGCAGCAGCCAGACGCTTGCATGACGCGGGACTGGGCACGCTGCCGCTCGCAGGTTTTGGTGTGCGGGGCAGCAATCCGGCGCAGCGTGAGTCATTCCTGATATCGGATGAACTGAAGCCCATCGTCAGTCTCGAGCAGTTCTGTTTGCGATGGCCGGAAGCTCCGCCAGCTGTGGGGATCAGGAGAGGGATGATCAAGCGCATCGGTGTAATTGCCAGGACCGTGCACGGGCTTGGTATCAACCACCAGGATTTTTACATCTGTCACTTTTTACTCGACACACAAGTGACGTTGACCGCGGACAACGTCGATGCAGTGCCGATTTACCTGGTTGATCTGCACCGAGCCGGCATTCATACGACGATTCCCGTGCGGTGGCTGGTCAAGGATCTCGCGGGGTTGTACTACTCGACGTTTGACATCGGATTGACCAGGCGCGATGTGCTGCGATTTCTTCGCGTGTATTTCGATCTGCCCCTGCGCGAAGTGTTCGCAAGACATGCGGCGCTGCTTGAGCGCTGCGAGCTCCGTGCGCAGAAGCTGTACGCAAAGGCCGAGAGGAAGGGGATTCTGCCGAGGCAGTTAGCAGAGGCTGCACGCTTGCTGTAAGAGCGGACGCCTGTCCGCGATCTCCCCTTCGAAATCCGCAACCTCGAACTAAGCTACCCGTTGCGCGACACCAGCCCGAACGCCAGCTGTGACCGCGATGTATTGGGGACCTGGGTGTTATCGGTGTTGAGCGAAGACGCGCTGCGCCGAGCGCTGTCCAGGGAGGCTGCGGCCGATACCGACGTCTGGCTGCAAGCCCACCTGCTGCGCAGCGTGCGCCCGCGACGACCCCGTGGGTGCTGGATGTGCAACCCACTGCCAGCAATGAACACGCGTCGAAGCGCGCCCTGCCGGGCTTGATGGATCTGCTAGATGGACTCAATGCTTGCGAACGACCGGCGTTGGTGCGGGGTGATTGCGGCTTCCGCAAACCGGTGATCAGCGGGTTGTAAGCAACCAAGGGTATTTGTTCAGGTTGAAGCAGAGTGCGCTGGCAAGCGGCTGTTACGCGGCGTATTTGTACGCGATGAGGGCTGGAATGCGCCGGGACGAGACGATCAAGGCTTGCGCGCGAAAGAGTCGACGCTGCGCCTGAGCACGTGGCTGTCGGAAAGGTGCTCTCCCTGCGTCGGCGGCCAGCAGACGGCGTTTTCTCATGCTGATTGTCGCTTTCTCATCTTGTTTGTCGCGCGGCAGGGATCTCAAATTTGCAGAGGCGGCAACGAAATATGAGAAGTAAGATGCATATGTAAGTCTCCGCCCCACATTGTCAGGCCAATGTGCGAACGGTTGGCCTGCGAAAAATACATATTGTTCAAGTCCCGTCAACTTCAGATGTTAGGAGGTTCTATGGGACAGAAGAGCAATCTTCAGTTCAAGGGTTACATCTCCGGGGGTAAAGACCCTGGAAAAGGTGACCCGAAAGAGGGTGGTTCCGGCAAGGGATCGGGCAAGGGCTCGGGCAGTGGCAAGGGTTCTGGCGGTTCCGGCAAGGGATCGGGCAAGGGCTCAGGCAGCGGCAA
>JANNBJ010000027.1:0-3706 GCA_031385325.1 Gammaproteobacteria bacterium | reverse complement strand
CCTTCAAGAAAGTTATGGACACTCGCATGTTCTGCAGCCGGTAGACCCTTTACCCAATCAAGTGCCCTGAAGCAGGCCGAGTCACAGGTTCTGGACTGGTTGCGGCGGCACGGTGTGCCACTGGTGATCAACAGCCGGGACGAGGCAGCAGCCGAAGGACTGGAGGGTATGGTGCCGTTACGGACGCTCGTTGTACCGGTGTACGACGACAAGGATGAGATCATCGGTGGCCTGGCGCTCTGCCGGCGCAAGGAACGTCCAAGGCTGGTCAACAGCGACAAGAATCTGTTGCTGACCTTGTCAACCCGCGTCAGCAAGTTGATTCAGGGCAGTTTTGACTCGCTCACCGGACTACCGCGTCGTTCGTCTTTCGAGCTCCGCTTGAATCGGGCCATTGCGGAACTTGAGTCCAGTCGCGGCCAACATGCGCTCATTCATCTGAATGTCGATGGACTTGGTGCCGTCAACGAACAATACGGTGTGTTGGCTGGCGATAGCGCTCTACAGGTGGTCGGTGAGCAGTTGGCAATGCTCGGCAGGCAACGAGACACGTGCAGCCGTCTGGGTGGCGATGAATTCGCGGTTCTGTTGTTCGACTGCAACGAAGCGGTGGCGGTTAGAAAGGCCAAGCTGTTGCAGGACTCGCTGGCAAGAAAGCCCTTCATGGTCGGCAAAGCGCGACACATTCTGCGTATCAGTGCTGGTGTGGTTGAAGTCCACTCAAGCATGACTGCCGTCGAAGTCATGACCAAGGCCAGTGTGGTCTGCGGTATTGCCAAGGAAAGCGGCGGCAACTGCGTCGAAGCGTTTGGCAATGCACTCGGCAAAGTCAGTGCCAAGCGGGAAGAAATGCGGGTGCTGACTGAAGTGCGACAGGCGCTGGAAGAAGATCGCTTCGTGCTGTATGCACAGGAGATCAGAGCGTTGTCGCAGCAGGAAGATGCGCCTCACTTCGAAGTGTTGATTCGCCTGTTTGATGATGCAGGCAAGATGGTTCCACCGATCGAGTTCATTCCGATCGCTGAAAAACACAACATCATGCCAGCCATCGATCGCTGGGTGATTCGCAGAACACTCAAGCAGTTGCGCGAATCCGGGGTGCTTGAACAATACCCGGGCACAGTCTGTTCCATCAATCTGTCCGGCCAGTCGCTGGCCACGGGCAGTGTGCTTGAAGAACTCGAGCGACTCATCCGGGAGCAATTGGTGCCACCGGAAAATCTCTGCTTTGAAGTGACAGAAACGGCGGCCATTGCCGACCTCGCCGCAGCGCAGTTGCACATCAATCGGGTTCGTCGCCTGGGGTGTCGGTTTGCACTCGACGACTTTGGTGCAGGTTTGAGCTCCTTCTCGTACCTGCGCTCACTGCCACTCGACTATGTGAAGATCGATGGTTCCTTTGTGCGCGATATCTGTCGTGATGATACGGCGCGGGTGATGGTCGCGGCGATTCACAACGTCGGCAAGAGCATGGGACTGCAGACAGTTGCCGAGTATGTCGAAGATGAGGCTATCGTTGATGCGTTGCGCGTCATTGGCGTCGACTACGCACAGGGTTATGGCATCGGCAAACCAATGCCCATGAGCGACTTTCTGGCGGCTTATGCCCGACGTCAGCAGAAACAACATGGCTGAAACCGCCTTCAACGCTGGTGACCGTGGCGAACGTAGTCCCATCCTGAAAACAAGCGGTGCAACGTCCGTGCAGTTGCGTCCTACTTTTGCACTGGCCTCTCCTCCGGACTTTGAAGCCGTTCAGCGGGAAATCGCGCTCTGCATGAAGAGTCGTGAAGTCCGGGTTGTGCTGGAGTTGACCGCCACGCGAACGCTCACCTCAGCGTTGCTCGAGTATGTTCTCGGCGTCAACGATGCGCTGCGCGCCCGAGGCGGCTGGCTGCAACTATCGAAGATCAATGCCATCTGCGCGGAAGTACTGCGTTTCACAGGCGTGTCCACACAGATTGCGTTGCTTGACGTCGACAACGCAGAAGTACGTGGTGTTGCACCCGCTCGTCAGCGACTTGGTGACATGCTGGTCGCGCGTGGCCTGGTTCGGGAAGAGCAGATCCAGGAAGCCCTGGTCCAGCAGAAGCAGAACGGACGCAAGCTGGGAGAGATCCTGATTGCTCGCCGGTTGGTTACCGAGCAGGACGTGCTCGGTGCACTGAGCGGGCAGCTCTCCATCCCCAGCGTGCAACTGCGTGCAGGCATTTTTGATCCGGCCGTGCGAAATGCACTGCAAGTGAAAGCGTCGCGCCGATTGACCGCGCTGCCGCTGTTTCGAGTGCGTGACGAACTCACCATCGCTACCCCCAATGCGCAGAATGTGCCGGTGCTCAAGGAAATTCAGGAGCTCACGGGGCTCAAGGTACGTGCGGTATTCGCACCGCGCGAAAAGGTACTCGAGTTTGTGGAGCAGGCTGCGGATGTCAGAGATCTCAGCCTGGAACTGCTCGACACGGACAACGCCAGTGATCTTGAACTGGTCGAATCTGCAGAAGAGAACTTTGCGCAGATCGATGAGATCGCCACCGGCAGCCCGATCATCAACCTCTCGAATTCGCTGATTCAGCGGGCCATCCGGGAAGGCGCCAGTGACATTCACTTCGAGACGTTTCGTGACAAGGGCCGGGTGCGCTTTCGCATCGATGGTGTTCTCTACGAAGTCATGACGTTGCGCAGCGAGTTGATGCCTGCGCTGGTATCACGACTCAAAGTCATGGCTAATCTGGATATTGCCGAACGACGTTTGCCGCAGGATGGACGCATGCAGGTCGTGACTGCAGGCCGATCGGTTGACCTGCGTTTCAGTTCGTTGCCAGGGCTCATCGGCGAAAAGATCGTCTTGCGGATTCTCGACAAGAGCCAGGCCATCCTCGATGTCGATCATCTTGGCATGGCCGAGCCCAATCGTGACAAATACGTGAAACTGCTGACCCGTGGTTACGGACTGATTCTGGTGACGGGTCCAACCGGTAGCGGTAAAACCACCAGCCTGTATGCGGCGTTGAACAAACTCAATGCCATCGACCGCAACATCATCACCATCGAGGATCCTGTCGAGTATCAGATGGAGATCATCAACCAGAACGAAGTGCGACCGGCGGTCGGGCTGACGTTTGCAACAATCCTCAAGCATGTACTGCGACAGGACCCGGACATCATCATGGTCGGTGAGATCCGTGAGAAAGAAACTGCGAACATCGCGGTGCAGGCGGCGCTGACTGGCCACCTGGTGCTATCCACGCTCCACACCAACGATAGTGTGGGTGCAATCACTCGGCTGATCGACATGGGTATCGAGCCCTACCTGCTGTCGTCGGCGCTGATTGGTGTTATGGCACAGCGGTTGGTGCGAACTGTTTGCCCACACTGCAAGAGCACGTTTATCGCTCCCGGAGAGTTGCTCGCCGGCAACGACTTCGGCTTGTACACCGATGTGACGCGGCCCATAAAGCTTGCCAAAGGCCGGGGCTGTGGTGAGTGTTACGACTCCGGTTACAAGGGCCGTGCAGCCATCCATGAAGTGATCGAAACTTCCGAAGATCTGCAGCGGTTGATCGTGTCATCACCCACCCGTGACGCCTTGACGGCTTATGTTCGTGACCATGACATTCGTACTCTCTACCACGATGGCTTGCGTCGCGTCGTCGCGCAGGAGACGACGCTGGAAGAAATCAAACGTGTGGTGAACGGCTGATGGCGC
>JANNBJ010000236.1:0-26946 GCA_031385325.1 Gammaproteobacteria bacterium | reverse complement strand
TAACGGTTCCAGTACCAGGTGCCGCCGAAGTCGCCACCCTTTTCGATGATGCGCACATCGGTGATCCCCGCCTCAACCAGCCGTGCACCCGTAACCAGCCCGGCAAAACCACCGCCGACAAATGCAAACGTCACATGATCCGTGATTGGCGCACGCGGGGTGAGCGGTGTATAGGGATCTTCAAGATAATGCGCCAACTGCCCTGCCACCCGCAGGTATTGCTCGTTACCATCCGGGCGCAAACGTTTGTCGCACTCTTCCAGGTACTTCTGACGCAATGCGGCCTTGTTGATCGTTGAAGGATTCTGCTCAGTTTTCGACATACGTGCGGTCTCGCTGGTTATGCTTTTCCGGTTAACAAAGTTCTGCGGAGGTTTTTTCCGCGTCAATTGCTGCAATGAACTCCTCAACCAACAAACGAAACGCAGCCGGCTGATCCATGTTCGGAAGATGCGCGGCGTCCTGCAGGATTGTCTTTCGCGCGGTTGCCACATGCTGGGCAAGATAGTCGGTCGCCAGATGGATATACGGGATGTCATGCTCGCCAATGATCGATAGCACCGGTACCAAGAGCTCTTTCAGACGCTGAACGGCAGTAACGGCAACGTCGGGCAAGCGCTTACCCAACTGCTGCTGCTCATGTTGCAACGCCAGCCGATTCATCGTGTAGGCGAGTTTTCTCATCTGCGGGTCTACCTCGTCTGGCGATCGACCTACACCATCAAACCAGAGACGGGTTTCAAGCTCCGCAACCAGGTCGAGATCACCGGCTTCTGACGCCTTTCCTATGGCGCCAAACAACTCAGGCCGAGGCACGTCGAGCTTGAGCCCGCTCGGCCCGGATCCGACCATGACAAGGCCCCGAACGAGCGCCGGATATTCAAGCGCAAGGTCCATCGCCAGTGTCCCACCCATGGAACAGCCAATCACCAGTGCAGGTTCGTTGATCTGCACTGTCTTCAAGATGAGCCGCAGATCTTCCAGGTGCGAGAAGTCACCTGCCACCGGCTCACTGCGACCATAACCACGCAGATCATGCCGAACGACACGATACCGTTCGGCCAGCCAGCCAAACTCATGGTTCCATTGCCTCGAATCCGCAACGCCGGCATGCAGCAACACTACCGGCTGACCACTACCCGCTACCTCGTAGTACAGCCGCGCTGAACCGTTGATCGCAAATCCGGTGTGGGTCTGATTCACGATGAAGCTCCAAGCGTGGTCTGTACTGCTTTCACGAAACGTTTTCGCTCGGCTGCCGAGTTGACGGCCATGCGGGTGAAGTCTTCTCCCGAAAGCCGAACGTCGACAAACAGTCCGGCCGGATCTTCATGAAAGTGCAGAAAGGCTTTTGATCGACGATAGAAGACCCCCGGTCGTTTTTCTTTCAGCGCATCGATTGCGCGAAGTTCGGCCAGCACTGCTTCAAGGCGAGAGATCGCTTCCAGTCCTGCATGTTTCATCGTTCAACACTCTCTGTGCAGGCGCAGTTCACGCCGAAACGTCGTGCACACACTGCCTCACTCATCCGTCCACTCGGTAAACGTGACCAGATTACCGTCTGGATCGAGGATACCGAACTCCCGCGTTCCCCAGGGCTTGGTCGCAAGAGGCGCCCTGACATGCACGATACCGGCTCGCTGACAGGTGTCATACAGGACCTCGATGCCTTCGACCCGAATTCGACAACTCGTGTTCTCGGGATAGCGTCGATCATCACACGCCCAGAAATGCACACCCACCGCGCCTCTGGTCACCACACCATAAGCCCCCTGTTCGGCATGCCGAACCGAGAAGCCAAGAACCGTGGAAAAGAAGTCGACACTGCGCCGGATGTCGAGCGAGGCAAGTACCGGAATGGCAGAAAGAAATTGTGTTTCAGACATGGTCGATCCTCTTTTTCGGCGGGAACTTCCACCAGGTGAGCAGCACCAATAGACCAAAGCATGTGTAGGCAGCGACGAACACCCAGGGCGGCAGATCGAAGAACAGCACCGAACCCAGCCAGTGTTCAATGAACGAAGTGGCGTATCCATCAGCACCTGTTGCGACGCGCGCGTGATTTTCCAGAGCCGTTAACGGACAGATGATGCCGAGCCAGGATTCAAGCACCACAATCAGGATCGCTAAAAGATGCAATGCGCGAAACCAGAGTTGGTTTGTGAACACCCAGCCAAAGACATTGCCGACAATGATCGTCAATAGCCCGCCTACAACAAACACCACAAAGGCAAAGTGCAGAATGAGTACCGCATCGGCCACCCAGCCCCACACTTCCGGTGTCATGCGGGTTTACGATCGTCCTGCAGCACTACCCCGTACGAACGCACTTCGGCTTCGTGCGGCGTATCTCGCCACGGTTCTCGCAGTGCCGCGGAGTACCACGCGCGCATCGAGGACAACGTTCGCAGGCGCTGCGCATAGTCGAGTGCCTTCGCAGACAATTCGGGTGAATAGGTCTGCACACGAAAGGCAACCGGCGCGAAAAACGCATCAACTGCGGTGAATCGCTCACCAGCAAGGAACGGACCACCAGATCTTGACAAGCCATCGCACCAGAGTTCGTCAACTCGTGCCCAGTCCGCCTGCAATGGCTTGGTCACAGTGTGCAGCTTGACTCGAAGGGCGCAGTTCATTCCGCAATGGTTTCGAAGCTCGCCAAATCCTGAGTGCATTTCCGCCGACGCACTGCGTGCCCAGGCGCGGGCCGTTCGATCTGACGGCCAGACCCGCGGATGATGTTCGGCGACATATTCTGCGATTGCGAGCGAATCCCAGATCACCAGTTCGCCATCTACCAGGCAGGGCACTTTGCCGGTAGGCGAAAACGACTTGAAGGCACCAGGCGCCTTTTCGTCGAATGGCGATACCCGCTCGATGAACGGGATGCCCAGTTCCCGCAACAGTATCCAGGGGCGTAGCGACCAGGAGGAGTAGTTCTTGTTGGCAATGTGCAGAAGCAGCATGAGTCTCTTTCGTTCCTTGGAGCGGTGGGCGATTCGGTGCAATCATGAAATAGAACGCATGCGCCGGGCCAGTGTTTTGAGTGTGATAGCGCGGATTTTGCTGGTTTACTGTTTCGGCGCACAGCCGATGCGCGTGGCACCAGCCGAATTGTCACCTCGATCGCAAGACACGTCGTCGTGCGGCCGGAGGCCGAGTCGGACCACGAAAGTCGCCAGCGACATCTGCTGCGTCTGTGGTTGACACTCGATCCACGCTGATCAGACACCGGCCACAGAGAACAATCGGCCGGTCGACGCCCGCATTCGCAGCGCCTTCAGAGGTTCGTAGTCCGCAGAAAAATAGAACGCATTGAGATGCTCCATATCCGCGAACTCCAGCACGATGGTCCGCCCGGGAGCCGAATCGCCTTCCAGCAATCGGGCCTCTCCACCGCGAACGAGATAACGGCCGCCATGTGCCTCGATGATTGCAGGGACGAGGCGACGGTATTCTTCGAAAGCCTGCGGGTCCGTAATCTGGATGTCAGCGATCAGATACGCACTCATGTTGAAACCTCACTCTTGTGGGCAAGTGAATGGGCATGGTCTTCCCAGTGACGGCCATCAAACGGCAGGATCCGCATCGACGCCGGGGTTTCGACAAGACATCGCACGTTGATGTCGATACCGTCTGGATTGGAGCGCGGGGTATAAAACGGCTTGATGCCGCAGACTCGACAGAACGTATGCTGCGCGACGCCGGTATTGAAGGTGTAAGTGGTGACATGCTCCGCACCTCGAAGCAGATGAAACCTGGACATCGGGACGATCAGGTGAAGAAAGCCAGTCATGCAGCAGATAGAGCAGTTGCAGTCTTCAACTTCAAGATCTTCGGAAGCTTCAACCTCGAACGCGATCGCGCCACAGTGACAGCCGCCGTGATAGATCACGGTTTCGGCGCTTCGACGCGGTAGAACGCAGTGGACAACGGAGGCCGTCCATTGGTCACGGTTTCTTCGATGTGATCAAACTGCCCACCAATCTTTTCCACTGCCTTGCGCGACCGCCAGTTATCAACACCAATATGAAACCATACCGTGTCCGCACGCTGAAACGCGTGCGCGAGCATGAGGGACTTCAGTTCGCCATTGGTTGATCCACCCCAATGACTGCGAGCGATAAAGGTGAAGCCGATGGCGACTTCACGCGTTTCGGGTTTCCACTCGTAATAACGCGAGGTGCCGATGACCTTGCCGGACAACTTGTCTTCAACGATCAAGGCACCCTGTTTCAACGCTCCGACAAAGACGTTCTGCAGAAATACTTCCCGCTGGTATCGAAGCGGGTCGGGATGTTGTTCCCAGACTAATGGGTCTGCTGCGGCGGCATAGAGCGCTTCGAAATCATTCGCGATCAACGGCCGCAGGCGAAGGGTGGCGCCTTCAAGCTTGGGCGCAAAATCAAATGGGATCATCACGTTGTCGTACACCTTGGGATCGTTCGCAGAGTAACAGCAGAACACCACTTCACGCAGTGATCCTGCATGCCCAGCGGCTGCTGCGCCCGTATCGTCACTCGTCCGGAATCAGGCGTTTGCCAAAACCCACCGCCCGATCTTCCGTGTAGCCAAGACGGCGATAAAACGCCATGGCTTCATCGTTCCCCTCACGCACCTGCAGATTGACCTTGGGGCACCCCAGCGCGAGCAGACGTTTTTCCACGTCACTCATCAACTGGCGTCCAAGCCCACCGGTGCGCAGTGTTGGCGATACCGCCAGGTAGTTCACCCAGCCACGATGTCCCTCATAACCGGCCATTACGGAGGCGACAATCCGGCGATGCAACTCGCCGACCAGAAACAACTCGGGTTGCACCAACAGTTTTCTTTCGATGTCCTGGTGTGGGTTGTTCCAAGGGCGAGTGAGGCCGCAGTCCTTCCACAACTGCACCACCTGCTCCGTGTCTTCCACTCGAAAGCGTCTGATATCCATGGGGTTTCTCAAGCAACCGATAGAAGATGACCGACCAGTTCATCGGGCGAAGAGAAAAAAGGCGAGTGATCTGAATCCATGGTGATCACACGATGACACGGTGAGGCATTGATCATGCGCCGCTGCATCGCCGGGCCGAGGGCGCGATCGCGCAGACACTCGATGTAGACCCGAGGCACAACCCCGAATCGATCAGCCGTCAGATGCAGTGGTGTTGTCAGTGGTGCCAGCGGTTCCGGTTGCAGAAGCGTTCTCGCAAGAGCTCTGTCGTTGACGTCACAATCACCATAAAACGCCTCATCGATGGTTTCGTCCTTGACCGTCGCGGAACGCTGATCCGCCGCCATGACCAGATTTCCTGTGAGTGCGCTTTCGGTATCCATGCCAGACGTGGCAAACAGCGCCTCGCCGTCCTGCAGGAGAAAGGCACACAGATAAACAAGCGTTCGCACACGCTCCGGCCGTGCCTGCGCCGCTTCGCTGATGAGAATGCCGCCTCGGCTATGGCCGACCAGAATGACGGGTTCGTCCGCAGTGTCCAAAGCCGCGACGACAGTATCGGTCCAGCTTTTCAGAGTGACCTCTTCAAGCGGCGTCTTGTCTGCCCCAAGCGATGGCAGGTCTGGCGCGATGACACGATGTCCAGCCGCCTGCAGCCTGGCAATCACCTTGTACCAGCACCATGCACCGTGCCAGGAGCCATGCACCAGAACAAACGTGCTCATCAGGATTCTCCCCGCATCACTTTGGCGTTGTAGTCTTCACCGGTGATCAACCCGCCCTCGGCGCTGGCTCGTCCGGCGTCGCTCGCGGGCAGAACATCCTGCATGAGATCAATTCGCTTCCAGGACGCCAAGGGTGCGTGGCCAACCTCATCGGGGACATAGCGCGAGGTTTCCAGACGGACATGCTTATGAATGTACCGCGCGCAGTTCACGAACGCCGTGTCGACATGCGCGCGCACCAGCAATTGCGCGCCGGGAAATTCGGCCAGCAGAGGATCTGTGCTACTCACTGACGCCGTGGCCTGCACGCGGACCCGGTTGGGCGTTTCGAAATCGATGAAGAGCAGCCCTATCTTGCCAGTGGCGGCGATATTGCCCATCGACATGAACATGCCATTCCCGTCGTAGCTTGGGAACACCAGCGTCTTTTCATCCACCACCCGCACAAATCCGACCGGCCCGCCCTTGTGCGACACCGTGGGTTCGCCATGTTGATTGACCGTGGAGAGAAAGAAAAAATCGCGCGACTGAATAAAGGCCGTGTGCGCTGCATTATTCAATCGATCGGTGACGATCGCCTGCTCCAGCCGATCAGCGAGGCGTCGACTATCAAACTGATCCTGCAAGGCCCGATGTGCGTCTGCATAGATGCTCATCCAATCTGCTCCTGTTCGACTTGTTCAATCTCCACCACTTCTACCACCGGAACTGGACCTCGCGCGACGATTGATAAAGTCCGCCATGATTTCGACTGCGTGGGTAGAATCAACCCATGATCGCCAGAACTGAATTCCATCGCCACTCCATCTGGAGTTTGATCTGCAGCCTGCTGTTCTGCGGTGGCCTGCAACCGATCAGTATCGCCCACGCCGACACAGACGATATGGCCTGGGTCGCGGGTGGCGAATTCGATATGGGTGCAGCCGCGCCTCTGGGTACGGACGACAACGTCGTCGGCATGCAGGCGACCGAGGACGCCAGGCCCATCCATCGGGTACGCCTGGATGGCTTCTGGATCGACAAGACTGAAGTCACCAACGCCGAGTTCACAAAGTTTGTGGCCAGCATCGGCTACATCACGCTCGCGGAGAAGCCGCTGTCTGCAAAGGAATTCCCCGGCGTTGCGGCGGACATGCTGGCGCCAGGTTCTGCCGTCTTCACGCCTCCCACCGCCGCAGTGCCGCTTGATCACTCCGGCCGATGGTGGGCCTGGATGAAGGGCGCAGATTGGCGACACCCGGAAGGACCTTCAAGCTCCATTGCCGGCCGTGAAACACATCCGGTGGTGCATGTCGCTTTCGAAGACGCCCTGGCTTATTGCGAATCGCGCAACAAGCGTCTGCCTACCGAAGCAGAATGGGAGTTCGCCGCCCGCGGTGGACTCAACGGCAAGCGATACCCTTGGGGTGATGAATTCCAGCCCAACGGTCGATGGATGACCAACAGTTTTCAGGGTCATTTTCCGAATCGGAATTCGAGTGATGACGGTTACGTCTCAACCGCGCCCGTGGCGCAGTTTCCTGCCAACGGGTATGGCCTGCATGACGTAGCTGGCAACGTGTGGGAATGGGTAAGCGACTGGTATCGACCCGACTACTATCAACAACTGGCTGCACCCAAAACGCTGACAAGCAACCCAACTGGCCCTGCGTCTTCTCTTGATCCGGATGAACCCGGCGTTGCCAAGCGGGTTCATCGCGGTGGCTCGTTTCTCTGCACCAGCCAATATTGTTCACGTTATCAGGTGGGCACCCGTGGCAAAGGCGACGTCAATACCAGCACCAATCATTTAGGTATTCGCTGTGCGAGGGGCGAGACGTGAGCGCATGGTCATCAGCCCTGGTTGTGTGTTCGCGCTCGTATCGCAGAAACCAGATGACCAATGGCAGTACTGATTCTGGTCGCATGTTCAACGGAGTTGATGATCGATGCGACATCAGTCTGCGTACCGAGCAGGTTGACCGTAATCGATGCCTCCTTGACGTGCACGCCTGACATGGTCTCGATAACGGTGGTGAGGGTGTCGCGACCAATGGTTGACCGCGCACTCGCTGACAGCATGATGAAAGGCTTGGCGACAAAGGCATCGGTGTCCACCAGCCAATCCAATGCGTTCTTGAGCGCGCCCGGATAGCCACGCGCATATTCCGGCGTCGAGATGATCAAGCCATCGGCACCACGCATTTCCTGAACCCACTGCATAACGACTTCAGAAGATTCGACGCTGATATCCGGATTGAACAACGGCAATCGACCCACCAGCGTGGTGAGGTGCAGGTCGACCTCGACCGGCAACAAACGCGCGGCAGCTTCAAGCAATCTCGAATTGGTCGAGCTCTCGCGAAGACTTCCACAGACCCCGAGCAACTGCATCGCTAGCCTCCTGCGCCCACCAGGTTTTTGAGTTCGTCTTCAGCACTCGGTACGTTGACCCATCGCGCAACGGCCGAAGTTGATACATATTCAGTCAGAATCGTCTATTTCAGATAGACATCGTCATAGTAGGACGCTCTGCCCGAGTAATAGGTCTGCATTTCAGGAGGGTCACCCAGCATGGGAATGCTGCTCTTCATTCTAGCCGTCGGCGCTCTGGTTGGGCTGTCATTGTGGAACGGTTATCAGCGCGCCCGACAGGTTTACGAACTCTCCCAACGTGGGTTACCCGTCACCGGCACGATCACGCGTCGTTGGAAGAGCTGGGGCAAGAGACGCCGGCCGTTCCTGCGTTACGACTATTCTGTCGCGGGCCAGAATTACAAACACACCATGGCTTTGAGCTGGGACGAGTACGAGACGTATGCAGAAGGCCAGCCGATAACACTTCGTTATCTGCCAGACAGGCCGGGAGTATCCGCCAGCGAGAAGATCGTGGAACAGTCCCGACAGGCTGGTCTTGAACTGGCCGCGAAGAAGAAAAAACCTTAACAAGCCGCTCCCAACTTCTACAAACACGCCCCTTGCGAGCAGCCATGTTTGGTGTCGACGTCGTAGTCGTCTTCTTCAGATTTCGTGGCGCTCAGAATCTCATAGCCGCGCCGGTTCGCTTCGGCTTCGAGGGCCTCACAACTACGCATGGGTTGCAGAGTCTTGATGGCCTGGTCGATACGTCGAGCTGCCCGAGCCGCGATCTGGTGATGGCCGTCTTCATGCGCCCTCAAGTCCGGCAGGTAGTCATCGAACTGGACTCGACCCTGGTCTGTGCTGTCGTCCAGCTCCGGAAGCTGCATATGCACTGAGACCGTCGTTTTCACTTTCGTAATCGCGCAACGTCCCTGCACGTTGGTGTCCCACCAGAAATTCCAGCGGACATTCCACTTGGTGTACCCATGAAATATCCGTCCGTCCCGACGCAGCGGGCTTTGTCGGTTGATGGCTGCGAGCAGTGTCTCACCAGCACGCTGATCGACCTCATAGGTCTCAAGGTCAAACGTCTCGCTCACATCCGCGAAGGACGAAGCTGCTGCCAATAGCACTATGAGCAGGCTTGCGCCTTTGATCACTCGAACTGTCCTCTGATGGTCGGCTGACAAATGCGGGGCTCAGTACTTTACCCGCTCATGATCTCGCAGCCTCGGTCGGTTGTGGTGGCACAATAGCTTTTTGCTTGAAGGATGATTGATCAATGAAAGCCGTCTACTGCGAACAGCTCACGGGTATCGACAATCTTGTCGTCCGAGAGATTCCTGCTCCTGGCAAACCGGGCCCTGGCGAACTTCGTATCGATATCAAGGCACGTGGCGTGGCATTTACCGATGTGTTGATGTCGCAGGGCGAGTATCAAGTGAAGCCGCCGCTGCCCTTTATCGTCGGCGGCGAAGGTGCCGGGGTTGTCACCGACGTTGGCGAAGGTGTGTCGGGCTTCGCGCCGGGTGACCTCGTGCTGACACCGGGCGGCTGCGTGGAAACAGTACTCACACCTGCATCGCGAGTGACGAAGTTACCCGCCGGTATCGACCTCGTCGCTGCGGCCGCTTTTCGCGGCAATTACCACACGGCTTATTACGGCTTGCAGCGTGCGCGATTGCAGCCGGGAGAAACCTTGCTCGTGCATGGTGCCGCTGGTGGCGTCGGGCTGGCTGCCGTCGATGTCGGCAAACTGATGGGCGCAAAAGTAATCGCCACGGCAAGCACCGACGCAAAACTTGCCATCGCCAGACAACTGGGTGCAGATCACCTCATCAATTACACGAACGGATTTCGCGAGGAGGTGAAAACGCTCACCGGCGATCGAGGCGCGGACGTGATCTATGACCCTGTCGGCGCAGATGTGTTTGACGAATCGATGCGCTGTATCGCGCCGTTCGGACGCATTCTCATCGTCGGTTTTGTGGGCGGCAGACCAGGGCTCGCCAAAACCAACCATCTGCTCATCAAGGACGCAGAGATCATCGGCTTTACTGTTGGTGCGTTGATGAAAAACGACCCTGCCTGGGCCGCACGCAACAACGCCGTGCTGGTGGATTGGCTGGCAACCGGCAAGATCCGGCCGTACGTGTCGCACAAGCTGCCGCTCGAGCAGACCACCCAGGCGCTGCGTCACATTGTCAATCGGGAAGTGATCGGGAAGGCTGTGCTTACCTCGTAGTCATCCATGGCGCGCCTTAACTGGCGCGCCACAGAATCCATCCGTTGGTCAGTCGGGCAACCCAAGCACTCGCTTGGCCAGGATGTTTCGCTGCACTTCATTGCTGCCGCTGTAGATGCTGGCAGCACGATGATAGAGCCACATGTTCACATCCGGATCACCGGGGACGTAGGCCAGCGGACCACGCATCTCAAGCTGAAGATCGTGATGCTGTTGTTGCAGCTCAGAACCACAGACCTTGAAGATCGAAGTGACCGCGCCGGGTGTACCGCCATCGGATTCCTGCACGGCTCGGCGCTGCGACAGCCGATAGGCCCGATTGCGCATTTCATAAGCCAGCAGTTTCTGCCGAAAGTCGGCGTCTGCAATTCGCCCATCTCGCATCCCAAAGGACTTGCGCGCCTGCGCGACGAGACTGTCGGCTTCGGTACCCGCACCACCGGAAACCAGAGACTCCATACCACTGCGCTCGTGCTGCAGCAGCCGCTTGCCCACCGTCCAGCCATCATTCAATCGCCCAACGAGATCATCCTTGCGCGCGATCGCGTTATCGAGAAACACCTGGTTGAACGGCGATTCACCACTGAGCAGGCGAATGGGTTTGATGCTGATACCCGGTTGATCCATCGGCAGCAGGACAAAACTGATGCCTTTCTGTTTGGGGGCATCCGCATCGGTGCGAACCAGGCAGAACATCCAGTCGGCGTTGTGCGCCCCTGAAGTCCAGATCTTGGAACCATTGATGAGGTAGTGATCACCTTGATCGTCCGCACGCGTACGCAGACTGGCAAGATCGCTACCGGACCCCGGCTCGCTGTAGCCCTGACACCACTCCACCTCCGCGCGGGCGATACGTGGCAGATGTCGTTTCTTCTGCTCTTCGGTGCCGAATTCCAGCAGCGTCGGACCAATCATGCTGGTGCCAAAACTCGAAAGCGCCGGGCGCGCATGAATACGCCGCATCTCTTCCAGCACGACAACGTACTCATCCTTGGACAGACCAGCACCACCGTATTCCTTTGGCCAGTGCGGGACAGTCCAGCCGCGCTCCACCATGCGCTCGAGCCACAACCGCGTGTCCTGGTCCTTGATCCTGATCTTCGTGCTGCCGTTCGAAACCGGCCCCGGACCTCGCGCCCCTGGCGGACAATTGGCCACGAGCCAGGCGCGGGTTTCACTGCGGAAATTCTCAAGTTCGGACATCACGTTCTCCCTGTTCCAGACCCGGGAGTATAACGAGGTGATCGGCAAGGTGAAGCGCCTGACCATCCTGGCAGGCGTGCAGGGAAGGCCGACCGTTTACGTGCCTGAGGTTTGATCCGGAAATCCGACATGCTGTCTGAGCTCGAAGCCATTGCCGTCCGGGTCTCGAAAGGTTGCCACCCGATCGGGCACGTTGGCCTGTGCCTCTCGAAGCTCCGTCATGACGCCGCCGTGCTCTTCGATGCGTTGTTGCATCTCTTCGATGAGATCAACTTCCAGATTCAGGCCAGCATGCGGTAGCGGGGCTTCTTCCACGTGGCCAGGTGACAGGATGTGCAGCGCCAGCTCAAACGTGCCGAAACCAAGGGTGGTCCAGCCCCTTGAAGCGAATGTTGGCGATACCTCAAATACGGTCTCGTAGAAACTTCGAGCCCGACGCATGTCATGCACGTAGTGAATGAAAATCGGTTTTCGGCTTTTCATTGAACCCTCCCGCTCCTTCGCTGCCTCACTTCTTTTTTCGCTCCCCGGAACCAGCACCCTGCTTCTTCAGATGATAGGTAAACGACGCCGTTATGCACTCCGTCAACGCGTCGGTTGAGACCCTCTCATCCAGCGAAAACACCAGCGCTCGATTGCCCTCGAATACGAAGTCGGTCGGGAACATGGTTCTGAAGGTCTCGACCAGATTGGTCTGGCAAAGAAAGTACATCGCATACTGCGAAGGGCTTTTCTTCTTCATGTCGATACGAACTGCACAGCCACTCTTGTTCTTCGGCGTATAGGCAGGCTCTCCCCACTTCAACGATTCCTCAAGTTCGCCAACACCCTCGGTTGCAGCCGCTGTCTTGAACACGAGCTCCCTGAGGGCCATGAGCTTTCGTCGTGCTTGCGGAGGATATGTATCGAATTTTGCGGCAACTTCAACACTGGTGAAGGGCTTCATCGATACCTCGCTGTGATCTTGTGAACAGGAGCTTCTCTTCGATCTGTCTGCTGGCCCGGCCGCACCGCATGAGTTGCAGAAGGTACAACTGCCAGCTGCATACTCGCGCTATCAGGCACCTTCCTGTGGTGACAACGCCGTCCACTGCGGCATTTCGCTGGCAAAACTCAGACCCGTCGAGGTGAGATCGTGCGGGGCGGAAATGCACGCCAACGCCATATGAACTTCGTTGGGCCACTTGCTGGATCGGAACAGGATGCGAGTGCCGCAATCGGGACAAAACCCCCTCTCCGATTCGGCACTTGAGCGGTACCAGCGCAACAACGATTCACCACGATCCAGATTGAACTGAGACGATGTGACGCCAACCCACCCGACCGCCGATGCTCCATGCGCGATACGGCAGGATTCGCACACACACTCCTTGACGAACCTGGGGCGGCCGGTAAAGGAAAACTCAACGGATCCACACATGCACGAGCCTTTGTACGCCATGGCCATCTCTCCCATTCGTTAAGGTGAAACCCGCGCGGCGGCTGATCGAGCAGACACCTCAAAACGATTGTCGAGATAAGGATGTCTTCCCCGCAACCGCTGCAACGCGCTTTCCAGTGGATAGGCGACAAAGAACAGCGGACCCCATTGTTCATATTGCGCGACGTGCGCCCTTTCGTGTGTTCGAAGCAAGGTTTGGTACTCCTCACTTTGTGCGATCACCACATGTCCGAAGGTGATGGCAGCATAGGGCAGACGCGTCAGCGCCTGAGTTACGAGGGCGCTTCGAGGGCGAAGAGATATCTCCAGCACGCCTGTGAAAATGCTGACCTTCGCGCCGACCAGAACTGCAAGGAAACCCCAGCAGACCCCGATCGCTGAAGCTGGAGAGGCCCAGAGGTATTTGATGATTGTTGAAACAGGTCGCGCTTGCATTGGTGAAGGTTGTCGGCTTCGGTGGATGGGTGGGTGTCGCAGTCCGTCCCGCATCAGCGACGCTCTGTTCGGATCGTCGGACGCCCCTTCACCTTCTGCTTCGCCACCCGTTCATTCCCATGTTTGTAGTTTCCCGTTATTCGAGCCATCAGTATCTGTGTCTGGCTGGCCGCCCCGCGCTCAGCCTTGACGACAAAATCTGTGGCGTCGCGACCACGCAGGGTCGATGCGAGTTTGCCATGATCAATGGTCCGCATGTCTGATCAGTTGAACATACGGCCCTTCCTCACCTTCGCCTTTTTCCTCGACCACCCAACCGGCCGCGTCATAGAACGCAAGCGCTGAGGTATTCGCGCAGACGCACTTCAGCCGCCACGGATACGCAAGCCAGGGCTTCAGTGATTCGAGCAGCGCCGCGCCAACGCCCTGACGATGCGTCGAAGCCGCGACATACAAATGGTGAACGAACGCATCTACTTCGTAGACCGACAGGAATCCAACGAGTCGCCCCGCTCGATTGACCGCAACCATGATTCGCTCGCCCTTGGTC
The DNA here is from genome assembly GCA_031385325.1 of Gammaproteobacteria bacterium. Lineage (GTDB taxonomy): Bacteria > Pseudomonadota > Gammaproteobacteria > Pseudomonadales > Azotimanducaceae > SYFY01. The sequence continues at coordinate 13,071 of JANNBJ010000236.1, read as the reverse complement.
GAAAGCGTGACATCGATCGAGCGATTGGCAGAGGCCGGTAACCAGGTGGCGTTTCGATACACCTCATCGATCAATCCCTGCAGTGCGCGGGTGTCGGCCGCCATCGCAGGACGAATGGAGATCGTCATGCTTGAGTGGAGGGGGTTTGTTGCATGTGTGTTAACCACCGCCGATGTCGCAGCCCCAGAACGCCGTCTTGGACCGAGCTGCGAACCTGGCGAGAGATGCACAATCGATCTTCTTGTCTTTTGGCACACTCGCAATCCAGGCATCGAGGCCACCGGGCAGGCGTCGATCCAGATCGGCAAGCTTGACCACTGCACGTGCAGTGTTCGGGCCACGTGATGGCTCGCTGAGTTTGCCGCCATTGCGATTGGCCCAGTCACGTTGCCAGTTGATCGCTTCGTCGAAACGCCGCTGGGTGATTCCACCACTACGCTTCAGGAACACCATCGCGTAGTACTCGGCCAGGCCTTCTACCAGCCAGTCTTCGCCATCGGCCATTCGGCTGCGGCTGGCGACATGCACCAGTTCGTGCAGGATGGGGCTCGTCCGGTTTTCACTGATCAACGGGCGATCCGCGTGCAGAAACAATGATCCAGGGCCTGATAAGCCCCCTCGCCACATCGGCTTGCCGGCTGACACGATCAATAGTCTTGGCGGCAGGTCCGGAAATACCTTGACCAGTTCGGGAAGGGTCCAGGAGAGATAGGCAAGCGTATCGAGCCGTCTGATGTTTTCGCCCATCGGTGCGGAAATCGCGACCTTTCTGCCCGCAATATCTTCACGACGAATACCCAGCTCGCCTGCAATCAACCAACCATTTGGACGCCTGTAAGAGCCATCCGAGTCGGCCGGCAAAACGTGTTTCTTGCCAATCCATCGGCCGTACCGCGTATCGACCACCCAGCCTTTCGGGGTGGAGAACTCGAGCGTTGCCGTGACGTTTGCACTTTTGTTAGTCCGGGTGCGCGAGCCGGGGAATACGCTATCGAGGCGAAGCATCGCCCATTTCTCCGTGAACAGCGCGTCATAACCAGAACCACGCTTGCTATCGACGGTATAGTCCCAGCGCAATTCCCCGCCTTTCCTCGGGATCGTCCACAGAAGACGGCCATCGGTGTGCTGGACCTTGCCTTCCCCTTTGAACCGACTGAAGTGCTCGGCCGGAGCTTCGAAGTCAATGTAGTCGATGGCTGTCTTCGATTGGTCGACACGTAACCGCGCCTCCACCACCTGCTTCTGGACATTGAAATGCACGCCGAAGTGGAGCGCATAGTCGTCTTCGTCGGCGCGGCCGAAACCTGTCAGGACCAAGGCAACCAGGGCCAACAACCATCGGTGATGCAATCTGTTCACGAGTTCCTCTCCTGCTGAGTGCACAAGCGGCTATTATTGCCTCAACCATCATGCATCCCAACGATATTCCAGAGGCGGCACTGTCGTTTCAGTTCGTCCGCTCCCGAGGCCCGGGCGGCCAGAACGTGAACAAGGTGTCCACCGCCGTGCAACTGCACGTGGGCGTCGCGCTGCTGGGCGAGACCGCCCCGGTGCAGCGACGACTGCTGGCGCTCGCCGGTCAAAAAGCGACCACCGACGGTCGAATCGTTTTTTTCGTCGATGAATCACGATCGCAGCTGCAGAACCGCGAACTGGCAGTGCAGCGATTGTGCGAGTTGATCGTTCAGGCCCGGCATGTGCCACGCAAACGGGTGCCAACGCGCCCGACCACTTCTTCCGTGCGCAAACGTCTGGATACCAAAAAGAAAGAAGCCGTGCTCAAGCGCCTTCGCCGCTCACCGGACGGCGCGGATGACTGATACCTCTACCTTTGCCTCGCTGAAAGTTCGTGACTATCTGTTCCTCTGGATCGGTATGGTCGGCTCCGCATTCTCGATGAACATGCAGCTCGTGGCACAAGGCTGGCTGGTGTACGAGATGACGGTATCGGCCATGAATCTGGCATGGGTCACCCTCGCCTTCATGCTGCCCCAGGTCCTGTTTTCACTGTTGGGCGGTGTGCTTGCCGATCGTGTGGCCAAGAAGCCGGTGTTGTTCTGGTGCCAGTTGCTCAATGGGGTGAGTACGTTGTTCATGGCCAGCATCGTCCTGGCGGGTCACGTCACCTTCTTCGACTTTCTCTGGGTAGGCTTCATCAACGGAACGCTCTTGGCGTTGTCGATTCCCGCCCGCACCGCCTTTATCCCCGAACTGGTTGGCGAAACGCTGATGTTCAACGCCATGGCGTTCAACACAGCGGCGTGGAATCTTGCACGCATTCTTGGCCCGGCTCTCGCCGGTTACATGATCGCGCTCCTCGCAGGCGGAGATACTTCGTCGGAGTTCGGCGTCGGTATGGTTTATGTCGTACTGTCGGTCCTCTACTTCATTGCCGCATTCACCGTGTTCGGCATTCGTCACGAGGGAAAGCCTTCGCCGCTGGCGACTGCCACGCCACTCAGGGATGCGCAGAACGCACTGAAATATGTGGTTGGCTCGCCCATTGTTGGCGGGCTGATCCTGCTTTCGATCATGCCATTTCTGTTTGGCCTGTCGATCAACAGTCTGCTGCCTGCGTTCAACATCGACATTCTCAAAGGTGGGCCAGACACACTCGGCACGCTGATGACCGGCATGGGCACTGGCGCAATCATTGGCTCGCTGTTGCTCGCAAGACTCGGCCATATTCGCCACAAGGGGTTCTGGCTGTTCCTGAGTGAAGTCATGTGGGGCGTCAGTCTGATGGCCTTCGCGGCAACGTCCACACTGGTGTGGTCGATGGCGTGTATCTCGGTTTTGGGCTTCACGAGCGCCGTGAACATGTCGATGAACCGCAGCCTGGTGCAACTGCAGGTGGATCAGTCCATGCGAGGACGGGTGATGAGTATTGACCTGATGTCACATGGCCTCATGCCGATCGGCCTGCTGCCGGTGAGCTGGCTTGCCGAGCACTACGGTGTACAGACCGGGCTCGAAGCCAGTGGCATCGTCCTGGTGCTGATCACACTGACACTGTGGGCTCGAATGTCCGCCGTGCGCCGTATCGATCAGGGTTTTGCAACCTGACATTCGAGCTGATCAGCTACTACATGCGAGCTTCGCAGGCGAAATCGCTGAATGATCAATCTGCCCTACAGCCTGCCATGACCTCGCGCACTTGCGGCACATTGTCGGTAAACACACCGCTCACTCCGAGTTCGATCAATTCAGCGTACAACGCTGCGAGCGAGACTTGATCGGGGAGGAAGGCTTTCTCCTGTCGAAGGGTGTAGGCATGAACAGCGAGACCGGATCGTTGCAGACGCGGGCCCAACGCGTGATCGGCCAACAGTGCCTGATACGCCGGGCCTGCGGCATCTGCATGACTCGTCTTGAGTTTCGCAGGCGCCGCCAGAAGTTCGCCATAGCTCATTGCGCGTGGTGCGCCACCGAAAGTCGCAAACAGGTCTGACAAACCATCCAACGTACCGGCTCTCGCTCGCGCCGCCAGATCATAGGGGACACTGTCAGCCGGGCCGGTGAGCTGCACCAACGGCCAATCGGGTGCTTCACCGGCGTTGGCCAGCGCTCGCAGCCGCAGCAGAGGCTCAACCTCGAACGACTGGATGAAGAGGCGAGCGGGATCTTCGAAACCTGCCGACAGCAGATCGCGGATCAACAACAGCACGGTGTCGTGACGAACAGGCTGGCCGGACGTCGACAACGCTTCGTTCATGAAATACGTGTAGTGCTTGAGCTCAGGGTAAACGCCAACGGTGCCAGTTCTGGCGAGCGCGAGTACTTCCGCAAAGGCAGGAATCTCGAACTGATCATCGTAGGCCGTGTTGGCAGGCCGCAATGTCGGCATACGCTCGCGCGCACGAAGCGTCTTGATCTCGGCAAGGGTGAAGTCTTCGCTGAACCAGCCACCCATGGGCCGCCCGTCGATCACCTTGACGGTCAGTCGCGCGCTGAACTCCGGCTTCGTCGCCACATTGGTGGTGGCCTCGGTAATCACCGGCTCGCCATGAACGCGGGTAATGGACCCGTCGGGCAGAAGCGCAACCAGCGCCAGCGCGTTTTCATGGCGCGCGATCAGGATGCCATCTCTGGTTGGCACGAGATCGACTTCGATGAAGTCTGCGCCTTGTTCGACGGCCAGTTGATAGGCGGCCAGAGTGTGCTCTGGTCGTTCGCCGCTGGCCCCACGGTGGGCAATCACGAGAGGACAGATCGCTTGCGCTGCGGTGGTCCATGACAGGAGCGCACACGAGACAACCCACCACATGGCTTTCACTTCCAGAACCGCGGCAGCAGCATGGCGGTTGATCGTCGGTAATCCGCATACGCCGGTTTGGCATCGATCTGTTTCTTCTCGAGCATGGGAATGCTGATGCCGACAAACAGCACCACCATCATGCCGAAGCCGATGAACACCCAGGGCTTGCCAGACGCGGCATACCCAAACAGGGCGATGGCGGCCCAGAACGAAATCTCGCCCAGATAGTTGGGGTGGCGGCACCAAGACCACACACCGGTATCCAGCACACGTCCACTTCCGGATGATGCCTTTCGAAACGCGCGCAGTTCTTCGTCGGCTTTCCATTCTAGCGAGACCGCCGCGACACCAAGCACGGCAGCAATACCATCGATCCAGGACAGCGGCGCATCACTGGCCCCCATCGCCCAGAAAGGCAGGCAGCCGAAATAGACCAGCACTGTCGGGAACAGGTGAATGCCGAGGAAGTTGACGGGCTGATAGAACACGCCGGTCTGGGCACGCAGGTTGATGTAGCGCCAGTCTTCATGCTCAAGACCGGTCCAGCCTCGGGCCCAGTTGGCCGTCAGACGAAGGGCCCAATACAGGACAATCGCAAGCGCAATGCCACCACGCAGATCCACGCCGCCCGCCGCCCACATCAGATAGCCGGCCAGCACAGGAGGAATCACACTCCAGTAGGCGTCGTAGAAACTCGCATTCCTGAAGGCAAGGCTGAAGCCATAGATGACGATGGTGGCGACCACATCGGCCATCGCAGCCGACCAGGTTGAGGAATACCCTTGCGCAACCGCCCAGTGCACCGTTGGCACCGCGAGCGCGAGCGCGGCAAGATAGGCCACAATGATCCACATGAAGGCGCGACCCAACACGCTCATACGTACGCTGCCATGAACTTTGTTCCCTATGCCATCCCGTTTTTCATCCTCGCGATCTTGGTTGAGTTTGTCTACGCAAAGGTGACCGGGCGGTTTCAGTACCGGCTCAACGACACGCTGGCGAGTTTGTCGATGGGTACCCTGTCTCGACTGATGGGGGTAGTTCGGTTGGGGCTATTCGGTGTCCTGTTCGATTGGATCCTGAATGGCCACACCGTGCTGGCCGTCTCCATGGAGAGTCCACTGGCCTGGATCGCTGCGTTCGTGCTGTACGATCTGTGTTACTACTTCCTGCATCGCTTCGGCCATGAATGGCGAATTCTCTGGGCAGCACATTCCGCGCATCACCAGAGCGAGGAGTACAACCTCTCCACCGCACTGCGTCAGACCAGCACGGGTTTTCTCGGTGGCATCTTCTACGCGCCGTTGTACATGCTCGGCTTTCCAACGCCGATGCTGATTGCCGTCGGCAGCCTCAATCTCATCTACCAGTTCTGGGTGCACACCGAGCACGTGCGGCGGTTGGGCGTCATCGACAGGATCCTCGTGACACCGTCCAATCATCGTGTGCATCACGCCAAGAACCCCTGCTACATCGATCGCAACTACGGTGGAGTATTTGTCCTGTGGGATCGCTTGTTTGGAACGTTCGAGGATGAACGGGAGAGCGAGCCCTGTGTGTACGGCGTCACTGAGCAGCTGAACAGCTTCAACCCGCTGTGGGCGAATCTGCATGTTTACGTGCAGGGCATTCGGGACACCTTTGCGGCCACCCGATGGTCCGACAAGATCACACTCTGGTTCAAGGGGCCGGGGTTCAAGCCCGCTGGCACGGATCAGTCACCGCATGACTGGCTGGCACCGAAGTTCGACCCGCAGATCACCGCCTTCACCAAGCGCTATACGTTTATCCACTTCTGGTTGCTGGTTATTTCGACCTTTGTGCTCATTGGCTGGGAAAACGAACTGAGCCGGCCTTGGGTTTATTCGCTCGCAGTGTTGATTGCGTTCGGCTATTACACACAAGGTGCAATGCTGGAGGGCCGGGGTTATGCACCTTTTATGGAACTGGCGCGACTGGTCGGAATAGTCTTTGCAGCAGTGCTGCTGTTGTGGTCGACCCAGCCGCAGTGGTGTCTGGCGATCTGCAGTGTGGCAGGAGCGAGTGCGTTGACGGTCTTGTTTCAGTCGATGCATTTTTCTGACAGTAGCTCCCGATCAGGGTCAGAACAGACCTAACTGACGGTCATCACCAACAACCTGGGCAAAATCGAGTCCCAGTGCCGCGAGCACCGGTTCTGCCACCGGGCGCACCTGTTTTTCAATGTAGTGTTCGAGGTCGTAGGCTGCCGTGATGCCATCAAGGGGTTCCGGTCCGGCCACGGTCATCACATAGGCGATAATGTTGCCGGGTTTGGTCCTGGATTTACGTGCCGCAGCAACGTGAGGTGGTGTGCTGGTGGTGTATTCGCGCATGTCTTTTCGCAGGCCTTTGCGATAGACCAGCAGATCGTTGCATTCGCCGCGTCGCACTGCGCCCACCAGATCATGCAGATAGTCGACAACGGGTTGTTCCGTGAACAGTCGCTGATAGAGTTCGCGTTGCACCTGCTTGGCGAGCTCCGTCCAGTCACGACGCACTACTTCCATGCCGACAAATTCCGGCGTCGTTTCCCCGACGAGCACACCCGCATAACGTTTGCGTGCACCGCTCGTACCATGGCGAACCGAGGCAAGAAAGAGCTTGGCATAGAGCTTTTCGTATTCAAGTTCGAGTTTGCTGTCGAGGCCGGATATGGCCTGCACATGGGCCGCCAGATCAACGTTGATTGCTTTGACCAGCGACAGGCCGATGGCATGTGCGGCAGTCTGATCATCAAGCCCGGCTTGCACGAACACGCTGTCGGTATCGCCGTAGAGCACACGGTACCCTCGACTTTCGAACCACTGTTTCGACCAGCCCAGCAGGTAACGGCCCTGCCCCGTGATCGCATTGGCAATCGCCGGGCTATAAAAGCGACATGCGGGTGTGCCGAGCACACCATAAAAACTGTTCATCAGAATCTTGATGGCTTGGGACGCGATGCCATCCTTATTCTTCTTGGCCCGCTCTCTCGCGGCAAACAGGCCATCCAGCAACGCCGGCAATATCGCGGGTTCATCGCTACTCGCCGGTGCAAACCGCGCACCAGAAACAAGCCGCGTGACGCAGTCATCCGGCAGCCCTTCGGCGCGTAAAAACTGCAGCGGGTCAATGCCCCAGGTACGCATGATGCTTGGGTAGAGGCTCTTGTAGTCGAATACCCACACCAGCTTGTGCATGCCGGTGATAGGTTCGAACACCTGCCCGCCGGCTTGCGCGGCATGAACTCTGGAATCATCAAATCGCACCGATGGCGCCACGATGTGTCGACGATGCAGGGCTTCCAGATACACCGCATCGAACGAGGCGATACTGGCCGCGACACGATCCGGCATCATGCCGGTCAGCCGCGAACGTGCGAAGGCCAGCTCGATGAGGCCGAGCTTGTCGACAATGGCCAGCGCGAGGCGCGAATCGGTGCGGGCATACAACGCAAACGCAGGCAGATCATGGCGATAGTTGTGCAGGATCTCGGTCACCCGATCTTTGACATCTCCGTGCACGGCCTTGCCTTCGCCAAGCACTTCACGCGCCACGGCATCGAGTGAGTAGTCATTCATCCGCACAAAGGCACCACGCAACAGATCGATGCCATCAAGCACAACACGACCATTGATGGTTGCGTTGCCACTACCGAAATAACCTTCTGCCGCGCGGATACGCACACCACCACGATCGCGCCCGAGCATGAACGGCATGGCGAGACGTTCGCTGACTCGGGCCAGGGTCGCCAGATCGAAGTCGACGACGTTCCAGCCGGTGATGATGTCGACATCCAGTTGTCGAAGTCGCTCGGCGAACCACAGCAGCGCCGCCCGTTCATCCTTCATGCTGATTGCGCGTTCCGGCATCCGGCGACCGGTGCCATAAACAATCGCCACTTCATCGGCGCCGAGACCATAAATCGAGATGGCGAGGAGACGATCCGCCTTGGGTGAGGTCTCGATATCAAAGGCCAGAACCCGCGGCGTGATACGTGCATCAGACGGCTCGACCTTCGCATCATTGAAGATCCAGGTCACTCCTTCCCCGGCACGGGGCGTGCCTTCGATTTCGACGCCGGCACGAATGCTGCGATCGATGAGATAACGCATCGCAAACCGCAGGTCAGCCTCGAAGGTTTCGATGCCCATGCCGGTCAGGCGGTCGCGAATTCCCGGGACGTCGGGTGGTGTGGTCGCATCAACACGCGCCATGGGCTGCCCGGACATATCGGTCCAGCCCGTGGGGAGCGCCTTGACGGTATGGGCGGCTTTCGGGATATCCGCCGAGCGGATGTAGAAATGCGGTGTTTCCCGCGAGTCGCGCAGCAGAAAGGACTCGCCTGTTTCCAGACGCCCATAGGCCTGCACCACCGGCTTGCCCTGCTCGATGCGATAGCTTGTCTGGTAGATCACGCCGCGATACGTCACCATCCCGACATTGTGCACTATCAACTTCAGGTGGTTCGATGACTGCCGGTCTGCGCTGGTATCTCACCAGCTCTGCACTGTTCCTCATTCCCGGCGGCATACAGATGGTGCTTTTCCCGTACCTGGTTGCCGTTTATCTGCATGAATCGCCAACCCGGGTAGGCCTCGCGCAGATGTCCGGTCAGATTCCCATGTTGTTTCTGCTGCTGTGGGGCGGGGTGCTGGGTGATCGTCTGGACCAGCGCAAGCTGCTGCTGTTCATTCAATCCATCATGCTGCTGCCACCGCTGGTGATTGCGGTGCTGGATTGGCAGGGGATGCTCACGTACAGCGTGCTGATCGGCTGGGCGGTGTTCGGTGGAACCCTGGGGGCTTTTGCACAACCGGCCCGCGATGCACTGCTGAATCGCATCGCTGGCAAGGAAATCCAGCGTGTCGTGATTCTTGTCATCGGTGTCCAGTTCTCGATCCAGATCGTCGGTTTCGCCATTGGCGCCATGGCATCGAGCATGGGCATCACCATCGTGCTGGTGCTGCAGAGCACTGCGATGTTCTGCGCGTTATTGGCCACCCGGAAGATTCCACTCGCGGCGCCAACTGTGAGCAAGGCGCCTCGGCAGCATCCGTTACGCGACATCGCCGAAGGGCTACGCATGGCCTGGCACTCGGAAACGATACGCCCCGCAGTGATACAGGCATTTTCAACCGGACTTTTTTTTGCGGGCAGTTACATCGTCGTGCTGCCGCTCATGATTCGGGACATCTACGGTGGCAGCTCCCAGGAGATCGCCATCGCCTTCGCCGCCAACATGCTCGGTAGCAGCACCACGATTTTCTGGTTGATGCGGCGAGGTGGCATCGAAAACTCCGGTCGCGCATTGTTGATCGGTAGCCTGGTCAGCCTGTCGATGCTCAGCGTACTGACGCAGGAGCTGACGCAACCGGTCTTCTACTTCGTGATTTATCTGTGGGGCGTTTGTGGCGGGATGGGCATGACGATGTCGCGCTCCATCGTTCAGGAGGCCGCACCTGAATCCCATCGCGCACGGCTGCTCTCGGTGTTTTCACTCGGCATGATGGGTGGCATGCCTATCGGCAGCGTGGTACTGGGTGCTTGTGTTGATGCATTCGGGCCACGCAATGCTGTCTGGGTACCAGTGATCGGCATGCTCATCGTGACACTGTTGCTGATCTTTACGACGCGGCTTTGGCATGTGCGTCGGCAACAGATTCTTGCTTGATGGAATAGGTGGTCACTACCGGCTGAATACTCCCCCAAAGTTGCCAATTGAAAATTCCCCAGATTGAACCCTGATCCCTGACCTACCCTTGCCGTTCTATGGTGAGCGTGCAGGAGGACAGGTGGTCAACCTCGAGGAATTGATCATGATTGTGGAGTTACATCGACAAGGTCTGTCGGTCTCGGCCATTGCCGAGCGCACCGGACACGACATCGTTTTGGCCAGTCGTGCACGTGACCGGACTGCATTGACTGCGGTTATCACGCAAATTGGTCAGCGCATTTGCTTGAGATGTGTGCGCTAACACACCGCCATACCGCGGCGCCGCCATCAGACTCAAGTTGCACCGAAAACCACTGCGCTCACCGTGGTGCCGCGCCCGGCCCGAACTCACGCTTGAAACAAGATGCCCGTCCTGCGACTCACTCTTTTGCTCCTGTTGGCGTTGACCGTGTGGGTGAGCTGCACCAGCCTGCCGACCATTCGCCCTGGTCTGGCGCGCCTTTCCCAACCGCAACTCGAAGGGGCACGCGGCGTACTGTCTGCCGCACAAAGCAAAGCCATTCTGGACAACTTACGAAGTCGCGGTGAGGAAACCAACATCTTTGACCGGCATCTGGCCTTGGAGGAAGCGATTGTCGGCAGCCCACTGACCACGGGCAACCAGGTCACGCTGTTGCAGGATGGGCCGGCTACTTACCGCGCCATGTTTGCCGCCATTGAAGGCGCCCGCGACCATATCAACCTGGAGACCTACATCCTGGACGATGACGACATCGGTCAGCAATTTATGCAGGCGCTGCTGGCCAAGCGCAAGCAGGGCATTGCGGTCAACATCATTCGGGACAGCGTCGGAACGATCGGGACACCGGCGGCCTTTTTTGCGAAGTTGACCGACAGCGGCATGCAGGTTCTTGAATTCAACCCGGTCAATCCCCTGTTGGCCCGTGCCGGTTGGAGCCTGAACCAGCGGGATCATCGCAAACTGCTGGTAGTCGATGGTCACATCGCCTTCCTGGGCGGCATCAATATCAGCAGTGTTTATTCGGGTGGCTCGGGTCGCGGCACGGCCCGCAAACTGCAGCAAGCAAAAGTCGTCGCCTGGCGCGACACGGATCTGCAACTGCAAGGGCCGGTGGTGGCGGAGCTGCAAAAACTCTTCCTGGCAACCTGGGCCAAACAAAACGGCCCGTCTCTGGCCGACAGCCTTTTTTTCCCTCCTCCTGTGACTGCCGGTCACCAGGTCGTGCGCGCCATCGGCAGTTCGCCCAGCGATCCTTTCAGTCTGATCTATGCCACTTTGCTGTCGGCGATTGGCAACGCCGAGACCAGTGTGAACTTGACCAATGCCTATTTCGCCCCAGACCCGCAGCTGCTGGCGGCGCTGGCGGCAGCGGTTGCGCGTGGTGTTGTGGTGAAACTGATTCTGCCCAGTCAGACCGATTCCTGGCTGATTTTTCACGCGGGGCGCAGTTATTACGAGCAGCTGCTTCAATCCGGCGTCAAGATTTATGAACGGCAAGGGGTCATCCTGCATTCCAAAACGGCGCTGATTGACGGGGTATGGGCCACCATCGGTTCCACCAACCTCGACTGGCGAAGTTTTCTGCACAACGAAGAGCTCAACGCCGTCATTTTGGGCGCTGACTTCGGCCTGCAGGTGCAAACAATGTTCGATCGCGACCTGGCAGCATCCAACGAAATCACGCTCGGCAAATGGCAAGGTCGCCCCCTTCATTTCCAGATCAAAGAAGGGCTTTCCAGAATCTGGGAGTACTGGTTATGACCACCTGCAAAACGGTGACCCGTTCTGGGTCTGCATGCTCCACTTACCCCACTTGGCCAACTTGGCAGCTTGCGCGGCCGCTGCTCATCCAATTTGGCCTCACGCTTTACCTGGCAGTGGCGGTCGTGCCCGCCCATGCGGAAGCGGCGCGCGCGCAGGCCCTGCGCTCGAATTTCCAGGCGCTTGAGCAACGCTTGCAGAACAACCCGTTCAACCGACCCGTGGTGCTGGATTCGCGGGAATCGTCTCGCCGAGCCACCGGCAATATCCACGCTGTTGTTGACCATCCTTTTGACGCCGTGCGGCGTGGCTTGAGCAATCCCGAACATTGGTGCGACGTGGTGTCGCTGCACGCCAATACCAAGTATTGCCGGGTGGCGCTGGCCCCAGGCGGCACCACCCTCAAGCTCAATATTGGCAAGAAGACGCCGCAGAGTCTGGAGGACGCGCCCAGGGTGGTTTTCAGTTACACCACACCGGCCAATACGCCGACTTTTTTGGCCGTTGAGCTGGCCGCGAAAACCGGGCCGCTTGGAACCAGTGATTACCGCATTGCGCTGGAAGTGATTCCGGGCAAAGGCGGTCAGTCACTGCTGCATCTGACCTATTCCTATTCCATGAATTTTGCCGCTCGACTGGCCATGCAGGCCTACCTTGCCACTGTGTCCAGCTCCAAAGTCGGCTTCACCGTTTTACCTGCAACGGGAGATGGGGAAGCCCAGTTGGTGCAAGGCACGCGTGCCATGGTGGAACGCAACACCATGCGTTACTACCTTGCCATAGATAGTTTTCTGGCGGCCGACTCGGGCGCCCCGGCCGCGCAGCTTGAACAACGCTTGCAGAGCTGGTTTACCGCCGTCGAACAGTACCCACGGCAATTGCATGAGCTGGAACGGAATGAGTACCTGTCCATGAAGCGCGACGAGCACTTGCGCCAGCAGACAGCAGACTAGGGCAAGGGTCGGCGTTGGCAGACCAAGGCATGCTTTTGTGTGTGATCGACGGCCATCGTTACCGTGTCAACGATTGGGCGTTTCTCTAAGCGTTCACGTGCGCAACTGCGGCAACTTAAATCTGGCCCACCCGCTTTCATGTTGATGGTGTAGCTTCGCCGCGTACCTCAATGACGTGAGCGTGGTGCAACAGACGCTGATACTCTGCTACCGGTCGCTGCAACGGCTCGGTAGTCCAGCGTTCGGCAGGTGATGCGTCTCCTCCGGAATCCCAGTACGCCTGACCGCAGAAAAATCCCCTTAGAAAGGGTTCCACATGGCGGTGGAAACGTGACAGTGAGCGCAAGTACGCGCGAATGGGAGTTGTCAGGATTTCTGTGTGTGAGGCGGTTTGTTGACT
>JANNBJ010000216.1:0-1673 GCA_031385325.1 Gammaproteobacteria bacterium | reverse complement strand
TGCACGTGACGATAGTTACCCCATGTTCCGCGAACATGTGCAGGTGGTTCTGGACGCCTGGAAGAACGAGCGCCTGAGCTTTCACGGCCGTTTTTGTCACTACGACGATGTTGAAGTGTTGCCGAAACCTTTGCAGCAGCCGCATCCCCCGGTATGGCTCGCGTCAAGTTCGGAAGAGGCAGTGATCTGGTCGGCACGCAATGGCTATTCCATCCTGATGGACCCACACAGCTCGCATGCGGAGATCGCAGCAAAACGCAGTCGTTATCAACAGGAACTTGAAGGCGCCGGTCACAGCATCAGCGGACGGGTGATACCCATGGCACGCAACATTGCGCTTGCGTCGACTTCGGCGAAAGCGCACGAGGTGGCCATGAGCAGCGCAAAATTCATGTTTGGCTCATACCTCGGCAATGCACCTCGCCCGGCGGTATCAGGTGATCCCGTCGAGCAGTATGTCGCTGATACGGTAATCTGTGGTACACCCGAATCGGTGATCGATCAACTGCACGAACTCGAAGAAGTACTTCCCCTTCAATACCTGATGTGTACACCTCTCAGCCATGAGTCGTTTGTGCTGTTCACCGAACGCGTGATGCCACATTTCCTTTGACCAGACGCGCCAAGCGCCGCGAGGATTCGCCATGAGTACGCTTCTGACTGATGAACACCGTGCCTGGATAGGCCGTGAAGAGCCACCGATTCATGTCGAGGTGAGCCGTCGAGATATCGTCAAGTATTCGATCGCCACCGAGCAGACCCTGCAGAAATATCTGGATGGTGATGAAGCACCGCCGATGTTCATCTTCAATCTGTTTGGTGCGTTGCGCCAGGTTCGTGACATGCGTAGCGATGGTCTGCCACGTGGCAGTGGAGGTGGACTGAAGCTGCCACTGCAACGTGTGATGGCTGGGGGCACGGAACTGGTTGTGCAACGCCCCATTCGGCCAGGTGATCGGCTCACCGGCGTGCAGCGCATCGTCGATATGTATGAAAAACAAGGTAGTCAGGGGCCGTTGATTTTCACGGTTCGTGCACTGCGCGTAACGGATGCCGAGGGACAAGCGGTGCTGGAAGAAGTACAGACCGGTATCGCGAGGTGACCATGCAAATCAAGGATCTGAAAGTCGGCGATAGGTTGCCAGAACGTCGCCACACACCAACCAACGTCACCCTGTTCCTGTACAACGCAGCGGTCTGGAATCCGCATCGCATTCACTACGATGAAACCTACACCACACAGGTCGAGCGGCATCCCGGCATCGTCATCGATGGCCCACTGCAGGGCGATTGGCTGGCCCAGGTGGTTGCCAACTGGCTCGGAGATGACGGCAAGCTTCTGCGTTTCAACTACAGCAATCGGAAAGCGACCTACCTGGGCGAAACACTGACCGCTGGCGGTCGAATTTCGTCGATCGACTTGGCCAACAGCCTTGTCACGCTGGAGCTGTTTGTCAGCAATGCTACCGGCGAGGTCACGTCCCCCGGTGGCGCAACCGTGCAACTCATTGACTGAACGTTCGGGCATAGGAGTCTGCGCGGCAGAAGCTCGACAGGCTGCGGCGGCGCAACGATGGCCCGCTTTTCCGTTCGTTTTCGTTGCGTAGTACCCACTACGCGTCTCAAACGAACGAAAAATCGGACTCGAATTGACACTCGCCTCGCACCGCCGC
>JANNBJ010000092.1:0-22545 GCA_031385325.1 Gammaproteobacteria bacterium | reverse complement strand
CACTACCCAAAAGTGTTCGCGCTTGAACTTTCATAGATCACCCCGTTGACTCGATTGTGAATTATTTTCCTGTGGTGATAGTACGCACGTTTCCGGTATCAAATTCCAGAATATAGAGCGTCTTTCCAGTGTCGCGGCGCGACAGCTCCCGTGACAGCTTCACGCGTTGTGCTTCACCGCCAGAGAGGGTGGTGGCGCTCTGGCCAAGTCGGATGTAGGACAGGCCTACGTCCATCAGTGTCTGCAATTTGGAAGACAGGGTCGGCACGGCATCGAAAAATACGCGAGCTTCTTCCACGGTCATGTTCAGCACGTCGTGGATGTTTTTCGCCTTGTAGACAACATCGAGCGTTTCGCGGTTGTACCGTTTGCCATGACACACGTCACAGGACACATAGATGTCCGGAAGAAAGTGCATCTCAACTTTGATGACACCGTCGCCCTGACAAGCTTCACAACGTCCGCCCTTGACGTTGAAGCTGAACCGGCCCGCAAGATAACCGCGGGCTCTGGCTTCCTGCGTCTGGGCGAAGAGTTCCCGAATGGGTGTAAACAAGCCGGTGTACGTTGCCGGGTTTGAACGAGGTGTTCGGCCGATCGGGCTCTGGTCGATATCGACCACCTTGTCGACGTGATGAAGTCCTTCGATGCTGCGGAACGGGCCTGGTTTGATGGTTGTCGCGCCGTTCAGTTTTTGTGCTGCGATGGGAAACAGCGTGTGATTGATCAGGGTGGACTTGCCAGAACCGGAAACCCCGGTCACACACGTCATCAGTCCGCAGGGAATTTCGATGGTGACATCCTGGAGATTATTACCCGACGCGCCGATGAGCTTGATGCACAGTTCGGCTTGCATCGGATGGCGTTTGGCAGGGATTGCGATCCGGCGGGCTCCGCTTAGATACTGACCGGTGATCGAGTTTTTGCTGGCGAGAATGTCCTTCAGCTTTCCTTGAGCGACGATGTGACCGCCATGTACGCCAGCCCCGGGACCGATGTCGACGATGTAGTCGGCAGAGCGGATAGCTTCTTCGTCGTGCTCGACCACCAATACGGTATTGCCGAGATCTCGAAGGTGGGTGAGCGTTCGAAGCAATCGCTCGTTGTCGCGCTGATGCAGACCAATGGACGGTTCATCGAGGATGTACATCACGCCAACCAGCCCTGCACCGATCTGGCTCGCCAGCCGAATGCGCTGCGCCTCTCCACCGGAGAGGGTGTCGGCACTTCGATCGAGTGTCAGATAGTTGAGGCCGACATCAACCAGAAATTGCAGTCGCGCCTGGATTTCCTTGAGGATCTTCGACGCGATGGTGGCGCGCTGACCCAGCAGTTTGAGGCCGCCAAAATAGGACAGCGCATCTTCCACGGCGCGTGTTGTGATTTGCGGGAGATTGGTGCCGTTGATGAAAACGTGACGCGAGGCTTCACGCAGTCGCGAACCCGAACAGGAAGGACAGGCCGCGCTACGCAGGTATTTCTGCAGGTTTTCACGCACCATCGAGCTGTCTGTTTCACGATAGCGTCGATCCATGTTGGGGATCACCCCTTCGAACCGATGGCGCCGCTGAATGCTGTCGCCCCGTTCATTCACATAGGTGAAGTCGATCCGCTCAGTTCCACTACCCTGCAGAATGGCCTTCTGGTGTTTTTTGCTGAGTTTCTTGTATGGCACATCGACGTCGAAGCCGTAGTGCTTGGCCAGCGATGAAAGCATGTGGAAGTAGTAGATGTTCTTCCGGTCCCAGCCGCGGATCGCTCCTTCGGCAAGCGACAGTTCAGGGTCCCCGATCAACAGGTCCGGATCAAAGAACTGTGTGACGCCCAGGCCATCACACTCGGTGCATGCGCCGGCCGGGTTGTTGAAGGAAAACATGCGAGGCTCGAGTTCGCTGATGCTGTAACCGCAATATGGACAGGCAAAGCGGGCGCTGAAGATCAGTTCCTCCGTGTCGGCGTTGTCCATGTCGCACACGCGGGCCACCCCTTCAGCGAGTTGCAGCGCGGTTTCGAATGATTCGGAGAGCCGTTGTTTGATGTCTTCACGTACACGCAATCGATCGATGACAGCTTCGATGGTGTGTTTTTTGTTCTTGTCCAGATCCGGCGGGCTATCCAGATCGACAACAAGTCCGTCCACGCGCGCGCGAATAAAACCACCGGCAACCAGCTCCTTGAATACGTGCAGGTGCTCGCCTTTGCGATCGTTGATGACCGGCGCGAGGATCATGATGCGTCTGTCGCCCGGCAATGCGAGTACCTGATCCACCATTTGACTGACGGTTTGTGCCGCAAGCGGTGCGTCGTGGGTGGGGCATCTAGGCTCGCCAACCCGGGCGTAAAGCAGGCGTAGGTAGTCGTATATTTCGGTGATCGTGCCAACGGTTGAGCGAGGGTTGTGTGAGGTCGACTTCTGTTCGATGGAAATCGCGGGCGACAGTCCCTCGATATGATCGACGTCCGGTTTCTCCATCATCGACAGGAATTGCCTTGCATAAGCCGACAGTGATTCGACGTAGCGTCGCTGCCCTTCGGCGTACAAAGTATCGAAAGCCAGCGATGACTTGCCTGACCCCGAGAGCCCGGTGATCACCACGAGTTTGTCGCGTGGCAGATCCAGATCGATGTTCTTCAGATTGTGGGTGCGCGCACCTCGCACCGAAATGGTGTCCGCCACGATATTACGATTGTCTCAAAGGTTGGGAGTGCCCTAGGAGTCTGCGCGGCAGTAGGCGGCGGAGCGAGGCGAGTGTCAATTCGAGGCCTATTTTCCGTTTGTTTGAGGCGCGTAGTGGGTGCTACGCAACGAAAACGAACGGAAAATAGGACCGAAGTGGCGCCGCCGCAGCCAGTCGATCTTCTGCCGCGCAGACTCCTAAGGGGCGAACCACCGACGATAGCGGGTGAGCCAGATCGCAGCAAGCGAATCGCCGAGTGCGCACGCGAAACCGGGTGACCAATCATTTTGGCGTGCGTCGTGGCTTGGTTTAGACTGCTGGCTTCAAACCACCAGCAGCGATCAGCGAGAGCACCCTCATGGCACGCGGTATCAATAAAGTCATCCTCGTCGGCAACCTTGGTCGCGATCCGGAAACGAAGTATCTGCCCAGCGGCGACCCGGTGACTACTTTCAGTATTGCTACCTCGGAAGGCTGGCGAGATAAACAAAGTGGCCAGACCCAGGAGCGCACCGAGTGGCACAACATCGTGTGCTTCAAGCGACTGGCTGAAATCGCATCGGAATATCTGCGCAAAGGGTCCAAGGTCTATCTTGAAGGGCAGTTGCGAACGCAATCCTGGGACAAGGATGGCCAGAAGCACTACCGCACAGAAATTGTCGCCCGTGAAATGCAGATGCTTGATGGCAAGGGTGAAGGCCGTCCCGCTGGTGGAGCCGGTGGTGGCGCTCCAAGTGGTTTCGAATCGCGTCAGTCATCCCCCGGGCCGGCCTACGACAATCGCCCGACGTTGCCGGCAGACGATGATTTCGACGACGACATTCCGTTCTAAAACACTCGGAACCAAGCGCTGGATGAAACGCGTAGGTATCGCGAGCTGTGATTCAAAAACTTAAAGCGCGCTGCGAAAGTAGTTGATGATCTCTGCAAGTGCCTGAGTCGTGGGATGGTCTGTCGAGTCAACGAAGTCCAGCGTCAGAACAGAGTGTCCCTTCCCTGGCAGGGTTCGCAGGCGGATTCGTTCGCGGTCGGTGTTGAATGCCTTGTCCAGGGCCGTGAATTTCGCAGCGGTGCACAGGCTGTCTTCAGCAAAACGGTAACCCAGCATTGGCTGAGTTGCGTCCAGCCTCGATCTGATCTGCTCGATGTCCGTAGGCGACATGTGCAGCGCGGACTGATCGCGGATAGGCATTGAGGGTTGCGACGCGACCCCGGCGAGCACGCTATCGTCGGCCATCAGCGAGATCGCGAAATTGCCGGTCAGGCACATGCCGATGGTCGCAACACCCTTGACACCGTGCAGCACGCGCAGCTCCTGACACAGAGCGCGCAACCAGTCGACGATCGGGCTGGCCCCATGCTTCTCCAGCAACCTGAATTCCCGTCGCATACATATGACGCGCACGAGGTTGCCAACCATCGAAATCTTGCCGAGCGGGCCAAAGAGATGTGGCAGTACCGTGGTAAAACCCGCGTCGCGCAGCCGAGCGGCAAGCGCCAGGGTCTGCGGACCAATGCCTGGCAATTCCTGGATGATCACCACGACGGGACCATGGCCTGCTGTGTAGACGTCGTGGCTGACGTTGACTCCGTTGGCGAGTGGAGCCACGAAGGAGCGCTTCGAATAGTCTTGCATCTGTTGTTGCATAAGAGGCTTCCAGGCTCGATTCTTCGAGTTGTCATGTTAACCGCTCCCTGACAATCAACGGTGGACCGGTTTGGCGAGATGGTCACAGCCGTGGCCGTTAATAGTCCAGGTCTTGGGATTGAACGTTTCGGAATTGCAGGAGGTGGCCAGGAGTGGTGGTGGAGCGTCTGGAGATTGCATTGTTCCCCTTGCGCACGGTGTTGTTTCCGGCCGGAACTTTGCCGCTTCGAATCTTTGAAACCCGCTACGTGGACATGGTCCGCCGTTGTACCCGCCAGAACGAGCCGTTTGGTGTCGTGTTGATCCGTCAGGGTGTTGAGGCGCGGCTGCAGCGTGAAGACGTGCAGCCGGAGATCTTTTCAGTGGGCACCACTGCCGGTATCGCTGATTTCAATCAGCTGAGTGACGGTATGCTGGGCATCGTCTGCAAGGGCGATCGAAAGTTCCGGGTGACCAGTACGCGTGAACAGGCCGATCATCTTCTCCTCGCCCAGGTTGAACTTCTGGTCGATGAACCACCTGCCGGGCTCCTGCCGGACGATGAGGCGCTGGTGGACATTCTTCGCGAGCTGGTGATGCATCCAATGGTTCAGAAGCTGGGCCTCCAGGTGGACTTTGACGATGGACGCTCGGTCAGTTGGCGACTTGCCGAGCTGTTGCCGATTGAACCTGAGATCAAACAGAGCCTGCTGCAAATGCAGTCTCCGCGCGAGCGTCTTGCGGAACTCAGACGACTTGTGTCCAAGCTGCGAGGTGATCCCCCAGTGCGTACTTTCTAAACCCGACACTTTTGACGCCCGTACCAGTTAACTTCCATACGCATGGTACTGAACGGCTCATGGCCCATAAATGACTGATCCACCGGCCTTTCTGGTTATAATTGGCGTTGTTGAGTTCATTCCGGGATCAGGGAAGGTGTGCAAATGAATGCACCGCTGACAGATGTCGATCTCCAGATACGTGCCATTGCCGAACGGGCCCGGCAGGCGTCCCGTCGCATGGCTGCTGCACCAACCAATGCCCGCTCACTGGCATTACGAGGCATCGCCGAGTCCCTCGCTCGCCATGGCGATGCATTGATTGCGGCTAACGCCCTCGATCTGGCGCGCGCCAGCAAAACCGGCCTTGATCAACCGCTGCTCGACCGGCTCTCCATCGATCAGGCAGGCGTCAATCGAATGATCGAAGGTGTACTTCAAGTCGATTCCTTGCCCGATCCGGTCGGGCAGATCAGCGACCTGCACTTTGTCCCATCCGGTCTGCAGATTGGGCGAATGCGCGTGCCCCTGGGAGTTGTCGGGATCATCTATGAGTCGCGTCCCAACGTGACCGTTGATGCGGCGGCACTGTGTCTGAAATCCGGGAATGCCTGCATCCTGCGTGGTGGCAGCGAATCCATCGAGTCGAATCGGGCGTTGGCTCGTTGCATCGCTGAAGGTCTGATCGCCGGGGGACTGCCGGTAGAAGCCGTGCAGGTGATTGATACCACGGATCGCGCGGCAGTCGGAGCTCTGGTTCGCCAGGTTGGATTGGTGGACGTGATTATTCCGCGAGGTGGCCGAGGGCTGATCGAGCGGATTGCCAGCGAAACACGCATCCCGGTCATCAAACACCTGGATGGAATCTGCCACGTGTATATCGATGCCAGTGCTGAAACGCGCATGGCGGTAGACATCGCCGTGAACTCGAAGACCGAGAAGTACGCGGTTTGCAATGCGATTGAAACGTTGCTGGTGCATCAGGATCGTGCGGATGAACTGTTGCCACTGCTGGAACAGCGATTTATCGCTGCAGGTGTCGAACTGAGGGGATGTGCCGCCACGCTGGCTCGCCTTCCCTCCGCCCGTGCAGCAACAGAAGAAGACTGGTATGCGGAATACCTCGGTCCAATACTGGCCGTACGAGTGGTCGCATCGCTGGATGAGGCGATTGAGCACATCAATTGTTATGGCTCACAGCACACCGATGCGATTGTGACTGCAGATCTGGTGGCTTCCAGGCGATTTGTCACGGAAGTGGATTCAGCATCGGTGATGGTGAATACGTCAACGCAATTTGCGGACGGATTTGAATTTGGTCTGGGCGCAGAAATCGGGATCTCCACAGACAAACTGCATGCCAGGGGACCGGTTGGTCTCGAAGGGCTGACGACCCAGAAGTACGTAGTCTACGGACAAGGCGAAGTACGCAAGCGTTGATTGCCCTACTTGGCGGAACGTTTGATCCGGTACATGTCGGGCATCTGGCCGCAGCGCAGACGGCGCGGCGGTTGCTCGGCATCGATACCGTGCATCTGGTAGTTGCGGCTGACCCCTATCACAAGCGGGATCACAAGAGGTCGAACGCAGTGATCAGTCCAGCGCGACATCGACTGACGATGGTGCAGCTCGCTTGCGAAACTTCTGAAGGTCTTGTTGCGGATGCGTCGGATCTCGGCCGTGCCGGACCGTCCTACACCATCGACCTGCTGGAGCGGCGAGCCCTTGCCGACCGCGCAGAGCGACGGGTATGGATCATTGGCGATGATGCCTTCGCCGAGATACTCAGCTGGCGGCGGGTAGAAACAGTCTTCCAACTCACCAGCTTTCTGGTATTTACGCGACCCGATCATCGCGCTGTATGGTCTGCTGGGCTGGATCGTTTCGTCGGACCGCGTCGTGTTCGTGCGCTGTCTTGTGAGCATCATGGTGAAGTCATGCTCTCGGATGAGAGCCTGCCAGCCATCTCATCCACCATGATCAGAGAGTGTCTTCGGCGCGCGGAGTGTGTCGATCAGTGGTTGCCACCGACGGTACTGAATTACATCAAGGAAAATCATCTCTATGAAGAAAGCCGCGAAGCGAGCTAAACCGGCCAAACAAGTTCCACAGTTACTCAAACTGGAGCAGGCCATCGTTGCTGCACTGGAAGATGGCAAAGCCGTCGAACCCGTGGTGCTGGACGTCCGACAGCTATGCAGTTTCACGGATGTGATGGTTGTCGTCACAGGCAATACCGGTCGGCATGTCAATGCACTGGTTGATCGGGTCATCGAGGGTGCCCGATTGATTGGGGAGCGTACGATTGGCGTGGAAGGACGAGAAACCAACGAGTGGGTTCTGGTCGACTTCGGTGACGTGGTTGTGCATGTCATGCAGAAAGATGCACGAGGGTTGTACGAACTGGAAAAACTCTGGTCAGAGTTGCCGGCCGATTCATTGCCAGCTGATACGTTACAGGTAGTGCCCCTCGCGTGAACGTTCGCATTCTCACTGTGAGCAAGCGTCAGCCGCCCTGGATCAATGCAGGCTTTGATGAGTATGCGAAGCGTCTGCGAGGGAGCCTGCCTCTTGAACTGGTGGAGATTACGCCGGCCGATCGACACGGGATGCATAGCGCTGAGCAACTGTTGCAGTGCAAGGCGCTGGAGGCAAACCGAATCAAGACCCAACAGCGCGCGCAGGAAGCCAGCGTCGCCCTTGATGAACGTGGGCGTCCGCTCAGCACCACTGCACTGGCCGAATTTCTGCAAGACTGTCAGCTTGAAGCGCGCCCGCCTGCGTTCATCGTCGGTGGAGCTGATGGCTTGCATCCTGACGTGATCAATTCGGCGCGTACATCATTCAGTCTCTCTGGTTTGACACTTCCGCATGGCATCGTGCGGGTCATTCTGGCGGAAGCGTTGTATCGGGCCTGGAGCCTCTTGAACAACCACCCGTACCATCGGGCTTGATCGACCGTCATGGCTGAAACCTCGCTCAACGACAGATCAGAAGAACAGGCGCTCTTCAATCGGCGAGTGCTGCTGATCGCTGTTGTGGTGGTGATTCTGTTCGGTGTGCTGCTGGGACGGCTTGTGCAATTGCAGATGTTCGATCACGAGAAATATCAGACGCGCTCAGAACAGAATCGGATTCAGGTTCAGCCACTGGTGCCACGTCGTGGATTGATTTATGACCGCAATGGTGTCCTGCTCGCGGATAACCGACCGATTCACAATCTGGCTGTGGTGCGCGAGCTGGCCGGTGATCTGAAGCTGACGTTGTCAGAACTCGGCAAACAGATCGACCTGAGTAAAGACGATCTTGAGGGTTTTGCCAAACGTCTCGATCGACGTCGTCGGCCGTACGAAGCGGTGATGCTCAAGTCTCATCTCACGGAAGAGGAGCGGGCCATCCTGGCCGTTCATCGACACCGGTTTGCGGGTGTGGAGATCATTTCCGAGTCGGTTCGTCATTATCCGTTTACCGAAATGTTTGCGCATAGCGTGGGTTCAGTGCGACGGGTGAACGAAGAGGACCTCAAGTCGCTGGATCCGGTGCAATACAGTGGCACTGAATTCATCGGCAAGCTTGGCGTTGAAAAGTTTTATGAGCGGTCACTGCATGGTCAGGTCGGGTACCAGCAGGTCGAAGTCGACGCCTATGGACGCATCCGCAATGAACTTGATGTTGATCACCCGGAGGCAGGCGTAGGTCTGCGGCTGCAGATCGACAGTGATCTCCAAATTGCGGCTGATGCGGCACTCGGCGACCGACGCGGTGCGATTGTCGCCATCGAACCCCGCACAGGTGGCATTCTGGCGATGGTCAGCAAACCCGCGTACGACCCGAACGGTTTCGTCACTGGCATCAGTGGTGCGGACTATCAGGTGCTGCTTGGTGGTCGGACGCGGCCCATGTTCAACCGGGCGATCAATGGCCAATATGCGCCCGGTTCAACGTTCAAGATGGCGGTCGGCCTGACGGCGCTCTCCAGTGGCGTGGTCACCTGGCCCGAGACGATCTATGACCGGGGATTTTTCCGCTTGCCCGGCCAGCGACGCCTCTATCGTGACTGGAGCTGGAAACAAGGTAATTCTGGTGGTCAGGGCATCGTTGATCTGCACCGGGCAATTTACAGATCGTCGAATGTGTTTTTTTACACCATGGCATCGCGGTTGAAGATCAACCAGCTGACAGATTTTAGTGCCCAGCTGGGTTTTGGTGCTCGAACAGCGCTGGATGTGGCCGATGCGAGCGCGGGGTTGCTGCCCGGACCGGAGTGGAAGCGCAAGGTGAAAAAGGAAATCTGGTATCCCGGCGACACGATCAATCTCGGGATTGGTCAGGGGGACCTGCTGGCCACTCCGCTCCAACTGGCGACCTATGTATCGATCATTGCCAACCGGGGTCGATTCATTCCGCCGCGCATGCTGATGGACAGTGAGTCTGAGCTCAGCGAGGACGTGGGGACTACCGAGCCGGTGACAATTTCCGGGCCGACCCCCGACGACTGGGAGAAGATGGTTGATGCCATGGAGGACGTCGTGCACAGGGGGAACCTTGGTTACGGTCAGGCGGGCACGGCGTGGCCCTACATTGGCCAGGACATCGCCTATCGCATGGCCGGCAAATCCGGCACGGCGCAGGTCGTAGGTATCAAGCAGGGGCAGGTTTATCAGGAAAAGGACCTCGATGAGTACAACCGCAAACACGCTTGGTTCGTCGCCTTCGCGCCTGCGGATAACCCCATGATCGCCATTGCAGTGATAGTCGAAAACGGCGGTGGTGGCAGCGGCGTTGCGAGCCCTGTTGCACGCGAAGTGGCCGATGCGTGGGTATTGCCTCGCCTGGCGGTAGCCAGTGCAGGGCTTCGCCTGGCCATTGCTTCTACCGGACATCAGCCATGAACATCGACTTCGTTCGAACGCTTGGTCAGCACGGCTCCGGTCAACCGGTGCGGGTGGGCTTTCAGGTGCTTCCGGACCCAGTGTTGGTATTCTTGTTAATTCTGCTCATGGGCTGTGGTTTAGGCATCCTCTACAGCGCGCTTCACTCGTCTCTGGATCGCCTCGAAGGCCAGGCGATCAAGTTTGCCGGGGGTTTTGTGGTCATGCTTGTCCTGGCCAACATCCATCCCCGCGAGTATCTGCGATTCGCGCCCTTTGTGTATGCCAGCGGCGTTTTTCTGCTCGTGCTGGTAGAGGTCTTCGGTGATGTGGCGAAGGGCGGGCAGCGCTGGCTCCAGTTTGGATCGTCTATCCGTTTCCAGCCTTCGGAAATCCTGAAGCTGGCCGTGCCGCTGACGGTGGCCTGGTATCTCCACGATCGGACCTTGCCTCCAAGGTGGCGAGATGTGCTGATTGCGCTGGGCATCATCGGTTTGCCGACCGCCCTCATCGTCATTCAACCCGATCTCGGCACCGGCCTTCTGGTACTGGCTGCAGGTGGTGGAGTGATTTTTCTTGCAGGGCTGCCATGGCGCTGGTTGATCGCCGCGGGATCGCTGGCGGGTGCAGCTGCGCCAATCCTCTGGTCCAGCTTGCGTGGCTATCAGCAGCAGCGAATCCTGACCCTCTTTGATCCGGAGAGTGATCCGTTGGGCGCAGGCTGGAACATCATTCAATCCACCACAGCCATCGGGTCCGGCGGCCTGCGTGGCAAAGGTCTGTTTGAAGGTACGCAGAGTCGGCTTGATTTTCTGCCGGAAGCGCAAACGGATTTCATCCTGGCGGTGATCGGAGAAGAGCTGGGCTTTGTCGGTATCGCGACCTTTCTTGTAATCTATCTGTTGATAGTTGCCCGGTGCCTGCACATCGCGATGCAGGCCAAGCGAACTTTTGACCGTCTGGTTGCGGGCTCCATCGGCGTGACACTGTCCGTGTATGTCTTTGTCAACGTCGGCATGGTTTGTGGTCTGCTGCCGGTGGTCGGGGTGCCGTTGCCGCTGGTGAGTTATGGCGGCACCTCTGCGCTCACGCTTCTAGCAACGTTTGGCATTGTCCTGTCCATCTACAAACACCGGAATTACTGACGCATGGCAAGGTTTCGAAGGCTCACTTTCGCGTGTTGTCTGCTTGCGGCGATCTGTGCACCGCAGGCTCGCGCCGACTATTCGACACAACCCGATGCCATTCGTCTGATCAATGAACTGGTGCAGGAAGAAGGGTTCAATGCAGCAGAGCTCAAGGCTGTTCTTGCCAAGGCGACTCGTCAGGACAAGATCCTTGAAGCGATCAGTCGTCCGGCCGAAAAAACGATGCCCTGGTACACGTACCGGAAAATCTTCCTTGGTTCTGAACGAATCGATGAAGGAGTCACCTTCTGGCGTGACAATGCGGTAGCGCTTGATCAGGCGTATACAAAATTTGGTGTCGCGCCTGAGTATGTCGTTGCGATCATCGGGGTCGAGACGCGCTTCGGAAAACATCGTGGCGCCTATCGGGTACTGGACGCTCTGACGACACTCGCCTTCGACTATCCACCGCGTGCGCCGTTCTTTCGCAGCGAACTCAAGCAATTCCTGTTGCTTGCTCGTGAAGAGAAAAAGCCTGCAGAAACGCTGATGGGCTCCTATGCCGGCGCGATGGGCTACGGACAGTTCATCTCATCCAGTTACCGACACTATGCGGTTGACTTTGATGGTGATGGCCTGCGTGACATCTGGGACAACACCACCGATGCAGTAGGCAGCGTCGCGAACTACTTTGCCGAACATCACTGGGCAGGCAAGGATCCGGTGCTCATCGATCTCGGAGATGCTTCAGGCGCAGTGCAGGCGCAACCAGCGACGGAACTGGCGTCGACCAGTACGCTTGGCGATCTGCGCAAATCTGGCGTGGCCATCGAAACGGGGTTGCCTGACAGTACCCCCATCGCCATTCATGGATTCCAGTTCGAAGACGGGCAGCGGATCGCTGTTGGTTTCAACGATTTTTATGCCATCACGCGATATAACCACAGCATCATGTATGCCCGCGCTGTGCACGAACTGGCGCAGTCCATCAGAACTGCCTATCTGAACTCCAACCTGGTCGGTAAGCCATAGTGCCCGTGTCTAAGCTTGTCAGAATAACCAGCGTCAAGGTGCAGGCGCTGATTTTTTTGTTGTGCGCATTATTGTTGGCTGGCTGCAGTACAACCGGCGGAGCCCCGCCACGCGTCGGCACAACGCCGGTCTTGAAGGACGGAGCGCCACGAGTGGCCCCGCAGGATCTGGCCAATCTGCCGGATCCAATCCCGAGGCCAGAGCCACGCAGCAAGTACGGCAATCCAACCAGTTACACCGTTGCCGGGAAAACCTACTTCATCATGAACTCGGCCGCCGGCTACGCTGAGACCGGCCTGGCTTCGTGGTATGGAACCAAGTTCCATGGTCGCCGGACTTCTTCTGGAGAGGCCTATGACATGCTGGCATTGACAGCAGCGCACAAGACACTGCCGATTCCATCCTATGCCACGGTGACCAATCTCGATAATGGACGTCGCACCATCGTGCGGATCAATGATCGTGGTCCATTCCACGATGATCGGATCATCGACCTCTCCTATGCAGCAGCCGTGAAGTTGGGTTATCACGGCGTTGGTACTGCGAAGGTGCGCGTTGAAACCATCACTTTCGATGCATTGGACACAGCTGTGGATACCGGCCGATCCTATACCGTTCAGGCAGGCGCCTTTGCGCAGCTGGCCAGCGCCGATGCACTGCAAGTCCAGCTCAGGGGATTGATCGCGCATCCTGTGAGCGTGGTACAGACTCCGGACGATCATCTGTACAGAGTTCGCATCGGCCCGGTCACCGGCGAGGCCGCTCTCGAGAAAGTGAAGGCGTTGTTTGCACGTTATCACCTTGGAACGCCGATTGTTCTGGAGGGTGCATGAGCTCTGCGATCTGCCGAAGGACTGATAATTTTCCAACAGGTGAATCGCTAACTGATTCCGTTACAACGCCACACGTGGCCACTACCGAGACTGGATTACTGGTAATGAAGCGTATTGAAATTGTCTTCGTGACTTTGTTTTTATCAATCATGGCCGGGACAGCACCGGCCACCGTCACGATACCCGAACCTCCTGCGATCGCCGCGACATCCTATGTTCTGGTCGATGCCGCCAGCGAAAAAGTGCTGGTGGAACATCTGTCCCATCATCCCCAGGCACCTGCGAGTCTGACCAAGATCATGACGGGTTATGTGGCCGCCGACGAGATCGACTCGGGACGCATCAAACTCACGGACATGGTCAACATCAGCGTGAATGCCTGGCAGACCGAAGGATCACGCATGTTTGTACAAGAGGGTACCCAGGTCCCACTGGAAGCCCTGCTCAAAGGTGTAATCATCCAGTCGGGCAATGACGCAACCGTCGCCGTTGCCGAACACATTGCCGGCAGTGAAAGCGCCTTTGCAGACATGATGAACCAGCACGCGAAAAAACTTGGGCTTAAGGATACGCACTACGTCAATTCAACAGGTCTGCCGGCTGAGGGACATGTCACCACAGCGTGGGACCTTGCGATGTTGAGCAAGGCGATGATCAACGAACATCCGAATTCTTATGCGATCTATTCGGAACGAAGTTTCCGCTTCAACAACATTGACCAGATGAATCGAAATCGTCTTCTCTGGCATGACCGGACTGTCGATGGCGTCAAGACCGGGCATACCGAAGAGGCAGGATTCTGCCTGGTTGCCAGTGCCGTGCGTGACGGGATGCGACTGATCTCCGTAGTGATGGGCACCGCCAGTGATGAGGCGCGGATGCAGGAAAGTCAGAAACTGTTGTCGTACGGATTCAGGCACTTCGAAAGTCGCGAGTTGTACGCCGCTGATGTTGTGCTGAAGCAGACCGAAGTGTTCTACGGAGACGAAGAAACCATCGACCTTGGTCTTGCCAAGTCTGCGCTGGTCACGTTTGCGCGAGGTCACTATGACGATTTGAAAGTTGAGCTTGAAGTGCCCAAGATCCTCGAAGCGCCGTATGCGCTGGGTGCGGAGGTAGGCACATTAAGGGTTACTCTGGAGGGCGAGAAAGTGTATGAAGCGCCACTCGTTGCGCTGACTGCCGTGGCTGAAGCCGGTTTCTTTTCGCGTTTCATCGACTTCGTCTATCTGTTTTTCCGCGAACTGTTTGGCGATGAGTGACAACCCGACCATCGAATTTCCGTGCAGTTATCCGATCCGCATCATCGGGATTGATGGCGATGACTTTGCACGTCGTGTTCTTGAAGTGGTGCGGCAGCATGCGGATGGGGTCAGCCCCGACGAAATCGGCTTGCGCCGGTCGAGTCAAGGTCGTTACATCAGTGTCGCGGTCACCCTGATTGCAACCGGCGAGCCGCAACTAAAAGCGCTGCACAAGGATTTGCTCAAGATTCCAAACGTCAAGCTGGTGCTGTAGGAAAGCTCGAATAGCTTCGACATTCCGTGAGAAGAGCGACAGCCAAGGCAAGGAGTTCGACATGCCCAAAGCGATCTTTCGAGATCTTGGACGAACCAGCTACACCACGACGTTTGAGGCGATGCGCAGTTTTACCTCCGCGCGTACCACCGAAACAGCCGATGAAATCTGGTTCACGGAACACGATCCAGTGTTCACACAAGGTCAGGCCGGCAAGGCGGAACATGTTCTGGCAGCGGGCGATATTCCCGTCGTGCAGTCGGATCGTGGTGGGCAGGTCACTTATCACGGACCAGGTCAGATAACCGGCTATCTCATGTTGGACCTGCATCGATTGGGGCTGTCCGTGCGTGGACTGGTTTCCGGCATCGAAGAATCGTGTGTCCGTACCCTCGCAGACTATGGGCTTGCGGGTGCGCCACGGCCCGATGCGCCAGGGGTCTATATTCACGGCACCAAGATTGCGTCGCTCGGGCTCCGGGTGCGACGCGGTTGCAGTTACCACGGCCTGGCGCTGAATGTGGCGATGGATCTGATGCCGTTCAATCAGATCAATCCCTGTGGCATGACCGGCATGCAGGTCACGGATATGCAGATGTTCGTTCCGGGTATTCAGATCGAAGAGGTCAAATCAAAGTTACTCGAGCATCTGCTCGTCGTGTATGGACTCAACCTCCACAGGCAGGACAGTTCGGCGCCTTGCCCAGCTTGAATTCACGCCACTCAGCGTACTTGGCATCAAAAAACAACAGCCTGCCGACAAGCGTCTCGCCGATTCCCGCCAGCAGTTTGATGACTTCGAGTGCCTGGAACGCGCCGACAATGCCAACCAGCGGCGCGATGACACCATTCTCGGAACAGGTCTGATCTGTCGCGCTGGCCTCTGGATACAGACAGGCGTAACACGGTGAGTCCACGCGGCGAGGGTCGAAGGTGGTGAGCTGCGCTTCGAAGCGAATTGCGGCAGCAGATACCAGCGGCTTGCGCGCTGCAATGCTGGCACTGTTCATGGCGTACCGGACGAGGAAGTTGTCGGTTGCGTCGAGAATGACATCGACCTGTTCCGCCAGATTTCTCAGACCAGCGTCATCCAGTACTCGACTGATGGTGTGAACCACGATTCCGGGATTGAGCTCCAGCAACGTTGTTCGCGCCGACTCCACCTTCAGCTGGCCGATGTGCGAATCCCGATGCACGATCTGGCGTTGCAGATTTGAAGTATCCACGGTGTCAAAATCAACCAGCGTCAGGGTGCCGATGCCTGCAGCTGCAAGATACAGCGCAGCGGGTGAACCCAGCCCGCCAAGCCCGACGATGGCAACGTGTGCGGCACGCAGCTTTTCCTGGCCCGCGACATCCAGTTCCGGCAGCATGATCTGACGGCTGTATCGAAGCAGCTCATCGTCATTCATGACAAGCGTCCCCACGTTACGCGATCAAGCCCGGCAAGATCCCGTTCGGTCTGCACGTCACGAAAACCCGCGGCGGTAAACAATGAACGGACCGCTGCTCCCTGAGTTGCGCCGTGTTCGAGTAGCAGCAGGCGTCGGCATCGGTCAGCAGCAGTTGAAACAATCTTGCGAATGGCGCTCAAACCATCACAGCCGCTGACCAGGGCGCCTCTCGGTTCGGCCCGCAGAGTCAAGAGAGCGGTCTCTGAATCACCGATGTAGGGTGGATTGCTGACGACGATGTCAAACGTTGTGGCCACCGCAGCAAACCAGTCACCGTGGCAAAACTGTACGTGTGGCGCTTGACGCATGGCGTTTTTTCGAGCGATATGCAGGGCGTCGAGGCTGATATCGGTTGCGACAACGGCAAGCTCAGGTTTTGCGTGGGCAACAGACACAGCAATTGCGCCACTGCCGGTGCCCAGGTCAAGTACGCTCGAATTTGATTCTGCTTCATGCAGTACGAGTTCTACTAGTAGCTCCGTTTCCGGGCGTGGAACAAGCACCGCTGGAGATACGTCAAACCGCAACCCTCGGAATTCTTTCCAGCCACGAATATAGGCGATCGGTTCGCCGGCGCGAAGTCGGTTAACAGATTCGTGAAGCTGCTCGTGAATTGCTTCGTCGATCAGATGTTCAGGATGAGCGATCAGGTAGGCGCGGTTTTTGTTGAGTTCATCCATGAGCAGAACTTCACGATCAAGGCGGGGCAGATCGCCGTGCTGCTGCATCCAGCCGGCGATGGTGGTCATGCGTCCTCGCCCAGAGCACGCAACTGATCCGCCTGGAATTCGTGCTGAAGTGTATCGACGACGGTTTGCAGGTTGCCGTTGATGATGTTGTCGAGATCGTAAAGCGTCAGGTTCACTCGATGATCGGTGAGCCGTCCCTGAGGGAAATTGTAGGTGCGTATACGCTCAGAGCGATCTCCGCTGCCCACTTGCAAGCGTCGGTTCTCTGCCTGTTCAGACTGCTGTTTACTACGCGCCGCATCCAGCAGCTTCGCTTGCAGAAGCGACATCGCCCGCGCCCGATTCTTGTGTTGTGAACGTTCGTCCTGACACTCCACCACGATGCCGCTCGGCAGATGCGTGAGGCGAACAGCCGAGTCGGTCTTGTTGACGTGCTGACCGCCCGCACCGGAGGAGCGATAGGTATCAACGCGCAGATCGCTCTTGTCGATTTCGATCTCGTTGATGTTCTCGACTTCCGGCAGAACCGCAACCGTGCATGCCGACGTGTGAATGCGGCCCTGGGACTCCGTCAAAGGCACACGCTGCACCCGATGGGTGCCCGATTCGAACTTCAGTAGACGAAACACATCCTGCCCGGAAATACGGGAGATCACTTCCTTGTAACCACCATGTTCACCGGATCGATCACTGATGACTTCGACGTTCCAGCCTCGACCTTCTGCGTATCGGGTGTACATGCGAAACAGATCACCGGCAAAGATGGCGGCCTCATCACCGCCAGTTCCTGCGCGCACCTCAAGGAATATGTTGGATGAATCGTTTGGATCGCGTGGCAACAGGCTCGACTTGAGTTGTTGTTCTTCCAGTGTGATCTCTTCGTCGAGACGGCTGATTTCATCCTGTGCGAGCGCGCGTAGCTCCGGGTCTTCATCGGCTGCCAGTGCTTTCGCTTCGAGCAGTTCAACCTCCCGAGCCCGCAGTGATCCAAAACTGCGCATCACGGGATCGAGTTCGGCGTGCTCCCTGGAAAGCGCGGTATACCGGTCGCGGTTGTTGACGACCTCGGCTTCGGTCAGCAGAACGGCGACTTCTTCATGTCGATCGGCCAACGCTGCGAGCTTGGCTTGCATGGAGGGAGACAACATGTGGTTACAGCTCGTACAGGGACTTGAGGTAGTCGAGCAGCTCGGCTTGTCCGTCGGCGGTCGCATTGCGAATCGCAACCGTCGGCTGGTGGATCAGCTTGTTGGTAAGGTTTCGTGCCAGCTGTTCCATCACCTCATCGACGGGCGTACCGCGGGCCATTTCAGCCCGGGCGCGATCCAGTTCCGCGTTGGCCAGTGTGTTGGCCTTGTTCCGGAACAGGCGCAGCACATGTTGTCCTTCATGCGCGCGAACCTCGCGAAGCCAGTTCTCCGCGCCTTCATCCACCAGTTTATGCGCAGCCTGTGCCGCCTCATTTCTGGCCTTGGTGTTTTCCTCGACGATGGAGGAGAGATCGTCAATGGAGTACAGATAGACATCGGGCAGTTCGCTGACCTCCGCTTCGATGTCGCGTGGTACCGCGAGGTCCACCATGAATATCGGACGACGACGTCGTGCACGAATCGCGGCTTCCACCGCGCCTTTGCCGATGATCGGCAGGGCACTGCCGGTTGAACTGATGACAATGTCGAATCGATGCAGGCGAGCCGGAATGTCGGATAACTGCATGGCTTCGCCGTGAAATCGGCCGGCCAGGCTCTCGGCATGAGATAGCGTTCGATTCGCCACAGCGATCTGGGTAATGCCCTGCGCGTGAAGGTGTTCGGCGACGAGCGTGATGGTATCGCCAGCGCCAACCAGCAACGCGGATTTCGATGACAGATCGGTGAAGATCCGTTTTGCCAGCAAGACCGCCGTTGACGCAACAGACACCGGATTGCGGCCGATATCGGTATCTGTCCGCACTCGTTTGGCGGTCTGCAGTGTGACTTGTGACAACAGGTTCAGCGCCGGTCCAAGGGAGCCGGTCGACCGTGCAATGTCATACGCGGTCTTGACCTGTCCCATGATCTGAGGCTCGCCGAGAATCTGCGAGTCAAGTCCAGCGGCAACCCGGATCAAGTGTCGGGCGGCATCTTGATCCCAGTATTTGTAGCCAGCACCGACCAGTTCTTCGCGTGTCACCGGGCGGGAATGGGTCAACCAGTCGTGTACACGACCTTCATCCTGAGGGTCCAGTGCGCAGTACAACTCCGTGCGATTGCATGTTGAGAGAATGGCCACTTCTTTCAAGCTGGGAATGAAGTCGCGCAGGCCGCGCAAGAAGTCAGCCAGCCCTTCTTCAGGCATGCTGATTCGTTCCCTCAGTTCAATGGGTGCAGTTCGATAGTTGATGCCGTATGCCAGGATTGCCATGTAGAAGCAGTAACATTCACATGCGTGCCAAGGTGCATGCCCATGGTAGCAGAACGTCTGGGAGGCCACCTGACTAAGCCATTCTTTCTAAACGTCTTTTTCGTGCTGTTGCTCACAGGTTGCCAGACACAGGACAGGCTGCCACTGATCGATCACGACTTTGCGATCGAAGGCAAACTGGCCGTTCGATCCCTACAGGGACAGCATGCCGCACGGTTCAGATGGCAGCAGGATGGCAGGCATTATCGTATTGAACTCTGGGGGCCGCTCGGACAGGGACGGACCATTCTCGAAGGGGACAGTCATCGTCTGCGAATTCTTGACGCCAGTGGCCGCGTGCTTGAATCTGGCAATGTTCGACGTGTAATGGAGAAACGGCTGGGCTGGTATCTGCCGCTTGAAGCACTACCCGAGTGGGTGCTCGGCGGGCCGATTGCGGCCGTACCACTGGATCAACCGCAGGTCGACGTCGTCGGTCGCATGACCGGTTTTGTGCAGCTAGGGTGGACCCTTACCTACGCCTATGAGGGCCAGTCCGTGGCGCCTCGTAAAATCACTGCGGTGAACGGCGATTACCGCGTCATCCTGGTTGTGCAGCCAGTTCAAGCCGGAGGGCCGACCTCTGGCCTGCAGACGCCCGGCTCAAGGTAATTTGTTTGGGCCGCTCGATTCAGGTAATCCGTTTGACACCGACGGGAGGCCCACAGACAATGCTGGCCCGTTTTTTCGGGACCGACAAAGGATCTCCTGCACTGCAGGCTATCGACCGGTTCAGCCAGTGAGATTGGCTGAAAACGATTGAGTATTGGGGCGTCGCCAAGTGGTAAGGCAGCGGGTTTTGATCCCGCCATGCGTAGGTTCGAATCCTTCCGCCCCAGCCAATTCCAGCCCAATAAGGGCACCAGAACTGAATTCGTGCTGGTCCACTGCGCAAGCAGAAAAGACCTCGCGAGCAGTTATGTGTTGTCAGTGTGGTCGCGCACCGACAATACCCGTCAACTGAAAACGATACCGCCGATGGTATCGCCTTGGAGTCAAAGCACATGTCCAACCAGATTCAAATCAGCGCAGAGCTGCGCAAGGACGTAGGGAAAGGAGCGAGCCGCCGCCTGCGTAAAACCAACAAGGTGCCTGGCATCATCTATGGCGGCGAAGGTGAACCCACCTCGCTGTTGCTGGATGCCAACGCACTTGGCAAGGCTCTGCAGAACGAAGCGTTTTTCTCTCAGGTCGTCGTGGTGAATGTCGAAGGGCAGGCTTATCAGTCTGTGGTCCGCGATATTCAGCGGCATCCTGCCAAAGAAACGGTCATGCACATCGATTTCTTTCGGATCAGCGCGAACCGGGCGATCGAAGTTCACGTTCCGTTGCATTTCCTCAATGAGGAAAAGTGCATCGGTGTGAAAATTGGTGGTGGTTTGCTGTCGCACAACCTGTCCGAAGTCATCATCAGCTGCCTCCCGGCCAATCTTCCCGAGTACATCGAAGTGGATGTCGAGCATCTCGAACTAGGCAAGGCGATCCACCTTTCCGATCTGAAGTTGCCAGAAGGCGTGACGATTCCGGAGCTGCGGTTTGGCTCGGACCACGACCTGCAAGTGGTATCCCTCAACGCGCCCAAAGGCACAGCGGACGAAGCGAAGGACGAACCGAAGGGCGAACCGAAGAAAGCCTGATGAGGCTCGGGACAATTGGTGTTTTCGCGCATCAATTGTCTCCTTCAAGCATCAGGGCGGGTTCATTGCAGCCCGCCCCACTTCGAGCAGGTGTCTTAAATGGCCGGGATACGTCTCATTGCCGGGCTGGGTAACCCTGGCCCGCGCTATCGCCATACGCGGCACAATGTCGGTGCCGAGTTTGTTGAATCTCTTGCTGGTCGAGCCGGCATACGACTGACCAGTGATTCGAAGTTCAAAGGTCAGGTCGGTCGCGGCCTTTGGCAGGGTGAGGAGATATTCCTGCTCATCCCGGATACGTACGTCAACTTGTCAGGCGAGGCGGTCAGCGCAGTGGCTCGTTTCTACAAATTGGAGACGAGTGAAATTCTTATCGCCTATGACGAAGTTGCCTTTGAACCGGGTGTGCTGAAACTCAAGGACGGCGGTGGAGCAGGAGGCCATAACGGTATTCGCAGCATCATCTCCTGTCTGGGGAATGACCAAGGGTTTCTGCGATTACGCATCGGGGTAGGACACCCCGGCGACAAGGAAAAGATGGTGGGTTATCTCACCTCGGAACGCATGCCAGCCACCGAACTGGAAATGGTTGAAGCGGCCTGGCGCTTCGACGATCAGGTGTACGCCCACTTGTTTGCTGGCGATCTCCAGAGGGCGATGACACTCCTTCACGCACCTGTTCAATTGCCGAAGACAGAGTAGGCCCTTCCAGACCAATACCAACAACCTGACGTGTAGATAACACCACCAATTGCAGGACAGAACACAATGGCATTCAACTGCGGCATCGTCGGCCTTCCAAACGTCGGGAAGTCCACACTCTTCAACGCGCTGACCCGTGCGGGGATTGCAGCCGAGAATTTCCCGTTCTGCACCATCGACCCGAACACGGGAATCGTCCCGGTTTCTGATCCACGTCTGGACAGACTGGCAGCCATCGTCAAGCCGCAGAAGGTGATTCCTGCGAGCATGGAATTTGTGGACATTGCTGGTCTGGTTGCAGGCGCGTCTCAGGGCGAGGGACTGGGTAACCAGTTTCTCGCGCACATTCGTGAGACACAGGCCATCGCGCATGTTGTCCGCTGCTTCCTGGACGAGAACATCATTCACGTTGCCGGCGCGATCTCACCCAAGAGCGACATCGAGATCATCAATACCGAACTTGCCCTGGCAGACCTTGAAACCGTTGCCAAGGTAAAGGATCGCGCGCGTCGTGTTGCCAACTCAGGTGACAAGGATGCGAAGGTTCTATCCGCATTGCTCGAGCGTGTGCAGGACACGCTTGAGCGTGGGCTTGCCGTCAGGACGATGGCGCTGGATGATCATGAACGGCTTCTGCTGCGTGATCTTCACCTCATTACTGCGAAGCCGGTGATGTACATCGCCAATGTGGCCGAAGATGGTTTCGAGAACAATCCATTGCTCGACGAGGTGCGCGCAATCTCCGCCAGTGAAGGCGCTGAAGTGGTGCCGATCTGCAACAAGATTGAAGCTGAAGTCGCTGAGCTGATCGATGAAGAGCGGCAGGAATTTCTCGATGCGCTAGGCATTGAAGAGCCTGGTCTCAACCGGGTTATTCGCGCTGGACACCGATTGTTGGGGTTGCAGCAGTACTTCACCGCCGGACCCAAGGAAGTGCGCGCCTGGACCGTACGGATCGGCGCGCGTGCGCCGCAGGCGGCGGCGGTGATCCATACTGATTTTGAAAAGGGTTTCATTCGCGCCGAAGTGATCGGCTATGACGACTTTGTGACGCATGGTGGCGAGCAAGGCGCAAAAGATGCAGGCCGTTGGCGTCTGGAAGGCAAGGAGTATGTTGTGCAGGATGGGGATGTCATGCACTTCAGATTCAACGTTT
>JANNBJ010000062.1:0-20457 GCA_031385325.1 Gammaproteobacteria bacterium | reverse complement strand
GCCAGCAGAGCTATTTAATGAAAAGTAGCCTTTGTTGCACTTCAAAGTTGAACCTAAGCTGCATCATCCGAGTCGTGTGCATGATCGTCGGGAGATTGTTTGCCGGAAGCGGCCTTGTGATAAACGGAGTAGAAGCCCACCGCAACGCTGATGATCACCGCAACAACCGTGAGTGCATCAAGGAACGCACTCAGGAATGCGGATACGCCGCAGAACATAAGGGCCAGCACTGTTTTGGAGCGAATGCCGAGCAGCAGCCTGGTGAACACAAAAAGCAGCAACTCGCGCATGAAATAGATGCCGGCCACCATGAACATCAGCAGCAGTACAACCGGGAAGGCGCTGAAGATCTCCGTGCGGACGGTTTCCGCCGTCGTCAAGCCAAGTACGACAGCCTCCAGCGTCAGCAGTCCACCAGGTTGTAGCGGATAACACTGCAGTGCCATGGCAAGGGTAAAAATGAACTCGGCGACAAGTAGCCAGCCCGCAGCCGTTGGCCCAAGGGTCAACACAACGATGGGATTCAGGACGAGGAAGGCAAGAATGGTCTGCTTGTACCAGATCGGGGCAGAGCCCAGAAAGTTGGCCCATAAGGAGGATGCCGTGCTGTCCTGCATTCACTTCGTCCGGTTCGGTGAAACGTTCGACCAAGGTAAGCTTGATGTTGGGAGTTGGATGCAAGCGCGAAACCCGGGCCTCACATTATGAATACCGAACATTCGCTTGCCCTATGACATCTCCCAAGACGTTATGCTACCTATATCAGCTTTGTAGACGGAGTCTCAAGACGTGTGGCCGAATTCCCCGGACGAATTTGAATCCCGAGTAACGCCCCCTGAGGGCGGCAGCCAATCCGCGTGGTACTTTTTGTTTCTCGACGGCCGCCTGGCTTCCCTCGTGGATCGCGGTGTTCCCAAGCCGATCGATGAAGACGCATTTCGCTGGCTCGAAGTGGAAGTGCAACACCGCCACTATCTTGGACAGTTTCGGGGGCGCGCTTGTTATGCGGTGTCCGGAACAGGCAAGTTGCCAGAGGGATATAGCAGTTCCGATCTGCGGGGATGGCTTGGCCGTGTCGAACCATCAGTGTTTTATCTGGCTGGACGCGCCAAACAGATTGTCGATTGGCTGGACAACCATCGATATTGCGGACGGTGTGGAACGCAGACGGAGGGTCATGCAACCGATCGCGCCAGGGAGTGCCCCAAGTGCGGCAATATTGCCTATCCACGGCTGTCACCCAGCATCATTGTCCTGGTGCGTCGAGGTGAGGAGATGCTGCTGGCCCGTAACGCCAATTGGCCAACGGGTTTTTATTCAACACTCGCAGGATTCGTCGAACCGGGAGAATCGGTTGAGCAGACCCTGCATCGCGAAGTCTTCGAGGAGGTGGGTGTTACGGTAAACAATCTGCGCTACCTGGGCAGCCAGAGCTGGCCGTTTCCCAATTCATTGATGCTCGGGTATCACGCCGACTATGTTGGTGGTGACATTGTTTGTCAGGAAGGCGAAATTGCTGACGCTCGCTGGTTCCGCTACGACGAGTTACCAAGCGTGCCTCCAGGTACCGCAATCTCCAGTTGGCTGATCGAGGCGTTTGTGAAAGAGCGCAAGGCAGCAGCCGGTGGCTGAAGTGGATGCTGCCGAGCTGGTCGCGAAACTCTCCAGTTCATTCAATCGGACGGCCGCCAGGGAGTTTGATGGCACGGTAGTGCTTGAATTCCAGCCAGAGAACGATCTGCCAGCCGAACAACGGGTTGTTCTCAAGGTCGATCACGGTGATCTGCAGGCACGTATTGCCTCGGAGCCGACTCCCGCCGACATCACCCTGTATTTCCACTCCACGGACGAAGCTGCTGCGCTGCTGCAAGGCAGCGTCAATCCGGTCAATGCGTTCATGGACGGACGCTTTCGCTCGGATGGCCACCTGATCTGGGTGTTTACGGTGCTCTCGATGTTTCGAGGACTTTAGCCCGCGTACTGCAACAAGCATGCGGGCTAGAGGATGGTTGACGTAACGGCTACAGTACGCCCCTTTTTCGTCTGCGGTGACCATGGATTATCTATTCGACTATCTGCTGTTCCTGGCCCAGGCCGTGACCATTGTCGTGGCACTGTTGCTGATACTGTCGGCCGTTGTGTCGCTCGGTAACAGGCGCCAGGATCATGAAGGTGGTCATCTGGAAGTGCGAAAGCTGAATGACCGGTTGCTCGACTTGCGCCATGCCGTCGAGGATTCGATCCTGAACGATGCCGAGCTCAAGGTTCAGCGTAAGCGGGAAAACAAGGAAGAAAAGGCCGAGGTCAAGGCGCAGAAAAAAGCTGCTGCCGAGGAAGCCGTGAAGGCGCGGCTTTTTGTCCTTGATTTCGACGGCGATGTCGAAGCCGGTCGTACCGAATTCCTGCGCACCGAAATCACGGCTGTACTTACAACCGCCAAACCCCAGGACGAAGTTCTTGTGCGACTCACCAGCCCTGGTGGCATGGTGCCGCATTATGGACTGGCCGCATCC
The DNA here is from genome assembly GCA_031385325.1 of Gammaproteobacteria bacterium. Taxonomy (GTDB): domain Bacteria; phylum Pseudomonadota; class Gammaproteobacteria; order Pseudomonadales; family Azotimanducaceae; genus SYFY01. The sequence goes on along the minus strand of JANNBJ010000062.1, from coordinate 17,944 downwards.
CAGCTTCATCGCATTCGCAAACAAGGTATCCCACTGGTGGTCGCCGTCGACAAAGTGGCGGCCAGTGGTGGTTATCTGATGGCGGTGGTCGCCAGCAAGGTAATTGCCGCGCCGTTTGCGTTGATTGGCTCGATTGGCGTGGTAGCAGAAGTGCCTAACGTGCATCGACTGCTGAACAAGTACGACGTGGATTGGGATGTCTACACGGCAGGGCAGTACAAACGCACCCTGACGGTCTTCGGCGAGAACACGGAGGAGGGGCGCAGGAAGTTCGTTGAAGAACTTGAAGACACCCATGCGCTGTTCAAGGAGTTTGTTGCCGAACATCGTCCAGCGCTTGATCTGACGAGCGTTGCCACCGGCGAAGCCTGGTACGGCCAGCGGGCCATCGAGAAAAACCTGGTCGATGAGCTCTGTACCAGTGACGAGTATGTCAACGCAGCCTGCGAAGATCGCGATGTCTTTGAGGTGCAGTGGATCGAACATCGCAAGCCACTGGATCGAATTCTTGGCGAAATTCGTGGATTGGTTTCGCGTGTTGCGCGTCTGTTTGCGTGGGTGATATAAACAATCGCGCGGAGTCGAAGTCCACTCGGGGCATGAGCAATCCATTGACCGGGCTGCCAGAGGGTATGCAAAGCGATGTCTGATACGGTTATCCGATGTCCTGATTGTGGGACCGAAATCGAGGTTTCAGAGGTATTGGCCGCGCAGTTGCGCTCCCGGATTCTCGAAGACGTTCAGACCGATCATCACCTTCGTCTGGAAGAAGCGCGCAGGCAGGCGACAATTCGCGCCCGTGAGCAGGTCGATCTTGAGTTCAAGGATGTCGCCGCCCAGCTGACGGAAGCGCAGGAAAAAGCGGATCTTGCGGCCGAGCGGGAATTGCAATTGCGACGCAAGACGCGAGAACTTGAATCCCTGAATCAGGCCCAGGCAGAGTCGATTCGCGCCGAGGTCGCCAAAGAACTGGGTCAGCGAAGAGAACAGGAAATTGCCCGAGCAGTGGCTGATGTCGAGAAAAAAGCGACGGCTTCCAACGCATTGGTAGTCGCTGATCTCAAGCAGTCTCTGACTGAACAACGTGCAAAGGCCGACGCTGCGATGGCAGCCGAATTGCAACTGCGCAAGGACAAAACCCGCCTGGAAGAACGATCACGAGAACTTGATCTCGAGGTGCAGCGAAAAGTCGATGCAGAAAAGGCCGTGCTCGAAGCCAGCATCCGCAAGAGTGCAGCTGAGGAACAGGATCTGCGACTCAAGCAAAAGGAAAAGACCATCGAGGACTTGCGGCAGGCGCTCGATGATGCCAAACGACGCAGTGAGCTCGGCTCTCAGGAGCAACAGGGGGAAGTGCTCGAAGTCGATATTCAAGCGGCGATGGAGCGACAGTTCCCACTAGATCGAATCGAACCGGTTCGCAAGGGTCAGCGTGGCGCGGATATTACGCAGGTGGTGGTCGACGGCCGGGGCAATGCGTGCGGGACGATCATCTGGGAAACCAAGAACACCCGGCATTGGCAGCGTTCCTGGATCGACAAACTGAAACAGGATCAACGTGAATCCGGCGCATCGCTTGCCGTTCTGGTGTCGGTGGTATTGCCAACGGATGTGCAGCAGTTTGGTCGGGTGGACGGCATCTGGGTGAGTGATCGACAGAGTTGGCCCGCGCTGGCTGTGGCGCTGCGCGAACAACTGATGCAAGTCACCTTCGCTCATGCGGCTTCCGAGGGCAAAAACGAAAAGATGGACCTGTTGTACCAATATCTTGCCGGTGATCAGTTCCGCACACGCGTCCAGGGAATCGTTGAAGCGTTCAGCGCTCTCAAGGAGCAGCTTGACCGTGAGCGTCGCGCGATGGAGCGATTGTGGAAGGAGCGCGAAAAACAGATCGAACGCGTCATGCTCAATACTGTGGGCATGTACGGTGAGATGCGCGGCATCATTGGTGCGTCCATGCCGCGGGTTGAGTCACTGGAACTCGATGCCGGACTGTTGCTCGAATCCGGCCCTGATGCGAATGACAACAGCTGACAAGGCCATGCACGATCTGCCGTCGTTGCGAGTACAGGTTTGTCGACGGCCTTCAGTTCGTGCAAGAATGCAGAAATCCACTTTTCAGGAAGCTCGCTAGATGACGTTTCGTGCGTTTTGGGTCGAAAAGACCGCCACAGGATTTTCCTACCGCATAACCAGTCGAGAGGTCGCGGACCTGCCCGATGGTGATGTGCTCATCGATGTGCGTTTTTCCTCGCTTAACTACAAGGACGCGTTGTCCGCAACGGGTAATCCTGGGGTCACCCGAAAGTTCCCGCATACACCTGGCATCGACGCGGCCGGTGTTGTGCTGGAAAGCCGGAGTACCGAATTCCTGGTTGGACAGAACGTTTTGGTGATGGGTTATGACCTCGGCATGAACACACCGGGTGGGTACGGCCAACGCATTCGAGTGCCGGCGAAATGGGTGGTGTCCATGCCCGCTGGCCTGACGCCGGAAACCGCCATGCACTGGGGAACAGCTGGATTCACGGCCGCACTTGCGATCGAAAAGCTGCTGCATGCAGGCATGAAACCGGAAGATGGCCCGGTTGTGGTCACAGGAGCCAGCGGTGGTGTTGGTTGTGTGGCCGTTAAATTGCTGTCGACTCTCGGCTTTCAGGTCACAGCAGTAACCGGTAAACCAGAACAACACGACTGGTTGCGCACGCTGGGCGCAACCGAGTTCCTGTCGCGCGAACAAGCGCTTGAAGGGGCGGAGCGTCCGCTGGGCAAAGAGCGTTGGGGTGGCGCTGTAGATACCGTTGGAGGCGTGCCTCTGGCGAATATCGTCAAGTCTCTCAAACACAGTGCCAGCGTCGCGGTTTGTGGTCTGGCGGCTTCAACCGAATTCCCTATCTCCGTTCTGCCTTTTATCCTCCGGCATGTGAACGTCCTGGGGGTCGACTCGGTTGAATTGCCAATCGCCCACAAACGCGCGCTCTGGAACCGGATAGGCGGCGAGTGGTGTGTTGACTTGTCATCCACGGTGCAACAGCTTGGGTTGGCCGATCTCGAGGCGGCCGTGCCAAAAATCCTGCAGGGCGGCATGGTCGGACGTGGTGTGGTTGACCTCAGTCGCGCCTGAGTGCGTCGCTGATAGCAATCGGACTGGGATACCGGAAGATCACGCAGTACGAACTGATGAGTAACGTCAGAATCGTTGCCCCTTCGATGACATGTGCAGCGCCGGCCCCCACGAGTCCGGCGCTGAGCGCGGTGTAGCTCAGCAACAACGAAAACTCCGAGAGCTGGCCAAGCCTGAATCCAACCTCCCAACTTGCCTTGGATTCTTCGTGTTGCCACTTGAGCAACCAAGCAAAAACCGTGGGCTTGGCAGCGATCAATATCACACCAAGCAACACTGTGGGCACGATGACCTGGGCCAACACCGATGGGTCAAGGGTTGCGCCGACGGAAAAGAAAAACAGCACCAGAAAAAAATCTCGCAGCGGACGAAGGCTTTCCGCGATGTACTGCGAAATCGGACTCGTTGCGAGAGAAACCCCCGCAACAAAAGCACCTATGGCGTAGGAGAGCCCCATCAGGTCAGCGAGACTTGCCAGACCCAGGCACCAGCCGAGGGTGAGCAGGAAGATGAACTCGCGAAAGTCATCGAACTTTGTGAGCAGCGGCAGAATCACGAATTTGACGGCTGCGAAAGCCAGCGCCATGAGTATGGGCAGAGCGACGATGGACTGGCCGAGAGTTGCGAGCGTGACGTCTATCGATGCGCCGCTGCCATTGATCACGATCAGGGCAAAGATGGCCAGCAGATCCTGGATCAACAGCAGGCTGACGACGATCTCACCCACGTGGCGGTGGTGAAGAACTGTTGTCGGCAGCAGCTTGATGCCCAATATCGTGCTGGAAAACGCACACGCAATTCCCGTGATTGCAGCTTCAACCAGGGTGAAGTCGAACGCCCACATGACGCCAAAACCGATCGCAAAAAAAACCGCGGTAGTACCGATGGCGGTCAGCATGGTTTCACCGACCATGTTGCGCAGTTTGCGGGGTGGCAGATCCAGCCCGACCAGAAACAGGAGGAAGACGATACCGAACTCGGCGATCTCGGAGAGCAGTCTGGCATCGGTGACCAACTCATAACCATATGGCCCGAGCAGTACCCCTAAAACGATGTAGGCAACCAGCAGTGGTTGCCGGGAATACAGCGCGAGCGTCGCAAGAACCGCGGCACCGGTAAAAATCAGAAAGAGCGAACCGACTATCGATACCTCGCCATGCACGGCGCGTTACTCCATTAACGACTTCCGGGTGCGACGATGTGCCACACGCGAGCCAAGGGCAAGAGGCCCTCGGTTGTTATGTTAAATCGACCTTTGGGCGAGATTGGCAGCAATCGGGGAACGGCTACTGCCGATGCGTTTTCCGGTATAGCGGTTCAGGGTCGCCGACACTGCCCTGATAATAATGGGAATAGACGGTTGCTCCTTTCAGTGCAATCGACACATCCCGTCCGTCCGGTAATACGAAACTGGAGAATCCGCAACGTACCAGGTAGTGCACGAGATCATGGTGTGTGTCACCAACCGCACGCAGGTCACCCTGGTAGTTGAACCGGGATCGCAGGAGTGCGGCCAGAGACAACCCTCTTCCGTCCTTGAATTCGGGGAATTGAATGGCAATCACCGGTGCAGAGATGAAATCCGCCGCAGGTTCGGCATCTACCTGTAACAACAGTCCGCCGATGGAGCCCGCTGCTCGCCAGGCATCTGGGGCAAGTAAGACACGTTGACCCGGTGCCGCTTCCGGCCCGGTCGCCCAGTCGTCTGTGGCGACGGCTCCATTCTTAATCAGCGTTGGCATAGACCTTCTCCTTGAAAGGGGCAATGCCGATGCGGCGATAACAATGCAGGAACGGCTCGTCTTCGATCCGCAGCGCAGTATACGTATCGAGAATGGTGGCAATCGCCTCGGTGACATCGGCGCGGGAAAACGATGGCCCGACGATTTCACCCAGGGACGCCGCCTGCCCGGAATGGCCAGAATGGCCACCCAGTGAAATTTGATAAAACTCTTCGCCTTTTTTATCGACACCCAGTATGCCGATATGTCCAACATGGTGATGACCGCAGGCGTTCATGCAGCCGGAAATATTGATGTCCAGGTCGCCCAGATCATGCTGGTAGTCATAATCATCGAACCGGCGCTGGATGGCTTCGGCCACCGGGATCGATTTGGCGTTGGCGAGGGAACAATAGTCTCCACCCGGGCAGCAGATGATATTGGTCAATAAGCTAGCATTAGTGGCGCCGAGACCTGCGTCTTTTGCCAGTGCCCACAGGGCGGGCAAATCGCTTTGACGAACATCCGGCAGGACGAAGTTCTGCTCGTGACTGATCCTGATCTCGCTGTGCCCAAACCGGTCTGACCAGTCGGCAACCTGTTCCATTTGTGTATCCGTGACATCGCCCGGCGGTACCCCGGTAATCTTTGTAGACAGTGTCACGATTGCATAGCCCGAGACTTTGTGCGGCTTGACGTTATGGCGCATGAACCGATCGAAGCCGACGTCGGCAAGACGAGTGTTGGCGAGGAAGGTCGCCTGATCGTCCATACGCTCATAAGCGGGCGGTTCGAACTGACGCGTGACGCGAGAAACTTCCTGTTCGGTCAATGTCTGGGCTGAACCCTCGAGGTGTGTCCATTCTGCGTCGACCTGACGGCGAAATTCCTCGGCGCCCAAGGCTCGAACCAGAATCTTGATTCGGGCCTTGTACTTGTTGTCGCGACGGCCATAACGGTTGTATACCCGCATGATCGCTTCGAGGTACGTTAACAAGTGTTTTACTTGGAGATTTGGTCGAATCAGTTCGCCAATCACCGGTGTGCGACCAAGCCCGCCGCCGACAAAGATATCGAATACCACTTCCTTAGCCGCGTTACGGTTGGCCAATATGCCAATATCATGCACCGCGATGGCAGCGCGGTCATTGCGAGCACCGTTGACTGCAATCTTGAATTTGCGTGGCAGCCAGTCGAATTCGGGATGTGCGGTGGACCATTGTCGGATGAGTTCGCAGTACGGTCTGGCATCGACGATTTCATCGGCAGACACACCGGCAAATTCATCGGACGTGACGTTGCGTATGCAATTGCCGCTGGTCTGAATTGCGTGCATCTCGACACTGGCAAGATCGGCCAGGATGTCCGGCACTTCTTCCAGTTCTGGCCAGTTGTATTGCATGTTCTGGCGCGTCGATAGATGACCGTAACCACGGTCGTAGTGGCGGGCAATATGCGCCAGCATACGAAGCTGTTTTGCGGAGAGCGTGCCGTAGGGGACTGCAACCCGCAGCATTGGCGCGAGTCGCTGGATATACAGGCCGTTGCGAAGTCGCAGCTGAAGAAACTCCTGATCGCTCAATTCGCCTTTCAGATAACGATCAGTCTGATCGCGGTAGTGGGCAACACGTTCATCGACGAACGCCTGGTCATAAGCATCGTAGCGGTACATGCGAATCCGTAGCTGTGGGCGCGGGGCCGCAAGATACCAGTACCGGGAAGGATTCAAAAATGATTCATGTGCCTATGCTTATTCAAGGCCTGCTCAAGCGGGGTCAGAAAGGGATCAGAGACCAGGCCGGGCGACAAGAAACGACGCACGAGAAGCGAGAAACGGTTCGAAGTGAGCGACAGGTGCTGCTCGTAACTGGTGCTTTCGGATAGACTGCCGACCGTTTTCGACCAGCAAAGGAATACGCGACATGAGCGATCACGGCCACTCACATCAGCAACACGCGCCAGACACTGAAGCGAATGATGACGATCAAAGGGTTGATGCCAAAGCGGCCCTGGTGGTGTTCATTGCCCTGGTGGCGATGGCAGTGCACTTTGTCTCAGGGTGGACGTTTTCCTAGGAATATCTTCGTGTCCGTGGTCGAGCACGCATTCCCATGGATTGGCGGGCCGACCTTCAGTCGGCCAGATTAGGTCGTAACCATCGCCTGGTGTGGTCCAGATCCAGACCGCGCCGGGTGGCATAGTCCACCAGTTGCTCTTCGGTGATTTTTCCGACACCGAAATACCTCGCTTCAGGATGGCCGATATAAAAACCGGACACCGCTGCTGCCGGTGTCATCGCCAGCTGTTCGGTCAGCGTCATGCCGGTTCTGGCCGTCGCGTCCATCATCTCGAAGAGTACTCGTTTATGGGTGTGATCCGGGCAGGCCGGATAGCCAGGCGCAGGGCGAATGCCTTTATAGGCCTCCTGGATCAGCGCGGTGGTGTCCAGATCCTCGGTCGCCGCGTATCCCCAATGTTTGCGCCGAACCTCCAGGTGCAGGTACTCGGCTGCCGCTTCGGCCAGTCGATCGGCCAGCGCCTTGATCATGATGCTTGCGTAATCATCGTTCGGATAACCGGCCAGAACTGCTTCAATCCCGAGTCCGGCAGTTACCGCAAACCCACCGAAGTAGTCTCCTTCAGGTGCCACAAAATCGGCCAGGCACCAGCTCGGCTGGCCGTCTGGTTTCGGCGTTTGTTGCCGCAAAAAGCCAAGCACTCGCTCGCCGACTTCCGACTGGATGCGAATGTCGTCTGAGCCTTCGCGATTGGCTGGCCACAATCCATAACAGCCTCTCGCCCGCAAGACACCCCCAGTGATCAGGGTGTCCAGCATGGTTTTTGCGTCATCGAAGAGATTTCGGGCGGCCTCGCCGACCACCTTGTCATCGAGGATGGCCGGGAATTTTCCCGCCAGCTCCCAGGTCATGAAAAAAGGTGTCCAGTCGATGTATGCGGCAAGGGTCGCCAGATCAAATTCGACGGTGTGTACGCCGAGTTGTTTTGGTTGATGTGGCTTGTGAGCGCCCGGTTTTGGCGCGTTTGCTCGCGCCTGTGCAAGGGTCAGGAAGTTTCGCGCTTCGGCGCGCGCGGCAGTGCGCTGCCGAACTTGCACGTAGTCGGCGCGCACTTCCTCGACAAATGGTGCTCGCTGATCATCCGACTGCAGTTTCGTTGCTACACCGACTGCTCGGGATGCATCGCTGACATAGACCGTTGGGCCTCGTGTATACGCCGGCTCGATCTTCACTGCAGTGTGAGCCTTCGAGGTGGTCGCGCCGCCAATCAGGAGTGGCACCGTGAAGCCCAGGCGTTCCATTTCGCTGGCAACCGTCACCATTTCATCGAGTGAAGGGGTAATGAGACCAGACAGTCCGATGATGTCGGCGTTGACTTCTTTTGCTTTCGCCAGGATCGTTTCTGCGGGCACCATCACACCGAGATCAATGACCTCATAGCCGTTGCATTGCAGTACTACGCCGACGATGTTCTTGCCGATGTCATGCACGTCACCCTTGACCGTTGCCATGATGATGCGGCCTTTGCTGCGGCTGTTGGCGTCCTTCTGTGCTTCGATGTACGGGATGAGGTGTGCGACGGCTTGTTTCATGACCCGTGCACTCTTGACCACTTGCGGCAGGAACATCTTGCCGTTGCCAAACAGATCGCCGACTTCGTTCATGCCGTCCATCAATGGCCCTTCGATGACCTCGATGGGGCGGGTGACCTGCTGTCGTGCTTCTTCAGTGTCAACGACGATGTATTCGTTCATGCCCTTCACGAGCGCATGCGCGATTCTTTTTCCTACCGGCCAGGAGCGCCAGGCGAGCAGCGCCGGATCGTCGGCTTCCTTTTTCTTGGTGCTGTAGCGATCGGCGATAGCGAGCAGTCGTTCGGTTGCGTCGGGTCGTCGATTCAGCACCAGATCTTCGACATGCTCGCGCAGTTCCGCAGGCAGATCGTCGTAGATGCCAAGTTGACCTGCGTTGACGATACCCATCGTCAGACCTGCCTTGATGGCGTGATAGAGAAACACGGTGTGAATGGCTTCGCGCAGTGGTTCATTGCCGCGGAACGAAAACGACACGTTGGAAACGCCCCCGGAGATCTTCGCACCGGGCAGGTTGGCGCGAATCCAGCGGCAGGATTCAATGAAATCGACGGCGTAGTTGTTGTGCTCCTCAATGCCGGTGCCAATCGCGAATATGTTCGGATCGAAAATGATGTCTTCGGGATTGAAGCCAACCTGTTCGGTCAGCAGGCGATAGGATCGGGCGCAAATTTCACATTTACGGGCGAAGGTATCGGCCTGGCCCTTTTCATCGAAGGCCATGACGACCACCGCCGCACCGTAGTCATAACATTTGCGTGCCACCGTCAGGAACGCAGCTTCCCCTTCCTTCATGCTGATGGAATTCACCACCGATTTGCCTTGAATACAGCGCAGGCCTGCTTCGATGACATCCCACTTCGATGAGTCAACCATGATGGGGACACGGGCGATGTCGGGTTCACCGGCCAGCAGATGCAGGTAGCGGACCATCATCGCCTGACTGTCCAACATGCCTTCATCCATGTTGATGTCGATGATCTGGGCGCCGCTTTCCACTTGTTGGCGAGCAACCACCAGGGCGTCGTCCAGCTTGTTGTCACGGATGAGTTTGGCAAATCGGGCACTGCCGGTGATGTTGGTGCGTTCCCCGACGTTGACAAACAGGCTCTGCGCATCCACCCGCAGCGGCTCAAGCCCCGCCAGTGACATCGCCTGCACCTTGCTGGCGACCGGGCGAGGCCGAATGCCTGCAACAGCCTTGGCGATATGTTCGATGTGTTCAGGAGTCGTGCCACAGCAGCCACCCACCATATTGACCCAGCCCTGATTCGCGTAGTCGCGAATGTGCTCGGCCATCATCACAGCCGTCTGATCATAACCACCAAATTCATTTGGCAACCCGGCGTTCGGATGGACGCTGACCCGCGCCTCGGAAACCTTGGATAACGCACCGACAAAGGGGCGTAGCTGCTCTGCACCCAGTGCGCAATTCAATCCCACGGCAATGGGTCGCGCATGTGCGACGGAGGCATAAAACGCTTCACATGTCTGCCCGGACAACGTTCGGCCCGACAGATCGGTGATCGTGCCGGAAATGATCACCGGTATGGTCACCCCGTGTAAGCGTCCGAGTTCGAGCATGGCGTAGATCGCGGCCTTGGCATTCAAGGTGTCGAAAATGGTTTCCAGAAGAATGAGATCGGCGCCGCCACGGATCAGTCCATCGATTGCTTCTGTATAGGCAACCCGCAGAGTTTCGAAGTCCACGTTGCGGGCGCCAGGGTCGGATACATCCGGAGAAATGCTGCACGTGCGGTTGGTTGGACCGACCGATCCTGCGACAAACCTGAGTTTGTCCGGTGTCTCGTAAACATCGCAGATCGACCGGGCGATCGCCGCGGCTTCGACGTTGATCTCGACGGCCAACGGCGCAAGGTTGTAGTCCGCCTGAGAGATGGTCGTCGCCGTAAAACTGTTGGTCTTGATGATCTCCGCGCCAGCCTTGAGATAGGCCTCATGGGCTGCGCGGACCACGTCTGGTTTGGTCAGCACCAGCAGGTCAGTGTTGCCCTTGAGCGGCGAATGGTGGTCCGCGAAGCGTGTGCCGCGAAAGTCTTCCTCAGTCAGTTTCAGCTTCTGGAAATGTGTCCCGTAAGCCCCATCGATGATGACGATGCGGTCCTTGAGGGCGCGTTCCAGCAATTCACGACGGGCTTTGAGGCGTGCGTAAGGCATAGATCTTGGTCTGGTAGTCAGCGATTTGGGGGCAGTGTAGGCGCAAAGCCTTGTTGCACAATTGAAGATGTCCCAATTCCAGGTGAGCCAGCCTCATCTGGAAGTGAAGTTGCGAAGTAATTGGTGTCTGACGGCAGTTACCTTGGCAAATCGTCCCGGATCCTGGTCGGTGTTTATTGCTGGCGGTTTGATTGCGCGCTGATTCCGCTGTGTCACCTGCGGTGAAACGGTTGTGTGCCCGGGGTGGCCTCCCTACAATACCCGAGTAATTTAGTCGGGTTTAAACATGATCCAGATCACGGAGGCCGCCCAGGGTTATCTACGGGAGCTGCTGGGCAAGCAAGATGCCCAAGGCACGGGCATTCGAGTATTTGTATCGCAACCCGGCACCCCGCATGCCGAGACGTGCATTGCCTACTGTCGGCCTGGTGAAGAACAGGATGGTGATGAGCCCATCGAGTTCGAGGGTTTTCGGGCCTGGTTTGAAAGCCGCAGTCACAAGTATCTGGAAGGCGCGGTCGTGGATTATGCGGAAGACCGAATGGGCGGGCAGCTGACGATCAAGGCCCCCAATGCCCGCGTCCCCCAGGTCGGTGCCGATGCACCACTGGAAGACCGCATCAATTACATCCTCTACAACGAAGTGAACCCCGGGCTCGCTGCACATGGTGGCCAGGTTTCACTGGTCGAGATCACCACCGACAAAATCGCGGTCTTGCAGTTTGGCGGTGGTTGTCAGGGTTGTTCAGCGGTCGATATCACACTCAAGCATGGCGTTGAGAAAACCTTGATGGACCAGGTGCCGGAATTGGCAGGCATTCGGGATTCCACGGATCACACCCATACTGAGCACGCCTACTACCAGTAAGGATCCTGAGTGGGAGCGATCTCCCACTCGCGCATCCCGTTCGCTGCAAATCAAGCGACCCGCTTCAACAAGTTCGCCGACGTGCTCGCGGCCAATTCCCGGAGGAGTGCTTCGGTCGATGACCAGTCGATGCAGGCGTCCGTGATCGAGACGCCGTACTTCAGCTTGGTGCGATCGCCGATCTGCTGATTGCCGGCGTGGATATTGCTCTCCAGCATGAGTCCGATGATTGATGAATTTCCTGCTTCGATCTGGCTGGCTACGTCGCGAGCTACTGCGATCTGTCGATTGTGGTCCTTGGCCGAATTGGCGTGGCTGCAGTCAACCATGATCGTCGGACGCAAACCGGCAGCCCGCATCTGCGCTTCGCAGCGACGGACGCTGGCCTGATCGTAGTTTGGTCCGCCGCCGCCGCCGCGCAGAACAATGTGCGCGTTCTGGTTACCCCTGGTATGAAAGACCGACACTTCGCCGCTCGCACTGATCCCCAGGAAGCGGTGCGGTGCAGCGACACTTTTCAGCGCGTTAATGGCGGTTTCCAGCGATCCGTCCGTGCCATTTTTGAACCCGACAGCGCTCGACAGGCCGGAGGCCATTTCGCGATGTGTCTGCGACTCCGTTGTGCGAGCGCCGATTGCCGACCAGCTGATGAGGTCGTGCAGGTATTGCGGCGTTATCGGGTCGAGTGCTTCGGTGGCCAATGGCAGCCCGAGCGCAGCGAGATCAAGCAAGAGGCGCCGGGCGATCACGAGGCCCTGGTCGATTCGAAACGTGTCATCCAGATGAGGATCGTTGATCAGTCCTTTCCAGCCGACGGTCGTTCGAGGTTTCTCGAAATACGTCCGCATGACGATGAGCAGATCACCGGATAGTTCGTGCGCCAGGATACCAAGCCTTCGCGCGTAGTCCTTCGCGGCGTCAACGTCATGGATGGAACAAGGTCCCGCCACGACCAGCAGCCGATGATCCCCACCGTGCAAGATGCGTTCAATGGCGGAACGGCTGGACTGAATCTGTGCGCGTAGCTGGTCGCTGACTGGCAATTCAGTCTTCAGTTGGTCTGGGGTGATCAGTCGCTCTTGTCGTGTCACGTTGATGTTCTCCAGATGCTCCATGTCGATCTCCCGAAGTTCAATTTCTGCCGCCCTGAAAAACGAAAACCCCGTTGGCCAGCTGCCATACGGGGTTCAGTTTGAAGGCAGCTTTTTCTCACTACCTTCGCGGACGGATGCAAAGGTGTGTCAGGTCACTCGCCAGTAACCAAAATAGAAGCCGCCAAAAAAAGAGGTCGTTCGCATGACTGGATTGTTACTCCCGGCGGCGCCGAACACAAGCTCCCCGTGCCGCGTCCTGCCATGTTGTACGGGTCCGGCGTGCCGATCGCAGTGATCACAATTGCATCCGATGTTAGGCGCGGCTAGGGTGCCCGGCATGATTCACACCCTTCGAACATTCCGGGTACTCATCGTGGCCTGCGGCGTGCTCGTGTATACCAGCGGTCTTGTTGTTGCAGCGGACCCAGACACCCTGGACACGTTGTCAGCAGCGATCGGTTCGGCATCGATCAGCGAAGCAGAACGCCAGGCAGGTGGCGCTCTGCTTGATATGGCCCGCGCCGACCAGATCGAAACACAGCGTTTGCGCACGCTTGTGCTGCTGCGCCAGGCAGAATCTGCGGCGTTTGTAGTTCGGGTTCGTGAGCTGGAAACGTCGCTGGCGGTTGATCCAGACAATTCGGTGGCGGCATGGGCAAAACGTCTGCCATCCCAGGCAGATGTCGAAACTCTGGAGCGCGTTCTGGCGCAGGAACGTAACCAGGTCGCCGAGTTGTCGGTGCAGATCGACGACGTCGCCGACCAACTGGCGTCATTGTTGTCCGGACCGGCCGAGGCGGCCGACGCGCTGGCGAGACTACGCGATCAACTGGCCGCTCTGCAGAATCAACCAGCGGCGCAGTCCGATGAGCCTCGACTCGTTGCCGAAGCTCGACGACAGCAACAGGAACATGAACGCACACGTGTTCTGGCGGAAATCGAATCGGCCGAAATGGATCAGGCGACGCTGGAAAAACGGCAGGCGTTGCATGAACTGAGGTTGCGAGAATTGCGTCACCGCCTTCGACTGCACAGCGCGCGAGTCCAGGTCTTGCAGGCGCACATTGCCGAGCGGGGCAGTAACGAACTGGCGGCCCGACGTGCACGACTGCTGGCGGTCGCCGAGGGCTTGACTGAGGCCCCTGCGGAGCTTCGCGCGTTGGGTGTTGCAAACATTGAGCTTGGCGCCGAGCTGGAAGCCAATGTCAGGGCGCTCGCTGAAGATCGTGTTTCGCTGCCATCCCTCACACGTGCACGGGATGACGTCGTAGCCTCCTTGCGGGACAGCCATACCCGGCTAGATCTGGGGAGTCGCAGTGAAGGTGTCGGCCGGTGGTTGTGGAGTGAACGGCGAAGACTCGAATCGCCGGTACGCTTGAGCCAGGAACTGGAACGCGTGGGAAGTACACTGGCTGACCAGCGCCTGCGGCTGGTGGTTCTTAGCGAGCAGCAGCGGGATGTAGCCGATCAACCGATCAAGCTGTCGGTCGAGATTGAATCCGACCAGTGGGACCCAAAACGACTTCAGCGAGACGCCGAGTCGCTTCGCGCAACCCGGGAAGATCTGCTCAGCCTGTTGCGTGCTGTACTGCAGAGAAGGGTGGTCACCCTGGAAGAACAGGATGCGAGCCTGTCGGAGCAGCTTGAACAAACCCTTGAGATGCAGGCGCTGCTGGACCGCCAGTTGTTATGGTCGCGTAGCCACAGTCCGGTGAACACAGCCTGGCTCGCCACCATTGGCACTGGTCTGGGAGACTTGTTCAAAGTTGAACGTTACGGCAAAACAGCAGCGCTCGCCATGTCGAGCCTCCGGCAACGCCCCTTGCTCTGGTTGTTCAGCGTGCTGGGGATTCTCATCCTCCTGCGCTTGCGCGGCCAGGCCAGTGATCGAATCGCAGCCGAAGCTTTGGTGACGAGGCACATTCGGCAGGATACCTATCGCGCCACGGCCCGGGCACTGGGTTGGACAATACTGGCCGCGCTGCCTTTCTCTGCGGTCCTGTTGGTCGGCGGCACATTATTAGGCCTGGTGGGACAGGCAGGAAATTTCAGTCATTCCTTTGGCCTGGCGATGATCACGACCGCCGGTCCGCTGTTCTTCGTCCAGCTGCTTCGTTATGCGGCGATTGAACGCGGACTTGGCCAGGCGCACTTTCGCTGGCGACGCACCCGGCGTGAAAGTCTGACCGCCAGTCTGCCGATCATGGCTCTCCTGGTACTGCCGCTCTATTTTCTCAGCGCGCTTGGCGCGGCTCGCAGCGTTGATGTTGCAACTGATGTCATCGCGCGACTCGCCATCATCATTGCGTGTGGATTGCTTGGCTGGACGATGTGGACGTTGCTGGCGCACGGCAAGATCTGGACGGCACGAGAGGCCGACTCCGAAACCTCCAATTGGCGCAAGTTAGTGCGAGTGGGCGGAACGGCCGCGCCGTTGTTGATCGCAGGTCTGGCGCTGACAGGGTATGTCTACTCGGCGAGCGTATTGCTGCAGACAGTGCTTGAGACCTTCAGCGCCGCGGTTGTCATCGCCCTGTTGGTTGGCTTGTTGAGTCGTTGGTTTCTGCTCGGTGAACGACGGCTTGCATACCAGCAGTTGTTGGCACAACAGGGAACGGCCGAAGCGGCGATTGCACGTAGCGAACTGGAGCGGGATGTCACGCTCGAGCAGATCAACGCCCAGACAAGCAGGTTGTTGCGGGCCATTCGCTGGACGTTGATCGTCTTTGCACTGGTCTGGGTCTGGGCCGATGTACTGCCGGCATTTGCCAGGCTCGATGAGTTTGCCCTGTGGCAATTCACTGATCTGGGCGATGACGGCAAGATGACTGTGCAGCAGGTTACGCTGATGGCGTTGGTACTTGGCTTGCTGGTGTTGGTGCTCACGCTGATTTCTGCTCGCAACGTGCCCGGGCTGGTCGAGATTGGTCTCCTGTCGCGCACGCGCATCGATGCACCGACTCGTTATGCCATCACCAATCTGCTGCGTTATGCCATTGTCATTGCCGGTTCCTTGATTGGTCTTGGAATGCTGGGCATGCGCTGGTCGCAGTTGCAGTGGCTGGCGGCGGCACTCTCTGTCGGCCTGGGTTTTGGTCTGCAGGAGATCTTTGCCAATTTTGTGTCCGGATTGATCCTGTTGTTCGAGCGACCCTTCCGGGTCGGAGACATCATTACCGTGGGTGAGTACACCGGCGAAGTCACCCGGATTCGCACTCGCGCGACCACGATTCAGGACTTTGACAGGCGCGAAGTGGTGGTGCCGAACAAGCTCTTCATCACCGGCCAACTCACCAACTGGACACTGACGGATTCCATTACGCGACTCACCGTCAAGGTTTCGGTGGATGGTGGTACGGACGTTGCGCTGGTATTGCGTCTGCTCAAGCAGGCGGCTGATGAACAACCCCTGGTGTTGCGCGAACCTGCATCGCAAAGCTGGCTGATCGCGCACAACAATGGCTCTCTGGACTTTGATGTCCGCGTGTTTGTTGCATCCGTTGCCGATCGACTGCCGGTGCAGGGCGCGTTGAATCGACGCATCGGTGAGCTGTTCGGTGCTGAGGGCGTGCAAATCGCTTCACCACAACTGGGCGTGACGATTCACCCGGATTCCGGCCAGCAGCCATCCCTTACAAACGGCCTCGTAGGCAGAACTGATGGCGCCTGAGTTCGCGGTAGACATGGTCGCCGGAGGGCATTGAGTCGCGCTGATCATTTCGGCCAGAGCACTGCTCGTGATAGTGTCGCGATCTGGCGCCATGTCCAAGGTATCCCATGTCCGTTCGTACTCCACCCCGTCTGGCTCGCGACGATCTTGAACGCATGCGCGAGTTTCGAATCCTGCCGAACCTGACCAAGATCCCGCTGTTTGTCGGTTTCATGGTCGCGCTGAGCTGGTTTGCCTGGCGAACGGACTCCACTGTCATGCTGTGGAGTGCCTATGTTGCGATCGGTTACCTGTGGATGAGCATGGTCACCTTCATGCATGACGCCACCCACAACAGTTTGTTCCCGAGTCGTGCAGCGAACTGGGTGTTTGGCATTATCACCATGATTCCGATCTTCGCCTCGTTCATCACGTTCAAGGAAGATCATCTCGAACATCATCGCTTCAATCGTTCGCCGAAGGATCCGGATGCCTTTACCATGGGCAGGCGTGGTGTGCTCGACTTTCTCCTGTTTTACGCCTATCTGGTGATCGGCGGACTCCTCAGTTTCCTGCACTTCAATTTCATCTACCCGTTCAAGAACTTCAACGCCAGGCAGTGGGGCGTGCATCTCTTTGAGACGGCGCTCAAGATCGGTGTGTACTGGCTGGTACTCGATGCCGCTGCAACCCATGACGTACTCGGTAAAGCCCTTGCGCTGTGGCTCTGGCCGATCTTCTTTTTCTCGCTGTTCAATTCGATGCGATTTATCGCCGAGCATTACGGCACGCCGTGGGATGCCGGTCAGATGTCAGGGACTCGAACGGTGACCTCCAACCCTATGCACTCATTTTTCTGGAACAACATCAACTGGCACATCGGCCATCACGTCTATCCGAATGTTCCGTGGTACAACCTGGTGGAACTGCATCGATTGCTGGAGTCACAGATTGCTGTCAGCGGCGCGCTGATCGACAAGAGTTATGTGGGGGTGCTGCTCGATGCGATCCGTGGTGGTCCTGAGACCGAAGAGCGACTCGCCAGATCGCTGGCCGGTCGACGTCGCCTGACAGAGTAATTCTGGTTCCACCGTTTTTGATTGAGCGTCTGGTTGCCAGCAATAATTACCCACTGAAAGACGCGATACCGAACGTCAGTTGGTGTGTTGTCGAGCGATCCGTCGTTTCCAGAAACCTTCGAACAGGATCAAGGCAACGCCGCCAAGAACCATCGCGGCGGCCGCTACAGCGAGTGGGGTAATCCGCTCATTCAGCAGCAACGCGCCCAGGCACATGGCGATCACTGGATTGATCAGTGCGTAAGTTGTTACTGCCGCGGCCGACACCTGCGTCAGCAACCAGAGATAGCAGTTGAACGCAAGGATGCTGCCCAGCACGACGAGGTAAAGCAGAGCGAGCCACGAGATCATGCTGACCTCGGCAAACCGAAAGGTCTGCCATTCACCATCAATAACACTGAGTCCAGACTGAAATACACCGCCGACCAGCATCTGAACACACGTGAAACCCAGTACGGTTTCCGGTCGAACAGCGCCTTTTTGCAATAACGTGCCCAGTGCCCAGCCCGATGCGGCGAACAACAGCGCAAACACGTAGAGGGGTCTGGCCCGATCGGTCAGGTTGTCCATGTCGTTTGCCATGAGTCCTACTCCGGCCAGAGCGATCGCCATGCCGATCAG
>JANNBJ010000057.1:0-12593 GCA_031385325.1 Gammaproteobacteria bacterium | reverse complement strand
CTGGGCGGATGGTGCTGATTGGTGGCAAGGCGGCACCGGGTTATGCCATGGCCAAGAAGATCATCAAGCTGGTGAACAACGTCGCCCATTGTGTGAACGATGACTCTTCGCTGGAACACCAACTACGCATGGCGTTTCTGCAGAATTACTCGGTCTCCGCCATGGAGCGCATCTGTCCCGGCACCGATCTCTCGGAACAGATCTCAACGGCCGGCAAGGAAGCTTCCGGTACGGGCAACATGAAACTCATGATGAACGGCGCGGTGACGATCGGTACCGCAGACGGCGCCAATATCGAAATTCTGGAGCGGGTTGGAAAAGACGCGTTTTTCCTGTTCGGATTGTCTGCGGAAGAGGTGTCAGCGCAGCGTGACAGTTACGATCCCAACCGGATTATTGCGCAGGACGCGGACTTGTCGCGTGTGATGGCGCTGCTGGAAGGCGGGCAGTTCAATCTGTTCGAGCCAGGGATATTTGATGACATCATCGCCCACATCCGCAATCCACGAGATCCCTGGATGATCGCTGCTGACTTCCGTGCGTACGTGGATGCCCAGCAGCAGGTGGAAGGGGCGTTTGCCGATCCACAACGCTGGCAGCGAATGAGCCTGCTCAATTCCGCGTCTTCGTCGTACTTTTCATCGGATCGAACGATTCGCGAGTACGACCGGGACATCTGGCATGTGCGTGGTTGATGATCAACTGTCTGCCTGATCGCGCCTGCGGTGTGCTGCTGCATGTGACGAGTCTGCCGGGTGCTGCTGGAATTGGTGAACTCGGCCACGAAGCGCATCGTTTTGTGCGCTGGCTGCAACAAGCTGGACAACGTTACTGGCAGGTGCTGCCAGTGGGTCCGACCGGCTACGGAGAATCGCCGTATCAGTTGCTGTCGTCCTATGCCGGGAATCCACTGTTGATCAGCCTGCAGTCATTGGGTTATGCCTCAACGCAGTCTGCGGCCGACCCGGCACAGGTGGATTTTTTTGGGTTGATTGCGCAAAAGAAGCACGCGCTGACACAGGCGGGTGCAGAATTTGTGGCCTCTGCGTCGAGCACTGAGAAGGAACGTGTACAAAACTTCATCAGTGAAACCTCGTGGCTCTCCGACTACGCGCTCTTTGCCACATTGAAGGAGCAGTTTGACCTGCTCCCCTGGCATCTGTGGCCACGGGTCTATGCAGATCGTGACCCCGAGGCGCTCAGGAAATTTACGCGGCAACATGCAGCTGACCTGTATCAGTGCAAACTCGAACAGTTCTGGTTTCACGAGCAGTGGACCGCTCTGCGTCAAGCTGCGCGCGAGTCTGGTATCCGCATCATCGGCGACATTCCGATCTATGTTGCGCACGACAGCTGTGAGGTCTGGTGCGCGCGCGACCTGTTCGATCTGGCACCCGATGGATCGCCCAATAACATCGCTGGTGTACCGCCGGATTATTTCAGTGCTACGGGTCAACGGTGGGGGAATCCACTGTATCGCTGGGAACGTCACGCCGAAGATGCCTTCAGTTGGTGGCGTTCACGCCTGGGCCACGCAGCATCGATGTTTGATCTGATTCGCCTGGATCACTTTCGTGGTTTCGATTCCTATTGGGCGATACCGTCGTCGTGCAAAACTGCTGTCGATGGCGCCTGGCGGTCTGGTCCGGGACTGCCCTTTTTTGACTGTATCCGCACAGCGTTGGGTGACTTGCCACTGATTGCTGAAGATCTGGGTCAGTTGACCGATAGCGTTCATGCGCTGCGGGCTGCGCTTGGCTATCCAGGCATGCGCGTGCTGCAGTTTGGATTTGATGGAGAACCAACCAACCCCCACGCGCCGCAGAATATCGAAACGAACGTCGTCTGTTACACCGGAACACACGATAATGATACGACACGCGGCTGGTATGACGGTCTGGATGCAGTGGTTCGACAGCGTGTTGGTTCTTCCGGTGGTGCGGCGCAGGCTGCTGAGGTGCTGATCGACATGGCGCTTCGCAGCCCTGCACAACTCGTCATCATCCCGATGCAGGATATCCTTGGCCTGGACAGTCGTGCCCGGTTCAATGTGCCTGGCGTAGTAGGTGGTAACTGGTTGTGGCGGGTAACCGCCGCGCAAGTGACAGAAGAGCGGGCAGCGTGGCTTGCCCGGAAAACAGGAATATTTCAGAGAAATCATTGATGGACTTCAAGAATCCCGCTATGCAGAATCAGGACGATCCGCGGTTTGTCAGCAGGCTGACCCGCAAGACGATGGCGCTCATTCTGGCCGGTGGCCGAGGCGCTCGCTTGCATGAGCTGACGGAGTGGCGGGCCAAGCCTGCACTGCACTTTGGCGGCAAGTTCCGGATCATCGACTTCACGCTGTCCAACTGCGCGAACTCAGGTATTCGTCGCGTTGGCGTGTTGACCCAGTACAAATCCCACTCGCTGATCCGTCACCTGATTGCGGGCTGGACGCACTTCCGCAAGGAGACCAACGAGTTTGTCGAGGTGCTGCCAGCGCAGCAGCGAACGTCAGACGACTGGTACAAGGGGACGGCCGATGCCGTGTTCCAGAATCTCGACATCATCCGCTCCGTAGCGCCGGAGTATGTGGTGATTCTCGCCGGTGATCATGTGTACAAGATGGACTATGGCACCATGATTGCCGCGCACGTCAAGAGCGAGGCTGACATGACCGTTGGTTGTGTGCCGGTACCGAGCGCAGAAGCCGTGCGCACGCTGGGTGTGATGCAGGTTGATGCCAATGATCGCGTGCTGGCATTCCAGGAAAAACCAGAGCATCCAGCGGAATTGCCTGATCAACCCGGGTTCAGTCTGGCGTCGATGGGTATTTATGTGTTCAACACAAGATTCCTCTTTGAACAGCTCATTCGTGATTCGGATGATCCGAAATCAAAACACGATTTTGGTTTCAATATCATTCCCCACGTCGTCAGTCGATATCGGGTGTTCGCCCATTCCTTCCGTCACGAAACTTCCGGTGTACAAGCCTACTGGCGCGATGTTGGAACACTGGACAGCTACTGGAATGCGAACATGGAGCTGGTGGAGCCGGACCCTGAGCTGAATATCTACGATATCGATTGGCCGATCCGTACCGCGCAGTCGCAACTACCCCCCGCGAAATTTGTCTTCGATGATGATGATCGACGTGGTTATGCGGTCGACTCACTGATCTCCGGTGGTTGCATCATTTCCGGCGCATTGATCAGAAAATCGTTGATCAACTCGAATGTTCGAGTGCATTCGTATTCCACCATCGAGCGATCCGTGATCCTGCCGGATGTGGAAGTTGGCCGTGGTTGCCAGCTCAACAAGTGCATCATTGACCGTGGTGTCATCCTGCCTCCAGGCACGCGAGTAGGCATCGATCATGATGAGGATCGGGCGCGTGGCATGCGCGTTTCGGAAAGTGGGGTGGTTCTCGTAACACCCGACATGATGGGACAACCGCTGCACATGACGCGCTGATCATGCGGATACTCATGGTGGCTGCGGAAAACGGCGTGTTACCTGGTGGTAAAGTGGGTGGCATGGCAGATGTGATCGCACAGATGCCGCCTGCGCTGGAAGTACTGGGGCATACCGTAGACGTGCTGATTCCATCCTACGGCCGATATCACAAGCAGACGGACGCGACGCGCCGGGGTACCGTGAGCGCAGAGTTCGGTGGGGTCGAACAACACCTTGATCTTTATCAGCTTGAGTCGATTCGTTCTGGGGTCGGTCAGTGGGTTCTGCATCATCCGCTGTTTGGACAGCCACCCGGCCAGATCTATCATCACGATGACTCGTCGGCCCCGTTTGCGACCGATGCAAATCTTTACGCGTTGTTCTGCGCCGGTGTCGCCGCCTGTGTTGAACTGCAGTTCTGGTCAGGGCTTGACGTGCTGCATCTGCATGACTGGCACACGGCCGGAGTCCTGTTGTTCCTGACCGGCGATCGCTCACAAGCTCGTCCACGTACGGTTTTTACCATCCACAATCTGGCACTGCAGGGGCAGCGTCCGCTGGCCGGACCACAGTCGTCGTTTCAGGCCTGGTTTGGTGAGCGGCCATGTCCAGCGGACGGGATCGACCCGCGTTTTCCCGATTGTTACAACCCGATGCGACTGGGCATCAACCTGGCAGACCGGGTGCACGTCGTGTCGCCAGGGTATGCGCTGGAAATCCTGCAACCCAACGGTCCCTTCCACCATGGTGGTGAAGGTCTTGAAGACGATCTGCAACGGGCCGCAACAGCCAATCGACTGCACGGCATCCTCAATGGTTGTGAGTACCCGGAGTTGTTACCCGAAAGGCGATCGCGGGCGAGCATCCTGAACCTGATCAGTGGCACGCTGAACCGGTGGGTGGCCAACCAGGAGATGGTTTCAGGTGCCCATTTTTTTGCTCTGCGAAACCTGGTTTCCCTGCAGTCAGAGAAACGCAAAGCAAGACCCATGCTCCTGACCTGTGTCGGCCGGCTGGTCGAACAGAAAGTCGGGTTGCTGCGGCATTCACTTCCAGGCGATGGTCGATCGGTGCTCGAATGTTTGCTTGAGATCGTGCACAGGTCTGCCGTGGTGGTGGTGCTCGGTTCCGGGGACGTGCAGTGCGAGCGATTCATGATTGAACTCGCTGGCCGCTGCACCAACCTTTTGTACCTGCGAGGTTTCGATGAAGAGCTTGCCGATGCGCTCTATGCCAGTGGTGACCTGTTCCTCATGCCCAGTACCTATGAACCCTGCGGGATCAGCCAGATGCTGGCGATGCGCGGCGGACAACCCTGCCTGGTGCACGCGACTGGCGGGCTTGCAGTGACCGTTGAAGATGATGTGAATGGCTTCAGTTTTGGTGGCTCGACCGCAGATGAAGCGGCACAGGATCTCGTGGCGCGCTTTCAGCAGGTGGTCACCCTCTTTGAAAACGACACGGATCCGTGGATCCGCATCCGTGACAACGCGGCGGCCGCACGATTCGAGTGGGAAACCAGTGCAAACGGTTATGTCGAACTGCTGTATCGGCAAGGCCAGCAGGGAGCGCTCGCTGGAGGAGTCGTCTGATGGGCCGATCGGGAAAGCCGGTCACGCCGTCCAATGTCACCAGCCCCCGGGTTTATTCAACGGATCCTGCTGATCCCGTCCGTTGCCGGCAGTGTCTGCGCCTGCTCGCTGAATGTGTGTGTGGTACTCACGCACCTCGGCAACCACAGGTCGGCGACGGCGTCGTTCGGCTCAAGCGTGAGACCAAGGGCCGCAAGGGTACCGGTGTAACCCTGATCACGGGATTGCCATTGGCTGCTGATGAGCTGGAGGCGCTCGCCAGTCGGTTCAAGAAGCTGTGTGGTGTGGGTGGTACGGTTCGCGAAGGCGTGATTGAAATCCAGGGCGAGCAGCGCGCGCGCCTGCAGCCAGAACTTGAAAAGCTTGGTTATCGGGTAAAAATCGCCGGCGCGTGAGTCGTGATTGCCGGTCGGTATTGGGTTTCGGAGCGCGAATTGCGGAGTTGCGGTTGTCGATGGCTGCAGCCACCATGTTTCTGATATCCACTTCTCGGCGAAAAAAGGGAGCTTTGCAATGGATCAGACTGACCTGCCTCAGGGAATTGCCCTGACGCCCCTGGATGAGAATTTTCGTCGGGATCCTTACGTCGTACTCGGCCGCTTGCGCGCCGAGGCGCCCGTGCTCGAAGACACCGTACTGAAGCGGTTTATCGTCACGCGGCATGATGATGTACGCGAAATACTGCGTGATCGTGACTTCTGGTCAGACCCGCGCAAGGCCAATCCGGGAACGTTCTCGGCCAATTTTCTGCTCGGTGCGAATCGTCAGGAAGAACCGTCGATGCTGCTCATGGACGAGCCAGGGCACCGTCGTTTGCGCGGCCTTGTCAGCAGTTCGTTCACGCCGGCTGCGGTTGAGCGCTGGCGTCCACGCATTCGCCGGGTGGTCGAGATGGTGCTGGCAGACATCGACGTCGACGAATTCAATCTCATCACCGACTTTGCCGGTCCCGTGCCCACTGTCGTCATCGCCGAGATGCTCGGCATCGATCCGGCGCGACGTGGAGACTTCAAGCAGTGGTCGGATGAAAGTGTGAAGGTGAGCTTCAATCCGTTCGCCCAGCCGGAAGAGCGGGCGAGGGGAGATCGTGCCCGCGACTTGCTGGAAGCATTTTTCGCAGCCGAAATATCCGCTCGACGGTTGAATCCTGGCGATGACCTCATCTCCGACATGATTCGTGCAGAGGCGGGCGGTGATCGTTTGACCGAGCAGGAGATGATCGCTCAGTGCAACCTGCTGCTGATCGCAGGCAATGTCACGACGACCGACCTTATCGGCAACGCGGTCAAGGCGTTGCTTGAGAATCCTGACGAGCTGGCACGGCTGCGGGCTGAAACGACGCTCATCGTCAACGCCGTTGAAGAGGCTCTGCGATTTGATTCACCGGTGGTGAATTCAGGCCGCATTCCGAATCGGGATATCGATGTTGCCGGCTGCCCTGTGCATAAAGGTGAGTCGTTATCTACGTCGCTCGCGGCCGCCAATCACGATCCCGCGATCTATCCGGAGCCGGATCGATTCCACATCACCCGTGAAGACACCCATCATCAGTCTTTCGGGGGTGGCAGGCATCTGTGTCTTGGGGCGCATCTGGCCCGCGCCGAAGCGCAGGAAGCGATCCTCGGATTGTTCAACCATTTCCCGATGCTCACCTTGAGTCGACGAGGTCATGTGTATCACGCGATCCCGAGTTTTCGAGGCATGAGTGAACTGTGGGTTTCTGCCACCGGCCGTCAGGTCGGAGATAAAAGCGCCGTGATGGCGTTGGGATCAGCCTGACTTTTCGAATCGAGAGGCGAGTGAATGATCGAGATTGAACAGCTTTGCGGCGTTCCCGCCGAGCACCAGGTTACGTCGCCGTTCGGCCATCGGTGCAAGACTTGCGCGAACTTCATTGGCGGCATTGATATGTGAATCGATGTGGGGATAGTCCGAACCCCACAGAAAACGATCTTCGCCAACCAGATCGCACTGTGAATTGATGGACCGTTCACCTGGGTCCATCACAAACCAGAGGTTGCGTCGAAAATACTCGCTGGGCTTGTGTTTGATGGGCGCGAACTTGCCAAACCGCTGATACTTCTCGTCCAGCCGATCCATGACATAGGCCGCATATCCGGCGCCGGCTTCTACAACCAGAACCTTCAGCTGCGGAAATCGGTCAAACAAGCCATCACACACCAGGCTCGAAAGAGCGGGCACCAGTTGCATGGTGCCACCCAGACCGAAGGCAAACAGGGTGTTCATCGGTTCTCCCCGATCGTACCAACCGTGGTTGGCGAGCCCCACCGCCCGCTTGAAGCGAACAATGAGATGCATGCATACCGGCAGATCGGCAGCCTGCATTTCCGCCCACAGTGGATCGAAATCCGGATGCGATGGGCGTTTGCCGAGAATTCGTTCCGGGGCGATGAACATGCCCTTGAAGCCGAGCTTGAGACAACGCCTGAGTTCGATCAGCGCAAGAGCGGGATCGTAGAGCGGGATGTGCGCGATCGGGACGATCCGGTCCAGTGCCGGTCTGGCGAAGTCCCACTGCCAGTTGTTGTAGGCGCGGGCGTACGCCATTGCCAGTTCAGGGTCGTCTTCCTTGTCCCACAGGATACCGATGGTCGGAAACGTCAGTCCGGCGCTGACCTGCCAGTTATCCAGCAGTTTGACCCGGGCATCGGTAAACATGGAGGCGGCAGGACACGTCTCCAGATAGGGAATCGACGCGTCCATGAATAGTTCCGTCGCCTCGTGCTCGACGCCGCCAAGGCTTGCCAGACGACCACGCATGATGACTTCGTTGTCCACCACTAGTTCTTCGCCGTCAGGTGTCTGTCTGATGAAAATGCCGCGGTCCCGGAACTTTGGCTCCAGATAGTTGACCCACAGATCCGGTGGTTCCAGCACATGTGAATCGGCATCGACAGTGAAGGGGTGTGACATGGACGATCTCCAGTGCGGCCACGCGACTATGCCAGAAGTCAGATCGGTCGCACTACCTTACCGCTGGCATACCGCTGGGCGATCGCAGGCTGACAGCTGGCCGATGGCAGCGTGATGGTGTCATGCGCATCAATCCCTGCTTTGTCACTGATTTGACGTGTTCCCCTATTCCTATTGTTTCCCTTCTTTCACTACTATGTGTGTCTGGGAAGGCAGCAGTTCAGGCGACGGTGGAACTCAATTGATGCGGTTCACGCGTCCGGCGAGTAACCTGCGGCACTTGCCTTTCGATCAACTCTCAGGCCCCGCCATTGTCATGTGAATGACACGGCAGGCCCGAATAACACGCCCAGCGCATCCAACGAAGGAGAGACTCAAGCCCATGCGATACGAAGCGCCCACATCCACGAAGGACGCGGTCAGCCTGCTGTCCAAGGCCAAAGGCAATGCCTTTGTGCTGGCAGGCGGATCCGATCTACTGGTACGTCTGAAGAGCGGAACGATCGACCCGGACCTGGTGGTTGATATCAAGCGCATCCCGGCCATGCAATCGATCAGCAAGTCAGCCAGTGGTTTCAAGATCGGCGCGGCAGTGTCCTGCGCTCAACTGGGTGAAAACGACGCGCTGAAAAAAGCGTGGCCCGGTGTCGTTGAAGCCGCAAACCTGATCGGTTCGGATCAGATCCAGAGCCGCTGCACGGTAGTTGGCAATCTCTGCAACGCTTCACCTGCAGCGGACAGTGTACCGGCCATGGTGGCTGCGAAAGCCAAGGCAGTGGTCGTCGGTCCAAAAGGTCGGCGCACGGTGGCGGTTGAAGATGTGGTCACCGGTCCTGGCAAGACGTCGCTGAAAAAAGGCGAAGTCATCGAAGCCATCTCCCTGCCGGCACGCAAAGGCAAAACCGGCGATGCCTATCTGCGATTCACACCTCGCACCGAGATGGATATTGCGGTGTGCAGCGCAGCGGTCAGCCTGACACTCGGTCGTGGCGGTGTTGTCGATGATGCACGCGTCGTACTCGGCGCTGTGGGACCCACGGTTATCGTTGTTCCTGCCGCGCGGAAGGCCATTGTTGGCACCAAGCTTGACGATGGGGCCATCGCTGCACTTGTTGCAGCCTGTGAAGCGGCCTGTCGTCCCATCGATGATAAACGCGGCACCATAGAGTTTCGAACCGAAGTAGCAGGCGTTCTGGCCAAGCGGGCCGCAAGAATCGCCTATCAGCGAGCAGGGGGTTAAGCGTCATGTCTGGAGTTCATGTAACCACAACGATCAACGGCGACGCCGTTGAATTTGTCTGCCAGCCCGGTGAGGTGCTGCTGGATGTGTTGCGCGACCGGGTTGGTTTGACGGGCGCAAAAGAAGGCTGCGGCACGGGTGACTGTGGTGCCTGCAGTGTCACCGTTGATGACCGGCTGGTCTGTGCCTGCCTGGTGCTGGGTGCAGAAGTGGAAGGTCGTACCGTGACGACGGTGGAAGGGATGGCCAGCGGCGGCAAACTGCATGCCCTGCAGTCGAAGTTCATTGAACACGCCGCGCTGCAGTGTGGGATCTGTACACCAGGATTCCTGGTTTCGGCGAAGGCTCTGCTGGACCGTAATCCAGACCCGAGCGAAACGCAGATTCGTTATGCCCTGGCTGGCAACCTGTGCCGATGCACGGGCTACGACAAGATCGTACGGGCGGTTCAGGCTGCGGCTAAGGAACTTGCGGTGGATGCCACCAAGGCGGCGAAGAAGTCAGCCAAAAAGGCCGTGAAGAAAAGCGCGTAAGGCGCTGAATAACACAGACTTCATCGCACAAGACGTTATCGAATTCAGGAGAAAGTACAGTGACAACTGATCCGAGTTTCACAAATCAGACCTTCAAGATTATCGGCACACGGGTGCCTCGGCCGGACGGTCTGGACAAGGTTACGGGTCGCGCGCGGTATGGCGCGGACGCCTCCGCTGCTGGTCAGCTGGTGGGTTTGATCCTCCGCTCGCCACATGCACATGCCCAGATCAAGAAGATCGACATCAGCAAGGCTGAAAAGCTGCCAGGTGTGAAAGCCATCATCACCAGCGACGATCTGCCCGATCTGGTGAAAGGCAAGCGCGACATGCTCGATATCCTCGAAAACTGCATGGCCCGGGGTCGGGCGCTGTACGACGGACATGCGGTTGCCGCAGTGGCTGCGATCGATGCGGAAACCGCCAGGCAGGCGCTGAAGTTGATCAAGGTCGAATACAAGGTGCTGCCCCACGTCACCGATGTGGACGAGGCGATGCAGGACAACGCACCGGTTGTGCAGTCCTGGGTACGTACCACGGGCAACCCGGAGTCCAACAAGCCCACCAACGTCTGCCAGGTTTCCCAGTTCGGGCATGGTGATATCGAAGCCGGGTTCGCCGAAGCCGATGTCATCATCGAACGCAGCTACAAGACCGAGCAGACGCACCAGGGGTACATCGAACCACACGCCTGTCTCGCCAGTGTCGGACCGGATGGCCAGGGTGAATTGTGGGTGACCACGCAGGGTCACTACACCTTCCGCACGCAATGCGCGCAACTGCTGGGCATGGACATCGCCAAGCTGAAAGTCACCTCCTCGGAAATCGGTGGTGGTTTTGGCGGCAAGACCCACGTCTGGATGGAACCCATTGCCCTGGCGCTGTCGCGCAAGGCAAATCGTCCGGTCAAGCTGGTGCTGACCCGCGAAGAAGTGTTCCGTGGTACCGGCCCAACCTGCTCGACCTCCATCGACGTCAAGATCGGCGCCAAGCGCGACGGTCGAATTACCGGTGCGCTGGCGGTGCTGCGTTATCAGGACGGCGCATTCCCCGGCATCTGGGGCATGCTCGGTGGCATGACGGCCTGGGCGTGTTACGACCTGCCCAACGTCAAGGCGATCGCTTATGACGTGCTGGTGAATCGTCCGAAAGTTGCAGCCTATCGCGCACCGTCGGCGCCGATGGCGGCATTTGCCGTTGAGAGCACCATGGATCTGGTTGCCCACCAGATCGGCATGGATCCGGTGGACTTCCGTCTGCTGAACGCGGCCAAAGAAGGAACCCGCGCCTCCTACGGTCCAACGTATGGACCGATCGGTATTCGTGCCACGCTGGAAGCGGTGAAAAATCATCCACAGATGAAAGCCAAACTCGGCCCGAACCAGGGACGCGGCATGGCGTGTGGTTTCTGGTTCAACTTTGGCGGTCAGACCTGCGCGACCATCAACATCGGTGTCGACGGAACGGTCAACGTTTCAGTGGGCACGGTGGACGTAGGCGGTTCTCGCGCATCGCTGTCGCTGATCGCGGCAGAAGAACTCGGGGTTTCCTATGAGAGCGTGAAATGTACGATTGCCGATACCGCTTCGCTTGGCCACAACGACACCACCGAAGGCAGCCGCGGCACCTTCTCGTCCGGCATGGCCATCATCTTTGCAGCCCGCAACGCAGTGAATGAACTGCGCGCTCGTGCAGCCAAGACCTGGGATATTCCGGTTGAGGAAGTCGAGTGGAAAGACGGCCAGGCATGTGCCATTGGCATGCAACACAACAATCTCGAGCCTTTGTCATTGGCCAAGATTGCGGCCAAGTCACCCCGTACGGGTGGTCCGATTGCCGGTCACAACGAAACGGTTGCCGATGGTGCTGGCGTGTCCTTCGCCAGCCACATCTGTGATGTGGAAGTGGATCCGGAAACCGGCGCAACCAAAGTGCTCCGTTACACCGTGATCCAGGACGCCGGCAAGGCGATTCACCCGGACTACGTGGAAGGTCAGTTCCAGGGAGCAGCGGCGCAGGGTATCGGCTGGGCGCTCAACGAAGAATACGTTTATGGCAAGGACGGCCGGTTGCAGAACCCGGGCTTCCTCGACTACCGCATTCCGGTGTGTTCCGACCTGCCGTTCATCGACACCAAGATCCTCGAGATTCCGAACCCCGGACATCCGTACGGAATTCGTGGTGTGGGCGAGACATCGATCGTGCCGCCGCTGGCTGCCATTGGTAATGCTGTGTCGAATGCGGTGGGTGTGCGCATGAATCATGTGCCCATGTCACCACCGCGTATTCTCAAAGCCATCAAGGCACAACGCGCAGCGGGTTGAGCCCACGCGGGGTATCGGCCATGAAGATAGCGGTGACCGGCTTGTTACGCGGCGCTGTGGGTGGAGCGGCTTCGATCGATATTGAAGCCGCCACCATCCGCGAGTTGATGAACAAGCTGGTCGAACGTTATCCGCAAACCGAAAGCCATCTCGACGCCGGAATCGCCGTTGCCATCAACGGCGAAATTTTCCGGGATAACTGGGGGGAGCCCATCCCTGTCGGTGCGGAGGTGGTGTTGATGCCCAGGATCAATGGCGGCTGATTTTCCGTCCCGCATCCTGGCCCGTTACCGTCCCGCCCTGGATAATCCGGTTCACACCCGTGGCAGTGTATTCAATCCAGAAATGAGCCTGAAGCGAGTTCTTGACTGCGCCGGTCAGAAAGCCCGCTGCGAAGGATTTTGCTGGGCTGAACAAGTGCGGCCCGCGTCGCCTGACGGCGGATTGTCGGACTCCACAAGGGCGATTGGCAGTAAGCGGCTAGGAGATGACGCCGGATTTGACGTAGGACTTGGCGAAAGTGATTTTG
>JANNBJ010000234.1:0-64427 GCA_031385325.1 Gammaproteobacteria bacterium | reverse complement strand
TGGATGTGGAACATCTTGACGTGTCCTATGATTCTTCCATGCAGGAATGTGACAGCTGCATGGTCAATATGCAATGTGGTCGAAGCATGTGCTGCGTGCGCGAAGCTGTTCGCCAGACACGGCCTGCCTCAGCAATTGTCTAAGAGGCGATGCCGAGCGGCGAGAAGAGGGCATAGGTCATGATGATTGTCAGCACGAGCACGCCGCTGACGATGTAACGGTGACGCCACGGTCTGAGGTCAACCGGTGCCGATTCGACTGATTCCGCACGAAAGGAGGCAACGCGCGGCATGGCCACCAGGATCAGCAGTTCAAGCAGAAACAGGATCGCGTACCAGTGTATGAAGTGAATACCGGTGTCGAAGACAAACGTGACAAGCCCGTAGACGACTACGTGCACACCCATGACGACCAGGGCGGCCAGGGGGTTCACGCGGGGTATGAAGATCCCCGCCAGCACCAGGGTGATGATGGGAATGTTGTAGAAGCCGGTGAATTTGCGGATGAGCTGCCATAGCCCATCCGGTGCATTGGTCAATTGCATGGCGATGGCGAATGCGATGGCGACGATCACTACACTTTGCCAACGCGCCGCTCGAACTTTTTCCGTGCCCTGCGCAGGGCCTGAAAGATCCACTGCAATCAAGGTCGCCGCGCTGTTGACCAGACTGTTGAAAGAGCTCACGACAACACCAATGACGACGGCCAGAAATACGCCCTGTAGTGCGACGGGTAGAACCGCTCGTGCAAGCGTTGGGTAGGCCGCGTCCATGGTTGGCAGATTCGGGCCATACAAGTGAAAGGCGATAACCCCCGGTACCATCACCAAGAATGGAACCAGAACTTTGAAAAAGCCGGAGATCAGTACACCTTTCTGACCTTCTTCAAGACTCTTCGCCCCGAGTGCACGCTGGATGACGTATTGATTTGTGCCCCAGTAGAAGAGATTGGCCAGCAACATGCCGGTAAACACGGTGGCGAACGGTGTCGGGTCCGTTGCACTACCAATGGCGTTCAGTTTTTCGATGTGGTTCGAAGTCAGGATTTCAACACCTGACAGCACGCTGCCATCGCCCAGCAGTCGTAGACCCAATAGCGGCACGAGCATCCCCATCACCAGCAGGCCGACACCAAACAAAGTGTCAGAGATCGCAATCGCGCGCAGCCCGCCAGTCACCGCAAAGGCGCCGCCGATCAATGCAACCGCCAGCATGGTGACCAGCAGGGCGGTGGCATGGTCGAGACCGGTAACCGCTGACAGATCGGTCAACGCGAGTACGGCAACCGAGCCTGAATAGAGTACCGATGGCAGGGTGATGAGCATGTAACCAAGCACGAACAGCACGGCGCTGGTCCGCCGAACCCGCGCATCAAAACGGCTTTCGAGAAATTGTGGCAGGGTGCTGAAGCCGCCACGCAGGTAACGAGGCAACAGGAACAGCGCCATGACGATGCAGGCCAGACCCGCCGTAACTTCCCATGCCATTGAACTCATGTTGAACGCATAGGCGGAGCCAGCCAGACCGACCAGCTGCTCCGTGGAGATGTTGGTCAGCAGCAGAGAGCCGGCAATCACTGGCGCCGTCAAGGATCGGCCCGCCAGAAAAAAACTGTCGTTCGAGTGGATCCGCCCGCGAGTGAGTCGCCACGAAATCCAGGCGACCAGTGCGAGACTTGCGATACAGCTGGTCAGCGTTGTAAACATGCGGTTTGCAGTTCGCAGGCAAGATTTGACAATTGGGGAAATCGATAGTGACTCAACCGGTACGATTGCTCAATCGTGCTGGTGGGCGGACGACAGAGGGCGGACGACAGAGCATGGACAACACAGGGCACTCCCAATTCGTTCCCGTTACGTGTTCTACTCGGGTCCGAAGATAATTATCGCCGGGGATTGGACTATGTCAGCTGCCTCTAGATTGAAGCGGGCTGTATCGGTGCTGATGGGAAGCGAAGAACGAACAGGGAGTCAACGCGAGTTCGTACCATCAGGGCACTTTTATTCACCACTGCCTGATATCGATGCCATCAAGGAATCGTTCAAACCAGACGACGGCATCGCCGGGATCAATCTGGGAATCGAAGCGCAGTTCGAATTCCTTGAGGTCATTGAGTCGTTCTATCCGGATCTTCCATTCAGTGATCGACCGGGCGTCGGTGCAGTTGGCGGAGCAAGTACGCGATTCGGGTACGCCAACGATTTTTTTGGTCACAGCGATGCGATTACGCTGTTCACGATGCTGCGCGCCTTGCGTCCTCGTCAGGTGATCGAGGTTGGATCAGGGCACTCGTCAGCGGTCATGCTCGATACCAGAGAACGATTTCTTCCCGATACCAGGCTTTGTTTTATCGAGCCGTATCCGGATCGGCTGAAGTCACTGCTCCGATCGGGTGATGACTTTGAGTTGATCGAAGGCAAGGTTCAAAACGTGCCGATCGATCGCTTCAGGGCATTGCAGGCGGGTGACATTCTGTTCATAGATTCGTCACATGTTTCCAAAGCGGGCAGCGACGTCAACGATCTTTTCTTCCGCGTGATACCAGCGCTTGCCGTCGGTGTAGTAGTGCACATTCACGACATACTGTGGCCGTTTGAGTATCCAATGGAGTGGCTGGTGGAAGGGCGGGCCTGGAATGAAGCCTATCTGCTACGGGCCTTCCTGCAGTACAACCCCGACTGGGAGGTGCTTTACATGAATGACTACATGGGCAAACACCAGCGCCGACTGGTTGCGGAAAAAGCGCCGCTGATGCTGGTCGAAACGGGTGGGAGCTTCTGGATGCGCAGGGCGCGCTGACCCGCCCTGACCTCTATTCAATGCGCGGTCAAGGATTGCGGATTTTTAGCAGGGCGTCATCTACCTCACGATCGAGTCGGACTCGTAGCGTGCGGTAGTCAATCCCCGTTTCCGTCGACAGCCTGATCACATCTTCATGCTCGATCTTGTGACGCAGCCGGCCATCGGGTTGAGTGACCTGTTTCACCTGAACCGGGCCGAAGCTGGTGGCGATGGTCAACTGCTCACGTGGCAGTATTCGTTTGCTGAAGCTCAGTAAACGCAAGCCGATGGTCGTCGACTCATTGAGGATCAGATCAGCCAGCGCATCTCGGTGTTTGGTGTCAGCGAGCACGGTCAGACAAGTCGCTGAACGGCTTTTTTTCATGACGATGGGCGTGTGGTAGACATCGCTTGCACCGGCGGCAAACAGGCGCTGCATCAACGGCTCGAAGGCCTCGGGTGTCATGTCGTCGATATTGGCTTCGAGCTTGAAGTGGGTATCAGTTGCAGTACTGCCTACGGCTTCGTAATCGCCCAGGACTACCCGCAGCACATTCGGAATCACGAAGTCCTTGTGCCCGATGCCATAGCCGACTTTTTCCGGCGTAAACCGACCCTTGGGAATGTACTCGCGGACATTGGCCTTGAGGATTGCGGCTCCGGTCGGGGTCGTGGCTTCGCCCTGCACACCACCATAGGTACACGGCACACCGAACATGATCTCCTGGGTGGCTGGTGCAGGTACCGGTAAAAGTCCATGCGCGCATTTCACCTGCCCAGCACCAAGCTCAACAGCGGCACTGACAATATGGTCCACGTTCAGCCACTCCAGGGCGATGGCACTGCCCACGATATCGACGATGGCATCAATGGCGCCGACTTCATGGAAGTGGACTTTCTCGATGTCGATGCGATGAATGCGTGATTCTGCTTCGGCAATCTCACGGAACATGGCCAATGCCCGCTCGGTGACACCCTGGGAATAACCGGCGTCGTTGATGATGCGCTGGATGGTGCTGTAGTGCCGGTGGTCGTGTTGATCCTGCTGGTGGACCATCACTCGTGTGCCGCCAATCCCCATCTTCCAGGAAGGTGTAACCTCCAGTCGGAACTGCCCGGACAGATTCAGTTTGGCCAGTTCGCTTTCGAGGTGTTCGAGCGGTACACCAAGATCGAGCAGGGCGGCCAGATGCAGATCGCCGGCAATGCCAGCGGTGGGTTGGTAGAAGAGCGTACGCACATCAATCGTCTCGAGTATGGATTGCCCGAGTCTACGCAGACCCGGGCAACGCGTCTCCCCCAGAGGTCTGCCAGAAGTATCAGGGCTCTCGACTCAGCTCAGCATGGTCCCCGCTTCATCGGGGAAGTAGGCGTGTGACGTTGCTGCGGCAATGAAGTTCTCTTTCAGATGCGGCATGTTCTGCATGTCGGCGTTGACTGCGTCCAGGCCATTGGCCAGCACGTAGGCATAACTGCGCTGGAATGGTGATAGCGAGGCCTTCAGAAAGGTGTCGCTGTACTGCCCATCGAATGCACTGGAGTCGCCTGCGCCAAGGAAATTTCGGCCGGCCAGGAATCGCCCGGCCTTCATGCCGATCAGGCCTATGCCGGAACTTCTGGCCCGATCAAACAATGGCCGTAGTGCGTGCATGGGTGGCGTGTTCGGGAGTACCTTTTTGCTTTCCCAGTCATACCATCCGCCGGGCGTCACTGCAATCTGTGCCAGATCGAACCAACCGGTGTCGATGGCTTTGGTCAGTACGGCTTCGGCATTCTGGTGGGTGCTCAGTCCGAGATGCGAAACCTTGCCGGCCGCCTTGGCGTCCTGGAACGCACGATAGAGTTCTTCGCTGCCAATGACGGCTGGATTGTTGGAACCCATCTGATAGTAGGCATTCACGTGTTCAACTTTCATTTCCAGCAGGCTTTCGTCGAGCAGCGCACTCCATTTCACTGCGGCGGTCTTCAACTCGGCAGCAGTCGGAGTTTCGTGGGGCGCCTTGTCAATCGGAACGATCGCCTTGGAAATCAGAAAGATGCGGTCGCCACGTTGTTTGAGAAAAGGTGCGAGGTGTTTTTCGGCTTGGTCGTAATAGTGTTTGTAGCCGACATCGAAGACGTTGACGCCGGCGTCGAAAGCGGTGTGCAGCAAGCGATCCTGCCGACGGCTGGAGAGGGCGGCACCACAGCCGAATACCAGACGGCTGCCTTTAAACCCGGTTCGTCCGAGGGTGCGGTAAGTCATCTGCGGCCATGGCTCAGCGAGCCCTGCTGCTTCCCGACCCATGGCGACCGCGGCTTTGGCATCGCTGCCCCTGAACAGGGTCGTGGCGCTCACTCCAGCGAGCGTGAGGTACTGCATGAAGGAACGACGAGTGTTGGTCATATTCAGTTCCCGATGAATTCACTGATGACTATGCGCCGTGGTCAATAGGCTCGCAACCGCATGAGTGCCCCAACGGCGGACAGGGCTCCCAACACCGCTGAGGGCTCCCAATACCGCTAAAGGCTACCAGATGCGGACCTGCTCGGCCGGTGAAAGGTAGAGCCCATCCCCTTCCTTCGCGCCAAACGCGGCGTGGAATTCGGGAACGTTTTTCAGTATGCCGGTGACGCGATATTCGGCTGGCGAATGTGGATCGGTGAGGAGCGTTTCGCGCAGGTACTCATCCCGTGCCTTCAAACGCCATGCCTGCGCATAGGCGATGAAAAATCGTTGTTCTCCGGTCAGTCCATCGATGACGGGCGCCGGGGTGCCAGCCAACGAAACCATGTAGGCACGAAACGCCATGGTGACGCCGGCCAGGTCAGCCAGGTTTTCTCCCAGTGTCAATTCGCCATTGATTTTCGCACCCGGGAGCGGTTCGTAAGCACTGAATTGGGCAACAAGCCGTTTGGTGCGGGCTTCGTAACGTTCAGCATCATCCGGTTGCCACCAGTCCCGCAGCCGACCGGTGCCATCGAACTTGCGCCCCTGGTCGTCGAATCCATGACTGAATTCATGGCCAATGATCGCGCCGATCGCCCCATAGTTGGCGGCATCGTCGGCTGACGGATCGAAGAAGGGGGGTTGAAGGATCGCCGCCGGGAAGACAATTTCATTGGCGGTTGGCCGGTAGTAGGCGTTGACGGTCTGAGGTGTCATGCCCCATTCGTTACGATCCGGGGCTTTGCCGATGTGGCTGATGGCAAAGGCGTGTTCGAATGCGGTGGCGCGCCGCACGTTGCCCAGCAGATCCGTTGACGAAGTGGCGAGCCTGGAAAAATCCCGCCAGACATCCGGGTAACCCAGCTTCATGTCGAATGATTCGAGTTTGGCGATGGCGGCGGCTCTGGTTGTGTCGCTCATCCAGTCATTGCGCTCGATGCTTTGCCGATAAGCGACCCGCAGCTCTTCGACTAGGGCGCGGATGCGGGCCTTGGCGCTCTCCGGAAAATGTCGAGCCACGTAAAGTTTGCCGAGCGGCTCACCGGCCAGTTGATCGAGCATGGACATCGCCCGCTTCCAGCGTTCGCGCTGTGACTGCTGGCCGCGCAACGTCCTGCCTTCGAAGTCAAAGTTCTCTTCGTCGATGGCTTTCGGCAGATAGGACGCAAAAGTCTTGAGTGTGCGCAGGCGAAGGTATCGCTTCCAGGTCTCGACATCATGGGAGTAGACGATGTCTTTCAATGCGGCGAAGTAGGTATCCTGGGCCAGTACGAACTCGCCTTGCTGGTTGTAGCCCTGGGCTGCGAACCAGCTGCGCCAGTCGAGACCGTTGGTGTGTTCCCATGCCTTGATGAGCGTGAACTTGTTGCGATAGATCCGTTGCCGATCGCGATTCTGCACCGGTGTCCACTGGTGATTGGCGATGACAGTTTCCAGCGCCAGCAGTTTCTGTGCATCAACTTCGCCATCCGCCCAGCCCGCCAGTTTGTAGAGGCGGGCGATGTGGGCAACATAAGCCTCACGAGCCGCCTTGAGCTTGGGTTCGTCGGAAAAATAGTAGTCCCGATCTGGCAGGCCAAGCCCCGACTGCCAGGCGTAGGCCAATACCAGATCCGGATTGTCGGCGTCGGTTTCGGTGAACAGCCCGATCGGTGATTCAACACCCTGTACTGCCAGTCGGCCGAATGCACGCCACACATCGTCGTGGGTTTTCAGGTTGGCGATGTCGGTGAACAGGTCGTCGAGCGGTTTCAGGCCTGCGGTCTCGATCGTGGTCTGATCCATGAACGCGCGATACAGATCAGCGATCAACTTGGCTTCACCGGCAGGTTTCGGCTGGGCTGCTGTTTCTTCCACCACGCTTTCTTCAACCACACTTTCTTCCACCACACTTTCTTCAACCACACTTCGAACCTGTGTTTCCACACGCTCGATCATCTGCTGGAAGGTACCATAGCGAACCTGGTCGTCCGGGATCGGTGTGGCATCGAGCCATTTGCCGTTCACGTGGGCAAAGAGATCATCAACAGGACGGATCGAGGCATCCAGTTCCTTCGGGTCGAAACCGGCTGCTGCAGGCGCAGGTGCCTGACTGATCTGTGAGCAGGCAGCGAGTGTCAGGATCAAGAACCAGAGAACGCAGCGCATGGGGACTCCGCAGAAAGTAAGTAACAGGATTGCCAGCGGTAGTGTAATTCAGCGGATGGCAGGACGATGAAGTCAACGGTTGTAAAGTCTTGCCTGAGTCGGGCTTGGCCGACGCTACTTTTTTTTGTGGTTCTGTCCTGCGGTCTACCTGCCGGCCATGTGATTGCGGCTGTGCACGACTACACCATCAGTGTTGATGCCTCACTGTCCAGCGTCCATGTTGAAGCTCGATTGGCGAGGCCCGGACTGGTGTTGTCGGCCACTCGGGGTGGTACTTCCCGGCTGCGTGATGTCGCAGGATGTTCAGGGGAGCCTATCGAGCGGCGAGGTGGCGAATCGCTTCAGGTTTCAGGGAACTGTCTTCGTTACACGGCCTCGATCGAACCGGGCAGATCGAGCGATCGGTTTCGCCCACAGTGGCCACAGGTCGGGCACGAATACTGGTTGTGGTTGCCCGAGCTTGCCGCGCACGACGTGGTGAGAATTGCACTGGTTCTGCCAGCTGGTGTGCAGGCATTTGTGCCGTGGCGTCGCATCGGTGCCAACCAATATGAACTGAGGACGTCACCCGGCAGTGGTGATGCCCTGGCGTGGTTTGGCCGGTTGCAGGAGTCCAGCCTGCAAGTAGAGGCAGTATCACTGCCGGTGGTCGTTCTCGGCTCAGCGCTTCAATCCGAACGCATGACAAGCTGGCTCACCGCTGCGGCTGGACTGGTTGCAAGCGTTGGTGGCCGGTTTCCCAATCCACATGCACTGGTGGTGGTCGAACCGGGACAGACATCGTTGTTTGGTGATTCGGTGGTTCCTTTTGGTCATGTCATTCGCAGTGGTGAGGAAGTCGTGCACTTCTTTGTCAAACCCGAGGCGACACTTGGGCAGTTGCGTGACGACTGGACCGCCGTACATGAATTTTCGCACTTGTTGTTACCGTATGTGCAAGACGATCAGAAGTGGATCTCTGAAGGTTTTGCCAGTTACTACCAGAACGTGCTACTTGCCCGCGGCGGTATCTATAGCGAAGAGGAAGCCTGGGGGCGACTGGCGCGCTCGTTTGCGTCGGCCGATGCAACTCGCGATCCTCCGTCACCAAACGGTACGTCAGATCGATCGTTCTGGGACGTCCGCATGCTCATCTACTGGAGTGGCGCTGCCCTGGCGTTGATGACGGACGTCGAACTGCGGCGGCAGACCGATGGTCGCCAGAGCCTTGATACGGTGCTCGGCCAGCTGGCGGATTGTTGTCTTCCGGCGAACCGCGAGTGGGCGGGAAGGGCGCTGTTCACGAAGTTCGATGAACTTTCCGGGACGCGAGTTTTCACGCGAAAGTACGACCTTTACGCCGACACTGCAGGCATGCCGCCGTACCAGGACACACTCGGTGCGCTCGGTGTGCGCATGCAGGGTGGCAAGGTTGTTCTCGATGAAACAGCGCCATTGGCAGGCATCCGAAAAAAGCTCATGGCATCGATTCCACGGTAAATCGCGAACGCCTTTAACGCAGGTTGATCATCGCGACCCGCAAGCCGGTTGGTCTAAGCGGTCAGCGTATTCGCAAACTTGTCACGAAGCTCGCGTTTCAGAAACTTGCCACTCGCATTACGAGGCAGTGGTTCGGTGACGAACCAGATGTACTTCGGAATCTTGTGCTTGGCCATCAGACCGGCGCAGTGATCGCGCAGTTCCTCGGCAGTAAGCTTCACGTCAGTCTTGAGGAATACCGCGGCGCCAACTTCTTCACCGAGCCGCTCATCCGGAACTCCGAAGACGGTAGTTTCGGCGATGGCTGCGTGTTTGTACATCACCGCTTCCACCTCGGCGCAATACACGTTTTCTCCACCGCGCAGCACATGTCCTTGATGCGGTCGACGATGTAGATGAATCCTTCTTCATCCAGGCGAGCCATGTCACCGGTGTGCAGCCAGCCATCGGTAATGCTGCTGGCGGTTGCCTCTTCGCGGTTCAGGTAACCACGAATGACCTGTGCACCTTTAACCCAGAGTTCACCGGGGGTACCACGCGGCACGTCGTTGCCCTTGTCATCAACCACACGGGTGTCGTAAACCGGCATGGCCGGTCCACAGCTGTCGGGTTTGTCGATGAAGTAGTCGGCGCCAATTGAAGTGATGATGCCGCAGGTTTCTGTCATGCCGTAGCCGGTGCTGGGTCGTGCAGTCGCCACGGTCTCATCGATCTTGCGCACCAGATCGGGTTGCAACTGAGCACCACCTCCACCGAGGCTGACCAGACTTGACGTATCCCGCTGCGAAAAATCCGGATGCGTAATCACTTCACGGGCCATCGTCGGTACGCCGCTCATGGACGTGATGCGTTCCTGCTCGATGAGCCGCAAGGCTTCACCGGCGTCCCAACGATACATGTGCACCAGTTTGCCGCCAGTCATCGTTATGGAGTATGCCGCGCAATTGTTAGCCGTCACGTGGAAGAGCGGCGTGGTTACCAGCGCGGAAGGAATGATGGGTTTGGCGTCTGGATCGACCAGCCCGCGTTTGGCATTGATCCCCGCCTGCAGCGCGCCGGCAAACATGAGACTGAACAGATTGCTGACGCAGCCGCGATGGGTGAGTTGGGCGCCTTTTGGATAACCCGTCGTGCCGGAGGTATAGAAGATGGTTGCATCGCTGTCCGGGTCGATGGCGGGCGAGGGCACGGTCTTGCCGGTGCCTGCCTTGATCGCGTCTTCGAAATCAATGATGTGATTGGCACCTGCGGCGCCGGTGTTGGTCAGCCGAACACCAACCATGATGACCGGCGGAATTTCGCCGCGAACGGGCAGCACACGCTCCAGTCTTTCCTGGTCGAGGATCAACACCTTGGGCTTGGCATCGTTGAGGCCGTAAGCCATCTCGTTGGGAACCCACCAGGCATTCATGCCGACCACCACGCCGCCAATCATCAGCGTCGCCCAGTACGCCTGCATCCATTCCGGAAAGTTGCGCATAGCAATGGCGACATGGTCACCGGGTTGTACTCCCTGACTTGCCAGCCACGCGGAGAAAGCGTTGACGCGAGCATGGGTCTGCGCATAGGTAAGACGTTCGTTTTCGTAGACGATGTAGTCGCGTTCAGCAAAGGCGGTGGAGGCAAGCCAGACATCCCGAACACTGCCCGGTGCGTTTTTCCAGCTCTTGATGGTGTGCCCACGAACGGACGCTGGCACCACCTCGAATTGAGCCCCGGGGCCAGTGAGTTCTGCCCAGGTATTCCGGTACAACTGATACATCGCCTGATCGCCCATCGCTCTCCCCTGCACACGTTGGCTGCACACAACACCACCGAAGCGAAGTTGTGCAAAAGCCCTGCACTCTACCGGCGAAGCCCGAAAATGCAATGTGATGGCTGACAGCGTGCACCTCGACTTGCCGTCAGCTTGATGAGTCACCGACGCACAGGTGAGGCGCATCTGCTGGCGGATGATGTGTTGCGTAAAGCCACTGGAGATCGAAATGAGCCGCAGTGTTAAGCCCCATGAGACCTGGAGTCGAGGCCGAGTGGCGATCGGGTCTTTAATGATCTGCGCGTTGCAGCCCATGTGGGCGATGGCCGGGAGTGCCATCTCGTTGGCGGGAGCAGTCGAAATCGCGTTTCTGGAATGTGGCTGTCTATGTGTGGAAGGAATCCCGCAGACACTCTGTTCGACCGTCGACGAAGCGCAGGGGCGACCGAGCCTGTGTGGGCAGCAGCGCTGTCCAGACTATGTTGCCGTTGAAGAGCAGGGATCACGCTACGTCTCTCCACACGCCTTCGCCGATAACTGCCGGGACGTGCGCGTCTGGGATGCGGCGCGCGAGGTCTACGATGGCATCAAGGTTTGCGACGTTCTGGAATTGTCCCGACCGCCGGGCCGATGACCCTCATGAACATGGTCAATGGCTGACAGAGCCGCCCCCGGAAATCTGTTAGCGTAGTCGTCATGCGACTGAGTATTGTCATCCCCGTGCTGAACGACGCGCCTGCGTTGACCAGTCTGCTGGCTGACCTGACAGCAGCGCTCGATGATCAAGCGATCGAAGTGATTGTTGTAGACGGCGGGAGCAAGGATGCGCTTGATGCAGCCGTTGCGGGCCATCCGGTCAAGCTGATCAAGTCAGGCCGGGGACGGGGCCAGCAGCTGGCTACGG
The DNA here is from genome assembly GCA_031385325.1 of Gammaproteobacteria bacterium. GTDB lineage: Bacteria > Pseudomonadota > Gammaproteobacteria > Pseudomonadales > Azotimanducaceae > SYFY01. Next base: position 52,932 of record JANNBJ010000234.1, on the reverse strand, counting down.
GAGTCGCGGCAAGTCAGGGTCGGATCGTCTGGCTGCTGCACGCAGATAGTCGCGTGCCGGGTGATGCGCTTGAAAAGGTGCTGGGGCAAGTCTGCGGATGGGGCCGGTTTCGACTGCAATTCGAGCCGGATTTCCAAGGGATGCGGATCGTTGCATGGATGATGCATTGGCGCAGCCGGCTGACTGGCGTCTGTACCGGCGATCAAGGCATCTGGATCGAACGAAAACTGCTTGATCGTGTTGGTGGAGTGCCTGTTCAACCGCTGATGGAGGACGTTGAGTTGTCTATTCGATTGCGGCGTCTGGCATGGCCCATCGTCTTGCCGATTGCCCTCACCACTTCTTCCAGGCGCTGGCAGGCACGTGGATTGGTGAAGACGATCCTGCTCATGTGGTGGTTCAGATTGAGGTACTTTCTCGGCACGCCTGCCCAGACGCTGGCTCGTTCCTACGCAGATGGTCGGGACAGTCATGAAATGGAAACGCCGCTGACCGATCCCCCCGATTCAGGTCGGTCGACGATCGTCGATGGAAGGAGCTCAAAGCCGTGATCAACATGACTCCGGTCATTTGTGTGTTCGCGAGGGCACCCGTCGAAGGTACCGTCAAAAAACGTCTGGCCCGCGAGATCGGCGAGGACGACGCCTTCTGGGTGTACAAGAAGCTGGTGCGGCATACCGTCAAACGAATCCGGCCGGTTACCCGCAAAGGCCTGTTCGCGGAACTGTGGATACAGGGGAGTCCGGACTACATCACGTGCCGCGAGTGGGCAACACAATTGAATGGCCGCTTGCGGCAGCAGCACGGTGCGGATATCGGGGCGGCGATGTGGCATACCGCGTACACCCATCTCAAATTCGGTCGACATGTGATCATCGTCGGGTCAGATGTGGTGTCCATCGACGCGAACTACGTCCGCGAGGCCGCGACACACCTTGAAGACGTCGATGTGGTGATCGGGCCGGCGGAAGACGGCGGCTATGGATTGATCGGGCTGAGCCGGCCTGCGCCGGATCTGTTTCGTGGTATTCCCTGGGGCACATCGTCCGTTTATGCGCGAACACTTGAGAAGATCGAGGCGAGTGGAAGGTCGATGGTCTCGCTGCCCGTGCTGTGGGATGTGGATACCGCAGCCGACTGGGAGCGATTCAAACAGACCTATCCGGAATTACCGATAAAGATCGATCCCCGATTTCCGTTTCGGTTGACACATCCGCTGCCGGAAGACGATGAAGATCCACTCGAGGAAGACCCACTCGAGAAAGATCAGCCTTGACGGATGAAGGATCGATAACTCAATGAAATATAAGGGTATTAACCCCTTCATCGTTCAGTCGGTGGCGCGACCCAGATTCACCTTGGACAGGCTCTGAACAAATTGCTCCAGTCGACGCCGGTCGGTCACCGGCATCTCTTTCAATTCAATACCACACTCGAACAGGCGACGTTGTACATCCATTCGCACGTGCCGGATGACGGCGGTACTTTCGAGCTGGAGCAGATTGGGAATGGTGATCCTGCAGAATTGAACTTCTTCATCCCGCCTGGGCAGCGTGCCCTGGATCGCGAATTCAGCCCGCAGTCCTCCCGCGGAGATATCGACTATGCGGCCGAGCATCGGCAGATCCCGCTCCAGTACGACGCTCGCGCCCCGTGTGGCTACCCGCATTGGCAGGCGGATCCGGGTATCACGTCGTCGCTGCTGAACGAGCATGCTGGATGGCAGTGCGATCCGGAAGAACGGCAAACCTCGTTCCTCTTCACGGCTCAGCACCGTGGCTTTTTCTGCAAACGCATAGAGCCCGTCCATTCGCCCGGCAAATGAAAATTGGGCGCGAGCGCGCAGCAGAACCAGAGCGGCCCGCGGCCGAATGTCTTCAATCAACATTTCCCGTTCACCGACATCGAGAATTCGCGCCAGAATCTCGTCGGCCGCGCTGCCAAGCCGCACCCGCAGATCGGTTCGCTGGTCACGAAACGCACGCAGCGTGTCAGCAATCTCGATGAGATCAGTGATGTAGCCGGAATCGCGCCCGCTGGTCGTCTGGCCGGCGACCAAAGGAGCTGGGGAGTTCTTTGAAGAGACTAATGACAGGAATCCGCTTTTGATCATGCGGATCTCCTGCTGGATTCGACTATCTCGACTATCCGGTGGCTGCCGATCAGCCGCGAATGACGATGGTCAGGCCTGCGCGATAGCGCTGCCCCTGCTTGAATGACTGATTCGGAAGACGCCCTGTTCACCATACAACTCATCTTGGTGGTTATCGCCGAGGATGCTGATCAGATCCCGTACGGATTGTTGCGAGCGGTGAATGATCCTTCCGTTAACTGCGTTGGAATCTTTGGCTTCTCGCGCCAGTTCCCGTAGCTGCCTGTGAAGTACGTCAAGGCGAATGCGTGACGCGGCATCCACTTCCTCGATCAGCTCTCCCAGCGGGGCGCCAAGAGCGCCCAGCGCCGATTCGATGGAAGCGCAGGCGCGGGACTTGGCTTCGGTGGCATCGTGCAGGTTGTTCAAAGCGCGTGCGCGCAGCGCAGATCGTTCGTTTTCCAGGCAATCCAGGAGGTGGGAGAACAACTCGGTCAGAGCCGTAATCCGGGTTTCGAGAGAAGTGGCATCCAGTTCCTGTTTTTTGTCCATAACCTATTGAAATATATCCGATTCTATACGCAGGAAATTCTGCGCGAGGCGCTGCGGATCGACATGGTAACGCCCTTCCGAAATAGCGGTTCGAATGGCGTCAACACGAACCTGGTCGAATGGTGGACGAGAATCTTCTGTGACACTGCGCAAGGTCTGGGCAACGGCAGACAATTCCACATCCACCACGGATCGCTCGGCGTTGGCTGAGGTCGAGGTGTTTGGTGAAGCCGTGCGTTGATTCGCCTGCGCGATCGCACGGTCACGAAGTTGTGATGCAGTTAGGTTCTGGATGTCCATGGTTGCGAAATACCTGATGACCTGTAGTCGCTATCGACCGTCTCTGAACTTACTTTAGTCCGGATTTGTGAACTGTGTGTAATCTCACAACGATTCTTGAGGACGCGTGCTGACGAGTCCGGCCGCAAGGATCCACGCTGAAACCCGTCGGCCTGAGGCCAGATTTTCAACCAGGACCTGGTCGCCGATCTGACCGCCTTCAATCGCCTTGCCTTTGGTTTCGATGCGCACTGTGCCAGATCCGGAAAGAATCCTGACCACATCATTCCGGATAACGGCACGGACCTGCGCGAAGAGAGGCAGCGTGAGTACCGTGCCTTCGGCAATGGGTCGTCTCGGCGACAATCCTTGTAGCGACTGCCGGTTGACGAGCGCCATGGCGTGACTGTTCAGCGGCATCACCGTTTCCTTTATGTCGCCGGCCGTCAATTGCTGGCCACGAACCAGCGGTCGGGCGGCGACCAGCACCGGGGCTGACACCTTCACATCGGCAGGCAGGTAGACGGACCAGACCGTCGGTGCACCACATCGCACGGCGACATGGACCCGACCAATCTGATGCTGTCCACGTGGCAGGACCTCGAGGTCTGAGCAGGAGGACAGCCTTAAGCGTGGATCAATCCGCGCCTCCACTTCAATGGCTGCATCCGGCCAGGACTTGCGTGCCTGGGCCAGCAGCACCCGCTCGACTTCGGCTTGTACCCCTTGGCTGCCTGTTGCCGCTGAGGCATGGCCGATGCTTGAGGGCCAGAGACAGAGACAGAGAGAGAGACCGAGGGCGACGAGCGTTGGGATATTTGTCATGCCTGAAGTAAAGCACAGGCATCAAAAAAGGCGTGGCCATCGCGCGGCAGAGACTTACCGTTGGCCGGCCAACTTCTGCCGGGATGAGGGCAGTGTGATCGACTGCCACTCGTCGAGCCCTCGGCCGGAAGTGCAGAATCTTTAGCCTCTGCTATGTTTTCCGCAGTAAACCGGCGTTGGCATGTCTGTTGCAGACTCAAACCGGAATGGATTCGCCGAGCTTGTCAGTACAGGTTCGAACGGACAGGAGGTTGCATGAAGATCAGCATCGACAACGCACTGGGCCTGCAAGCCCAGGCACTCTCACTGCGTTCGGAACGCACCAGTCTGCTGGCTCGCAACATTGCACAGGCTGATACCCCCGGCTACAAGTCGCGGGATATTGATTTCCAGGCGGTGCTGGCCGAGCAGATGAGTGGGAAGAATATGCAGACCCGGATGTCCGGGACCAATGACGCCCACATCACACGCACTGCAGACGGCCAGGGTGGATACGACGTGCAGTATCGGGTGCCACTGATGCCGAGTCTGGATGGCAACACCGTTGATGTGCAGACCGAACAAAGCAAGTTCGCGGAAAACAACATGCGTTTCCTCGCCAGCCTGCGGTTTGTCGATGGCCGATTTGGCAGCCTTGTTTCGGCGATCAAGGGAGAGTAACGATGCAGATCAAGGTACTTGGGTCAGCAAGCCCATCGAGCCGTGAACGGTCACCGGTCAAGGGAGATACGGCATGTCATTGTTAGGAGTTTTTGATATTGCTGGCAGTGGGATGTCGGCTCAGTCGATCCGCCTCAACACCACCGCGAGCAACCTCGCGAATGCAGAAAGCGTGGCGCCACCTGGCGAAGCCACTTATCGCGCACGTTATCCGGTATTCGCGGCAGAACTGGAAACAGCCGCCGGTGGACAATTGCCATTGCCGTCCGAAGAGGGCGCCGCCGAGGGCAACAACGTTCAGGTGCTTGGTGTCATCGAGAGTGACAAGCCTCTCAACATTCGGTACGAACCGGATCACCCTTACGCCGATGAAAACGGCTACGTCGCTTATCCGAATGTGAACCCGGTGGAGGAGATGTCCAACATGATCTCCGCCAGTCGGTCGTTTCAGATCAATGTCGAAATGATGAATACCGCGCGCACACTCGCCGAGCGAGTGTTGAGCATGGGACGTTAACAGGATGCTAGCCCGCATTATCCATGAATTGTCTACTGCGGACGCCGATAGCAGCGAAAAGACAGGGCGTGCTCCTTCCGCGTGCTCGACGTGCTGTCAAGCACGCCTGTGCGCGCGGAAGTCCGCGCCACCCAGCATTTTCACTACTCTCGACGCCCTCGCTACGACCCTTCATGAATAATGCGGGCTAGACCAGTAACCTGGTAAAGGAGAAAGGCACATGGAAGTTGCAGGGTTAAGGTCGCTGACTGAATTGCAGAATTCAAGTCGTGGCACCAACAAGGCCGAAGAGCTGGGTAAAACTGCCTTTCTGGAGTTGATGCTCGCGCAGATCCGCAACCAGAACCCGCTGGATCCGGCCAAGAACGAAGAGTTCGTCGCTCAGCTGGCGCAGTTCTCCAGTGTCGAAGGCATCCAGAACCTCAATGAATCCATGGCAGGCATGGCTACAGCCTTCCAGGCCAGCCTGACGCTGAACGCGGCCAGCATGGTGGGACGATCGGTGATGGTGCCAACCGACACGGTGTTGATGGAAGGTGGTGGATTCATAGGGTCGGTGAACAACACGGAAACCTCTGGTCATCTGGTGGTCGAAATCGCCGATGCAACGGGCAATACCGTCGAGACGATCAATCTGGGTGCTCGCGAAGCCGGTACGGTCCGCTTCGGTTGGGACGGATTGCTTGCGAATGGACAGGATGCGCCGGCGGGTATCTACACGGTCCGCGCATTCAATACAGTGAATGGTGAAGCGCGGGAGTTCGACGTCGAGATGCCGGACCGTGTGGTCAGCGTGTCGATCAAACCCGATGGCGCGGTGGCGAATCTTGCCAGTGGTGATTCGGTGCTGGTTGCCAACATCAAGGAAGTTCTCTAGCCGCTGAATTCGCGGTGATAACAACAGGATACGGAATTGGCGCACAGCGCCGCACAGGGAGTAGTGGAAAAAAATGAGTTTCAATACTGCGTTGAGTGGATTGTCAGCAGCCTCCAGTGATCTGGCGGTGACCGGTAACAATATCGCGAACGCCAGCACCACGGGCTTCAAGTCCAGTCGAGCTGAGTTTTCAGACATCTATGCATCGAGTCTGCTCGGCACCGGTACCAGTCGGATCGGCAGCGGCGTCAAACTGGCCAACATCGCCCAGCAGTTCGATCAGGGCACGATCTCGTTCACAGACAACAACCTTGATCTGGCGATCGACGGCAGTGGATTTTTTGTCACCTCGGATAATGGCGCAGTGTCCTTCACACGGTCCGGATCCTTTGGTGTGGACGCGAAAGGGTACATCGTCACCGGTGGTGGAGCGCGTGTGCAGGGGTACGGGGCAAATGCCACCGGATCGTTGTCCGGCCTGCTGGGAGACCTGCAGGTGACCATCCCGAACCTGCGGCCAAAGCCTTCTTCACTCGTCGAAGTGGCGGTCAACCTCGATTCACGCAGTGAAGTGCTGTCGACCTTTGGCAAGCGATTGAACTCGACGGGCGCAGCGGTCGGCTTTGCGCGGTTAGGACTGCCGACTTCAACACCGACAGTGCTGAAGAGTGCAGGAGCTCCGACCCCCTTTGATTTCAGCGTCAACACCAACAGCTCGGTGAATGCAGGTAGTGCACTGGTACCTTTCAACTTCACGGGTCCTGCGGCCAGTTCTTTCACAGTACAGCTGGCAGGATCCAGTGTGCCTGGCGAGAACCGGTCGGTAACCATCAACCTCGATTCGCCAATCAACACGCTGCAGGACCTGATCAGCGAAATCCGGGACGATCTTGCCGGCACCGGCATCGGCATGGACGTTCGAGAGAACCCACAGGCATTGGGCCGCCTGCAGTTCTACGCGTTGAATTCTGGCGAAAACTCGCAGGTCACCATCGATCCGCTGGATAACGCCGTCTTTGGAACGGGTGTTACGCAAGCCAACATCGAAGCAGTACTGGGCGGTGTAGCTCTCGGTCAGGCAGGCACTGCGGGCTCCAGATCAACCAACGCCAACCCTTATGGCACCTCGACCGCAACCGGCGCATCGGGTACCCGAAGCTCTGCAACCTTCGACGTCACCTTGCAGAACAGTTCAGCGAATAACGGCACTGCACAGATCACGTTGAACAAGAACATCACCAACTCGACGACTCTCATCACCGATATTCGAGATGAACTGCTGGCTTCAGGGATTTCTGTTGATGTGCGTGAGGATCCTGATAGCGCAGGTCGTATCCAGTTTTTCAGTACGGTCGCCGGTGAGGCATCAACCATATCGGTAACCAGTATTGATGCCTCGAATAATGGCGTCGCCGAATCAGACGTAGTGCTTGCACTGTTCCTTGAAACCGGTGTGTCCCAGGCGGGAGTGGCCGGTGCCAGCAACGGCTATCTGCAACAGCGTGTCGACGTGCAGTATCCGGATGCGACGACCGTACCCGTGACCATACCCGAGGCCTCTTCGGCAGCCGAGATCGCGTCGATTTTCAATTCTCCTGCGGTGCCTGGTGTGACGGCAACAGCTTCGACCACTGCGCGCATCCCATTGTCCAGCTACAGCAATCTCTCCGGCAACATGCAGGTCTCCCTCAATGGCGTCGCGCTGACTGGCGGCAATCTGCAACAGCTGGCAGCGTCCATCAATAGCGCGCTGCCCGGAATTGCCACGGCCACCGCGGTGGTCGACACCAATGGTGACCTCGTGATCAATGATCGAGTGGGCAGCGACCTGGTGTTTGCTGTTTCCGGCGGTCTGACCGATACCATGGATGTGATTGGTCCGCAGGGACTGCCGGTGGCTCTTGATACCACTGGTACGTCGGTGGCCGTCATTGGCGGCGCGGTCCAGTTGTCGATGGAAGAAGGCGTTACCCTGGCGAATGCGTCGCCCGCAGTGACCAATGTGTTTGGTGTGTTGAATGACGCAGCGTTTACGCCCTTCGAGCTCAATACCTTCAACCCGGACAATCAGAACACCTACAACGCTGCAACATCGGTGAAGATATTCGACAGCATGGGTAACCCCCACACGATGTCGATGTTCTTTGTGAAGGAACGATTTACCCCAGGGGTGCCTGGCGAAGAAGCCAATCGATGGTTGATGTACGCACTGGTTGATGGCAAGGATATCGGCGATCCGGATCCGAACCTGCCACCACCAGCCAATACGGTTGCAACCCGAGCAGCTTACCCGGTTCAATTTAATTCCGACGGCACTCTGAGTCTCGCGTCGACATCGCTTCTCGTATCCAACTGGCTACCCACCGACAGCCAGGGCAATCCCAATGGTGCGGTCGGACCACAGAATGTGCTGGGTGGAGGCTCCCTGCCGATTCCTGACCCGCCGATCAGCTCCAACTTTGAAGTCCGGCTGACGAACTCGACGCAGTTTGGCAGCAATTTTGCGGTGAATACGCTGCGTCAGAATGGAAACAGCACCGGTGAGTTGTCCGGTATTGCCATCGATGACGAAGGTACGGTGTCCGCGCGTTTCTCGAACGGCCTGACCAAGCCGCTGGGGCAGGTTGCGCTCGCCAATTTCACCAATGCACAAGGTCTGCGTTCAATCGGTGATTCCTCATGGGTGGAAACCGGCGAGTCAGGCAACCCGATCATTGCCGCGCCAGGATCCGGATCACTCGGCCTCATCAATGCCGGTGCCCTGGAAGAATCCAACGTCGATCTGTCTGAAGAACTGGTGAACCTCATCATCGCACAGCGAAATTTCCAGGCTAACGCCAGGACCATTTCAACGTCCGACGAGATCACCCAGACCATCATCAACCTGTAATGGACCGCCTGCTCTACATTTCGAGCGTCGGTGCCAAGCACATCGAACGGGCGCAGGCACTGCATGCCAACAACCTCGCCAACGTCTCGACCACGGGCTTTCGCGCCGATCTTGCGCGCTCCGAAGCACGCTGGGTGGAAGGGCAGGGGCATCCGGCCCGCGCCTACGGCGTGAGCCAGACGGAACATATGGATCTGTCCAGTGGCAGCAAGCAGGCCACTGGTCGCAGTCTCGATATAACCATCGCCGGAACCGGACTGATCGCGATGCAGATGCCGGATGGCACCGAGGCGTATACCCGCAACGGCCAACTGCAGGTGGATGCTCTTGGCCAGTTGTCAGGCAGCGATGGACTACCGGTGTTGGGCGATGGTGGCCCGCTCGCTTTGCCGCCCTTCACGTCGGTACACATCGGGTCGGATGGCACGGTGTCTGTGCAACCCCAGGGTCAGGCACCAGACACTCTGGTGGAAGTAGGGCGTATCAAACTCGTCAATCCGGAGCCTGGTGAACTGGTCAAGGACGCGATGGGCAACATGATTCGAAAGGACGGTGAGAATGAGGGTCGAAGCGAAGCGGTGAAAATCGAGTCCGGATTTCTGGAATCCAGCAACGTCAACGCGGTTCATGAGCTGACCGCCATCCTCAGTCTTGCTCGTCAGTTCGAACTCGAAGTCAAACTCATGCAGACCGCTCAGGAAGACGATGAAGCGGCAGCGCGATTGCTGCAGATCGGCTGATCGATCAACCCCATGGGCGGCAGACTCCGTAAATCCGACTAAGCTTGAAAGAGCGGAAAGTTGTCGCGAACTCTTCAGTCACGTGACAACAAGCTGGCGAACAGAACGGATGCACGAAGGGTGAGTCGCATCCGTGGAACATCTGTAGATCGATAGGGATATCAAGGAGACAACATGCAACCAGCATTGTGGGTCAGCAAGACGGGATTGGCTGCGCAGGATACTGCGCTTCGAGCCATCTCGAACAACCTCGCCAACGTATCAACCGTCGGGTTCAAGAAGGACCGGGTGGTATTCGAAGATCTCATGTACCAGATCCAGGAGCAGCCGGGTGCGCTGAGTACACAAGGGACGACGATTCCCAATGGCGTGCAGCTTGGCACCGGCGTTCGGGTTGCAGGTACACAGAAGGATTTCACCGTTGGCTCGTTGCAAACCACCAACAATGATATGGATCTGGCCATTACCGGCAATGGATTCATTCAGGTATCGCTGCCGGATGGAACGGTCGGGTATACACGAAACGGCCAGCTGCATCTGGATCAGGATGGTCAACTCACCACCTCTCAGGGTTATCCGCTGGAACCGGCCATCACGATCCCGGCCGATGCACTTCGAGTCAGCATTGGCAAGGACGGCACCGTAACCGCCACCCAGCCCGGTAGTGCAACACCCACCCAGATTGGCAACATCCAGCTGGCAACTTTCGTCAATGCTGCCGGTCTGCAATCCATGGGCAGCAATCTCTATATTGAAACCGCGTCCAGCGGAGCGGCGCAGCAGAGTGCCCCGGGCGAGAACGGCGCCGGTGAGCTGCTGTCCGGCAACCTTGAAGCGTCCAACGTCAGCGTCGTTGAAGAACTTGTCAACATGGTGGCAACCCAGCGGGCGTATGAAATGAACTCGCGGGTCGTCTCGACCGCTGATCAGATGCTCCAGTTCGTGACGCAGAATCTGTAATGCGTAGATCAATCCTCGTTGGCTCAGTCGTTCTTGTCCTGTTGGCCGGTTGCGTGCAGGTACAACCGTCGCGACCTGAACCGCTGTATTCTCCGACTTATCCTGATGTTCCAGCGGCGGTGCCAGCATCGAACGGCAGCCTGCTGCCAACCAGCGGTTCGGTTGCGCTGTTTGTGGATCGCAAGGCACTTCGTGTTGGTGATCTCCTGACCATTCGACTGGAAGAGTCAACCTCGTCGTCTAAGTCTGCAGAAACGGCGATCAACAAAGAGAGCAAAACGGAACTCGGTAACCCGAGGCTGCTTGGCAGTCTGATCAAAGGTTCCGGCGCCGGTGATCTGCTGACCAGCGTCGAGTCCGAAAACGGCTTCAAAGGTAATTCCGAAAGTGATCAGAGTAATTCTCTGGATGGCACCATCACGGCTGTCATTGCCCGGGTACTGCCCAACGGATTGATGCAGGTGCAGGGTGAAAAATGGCTGCAGCTCAATCGCGGTGAAGAGTTTGTCCGCATCAGTGGTCTGGTGAGACCGGAAGATGTCGATGGCAACAACACGATCTCATCTTCTCGTCTGGCCGATGCGAGGATTGCCTACAGCGGCACCGGTGAACTGGCCGACAGCAACAAGGCGGGTTGGCTGACGCGGTTCTTTTTCAATCCTCTCTTTCCCTTCTGACCCAGGAGTCTGCTGATGCTGATCCGATGGTTGATACTGGCATTGCTCTCTGCCACGAGTGCAGTGCAGGCTTCCAGTGAACAACGGCTGAAGGATCTCGCCGATATTTCCGGGGTTCGCTCCAATCAGCTGGTGGGGTATGGGTTGGTCGTTGGGCTCAGTGGCACTGGTGATCAAACGACGCAGACTCCATTTACCATCCAGACGTTCAACAACATGTTGCGTGAATTTGGCATTCAACTGCCTCCCGGATCGTCACCTCAGCTGAAGAATGTGGCTGCCGTTGCGCTGCATGCGGAGTTGCCGGCGTTTGCCAAACCCGGGATGCGTATCGATGTCACTGCCTCATCGATTGGCAATGCCAAGAGCCTGCGTGGTGGGACGCTGCTCGTTGCGCCGCTGAAAGGGCTTGATGGACGAGTTTTTGCTGTGGCGCAAGGCAATCTGGTAGTCGGTGGTTTTGGCGCCGAAGGCGCGGATGGTTCTTCCATTACCGTCAACGTACCCAGTGTCGGACGTATTCCTGGAGGCGCCAATGTTGAAGTGGCGGCGCCGGATGGATTCAACGAAGGCAGCCACATCGTGTTCAATCTGCACCGCGCCGATTTCACCACGGCGCGTCGTCTGGTTGAGCGAATCAATGCGGTGTTCGGGCCGGATGTTGCTGAACCCCTGGACTCGGCGTCAATTGCCGTACGTTCCCCGGCCACCCGATCGCAGCGTATAGCCTTTGTCAGTGAACTCGAAAATATCGCCATCACGCCCGACGATGGCCCAGCACGTGTGGTTATCAACTCCCGCACCGGCACGATTGTGATCGGTGCACAAGTTCGGGTTTCACCTGCAGCGGTGACCCATGGCAGTCTGACGGTGACCATTGCCGAGAGTCTTGGGGTCAGTCAGCCGGCACCGTTCTCGGAGGGTGAAACCGTGGTGGTACCGGAGAGCAATGTCGAAGCGACTGAAGAAGCCAATCGCATGTTCTACTTTGCACCCGGTGTCGCGCTGCAGGACATCGTCACTGCGGTCAACGAAGTTGGTGCAGCGCCGGGGGACCTCATGGCAATCCTGGAAGCACTGCGTGAGGCAGGTGCTTTGCAGGCGGAACTCGTGGTGATCTGATGCAAGGCCCGGATTTGCGCGGCTATGGCACCTCTTCGACGATTGGTCCCGAGACCTATACCGACTACAAGGGTCTGCAGGCCCAGCCCACATCGGACTCGCCGGAGGCGCTGAAAAAAGCTGCCAAACAATTCGAGTCGGTATTCCTGCATATGTGGCTGAAGAGCATGCGCGAGGCCAACGCCGGGTTTGGCGAAGGCAGCTATCTCAGCAGTCCGGCGATGGAGTCACACCAGCAGATGCTGGATGGCGAAATGGCGGTGAGTCTGTCCAATTCAGGCGGCATCGGGCTTGCCGAAGTCATCGAGCGACAATTGTCCGGACTGAGCGCGCCGGTGCGTCGGGATGTTGAGATCAATCAACCGTTCAGTGGCAGGCTGGGAGAGTCTGGCACTGGCCCTGCCAGCACTACCACGTCACACGAAGTCTCTGGACAGATGCCTGCTGATGGCAAGGATGATTCGGATCGACGCGGCTTTCTGTTGCAGTTGTCCAGTGCTCTGGAAGGGGCGCTCGACGGCACGCCGTTACCCAAGCTTGGTGTATTGGCCCAGGCGGTCCTGGAAACCGGTTGGGGCAAGCGGGTGATCAAGACGGAACAAGGGAATTCCAGTTTCAATCTGTTTGGCATCAAGGCGACCGGATGGAATGGTGATGCTGTAAACACTGCAACGCGCGAGTTCCTGGGTGGTCGATTTCTGGAAAAGAACGAAGCGTTTCGGGTCTACGACTCACTACAGAGTGCGGTTGGTGACTACGTTGATGTCCTGCGTGGCAGTTCGCGGTACCAACAGTTGTTCTCATCGGCGCAAGAATTTTCCGGCGACGCCCTTGCGCAGGTGCGCAAGTTTGCCGATAACCTGCAGAAGGGCGGTTATGCCACTGATCCGGGTTATGCAGACAAGATCGTGGCTGTTGCGCGTTCGATCATCAGCTTGACTGGAGGCCAGTGATGGCGGATCTCCTGGGTATTGGCGTCGCTGGAGTACGCATCAATCAGCAGGCGCTGGCCGTAACGGGTCAGAACATCACGAACGCCAACACGCCAGGCTACTCGAGGCAACGTGTCGAGGTCATTGCCCAGGTGGGGTCCGGCAATGCGTCGACCTTTTCCGGAGCCGGTGCTCGTGTGGATTCAATTCAGCGCATTGCAGATGATTATCGCGTGCGCCAGGTCCGCTCTGACCAAGCCAATTTTTCTGATGTCGATGCCTTCGCCACCCGCATGGAACAGATTGAAGGTCTGTTCTTCGGTGAAGGTGCCGGAATCGATGAGGCGATGACACGATTCTTCGATGCGCTGCACAGTGCCAACGCGCGGCCTGCCTCATTGCCTGATCGACAAATCGTCCTGAATGAAGCCGAGTCGCTGGTGCAGCGGTTCAATAGCGTGCACCAGAGAATTCTGGAGCAGGAAAAAGGCGTCAACGAGCTTCTCGACAGCTCGTTGAAACGTGTCAACGAACTCGCTACCAGTCTCGCATCCATCAATGAACGTCTGGGTGGACTTGATCCGACGCAGAAAGGTGGTGTTGCCAACACATTGTTCGATCAACGCGATGAGTTGCTGCGTGAACTGGCTGAACATGTCCGCGTCAATACCGTAGACGCAGGACTTGGCCAGTTGAATATTTTCATTGGCAAGGGATTGCCACTGGTACTTGGATCAGGACCGGCACAACTTGAACTGACGGGCAATGCCGACATTTCCTTGCACACTGATGCGGGTGTTCCCGGCCAGATCATCACCTCCTCGATTACCGGCGGTGATCTCGGTGGCATGCTCCGGTTTCGTGATTCAACACTTCGCGAGGCAGGTAATGCGCTCGGCCGAATTGCTGCTGCGCTCGCCCAAACGGTCAACCAGACCCACTCCGAAGGTCTCGATCTAAGGGGCGCGTTTGGTGGCTTGTTCTTCGGGGATGTCAACGCAGCCGCATTGACAAGGGATCGCGCCGTACCTCAACCGGGTAACCGCGAAGCACCCAATAGTGCGCTGGATGTGTTTATCGATTCTCCGGATCGTCTGACCGGTTCGGACTATGAGCTCGTGTTTGCTGACAAGGTGCCCGGTGCCTGGACGGTCCATCGCAGGGGTGGTGGAGAAATTGTTGCTCAGGGAGTGCTCAATGGAACCGACTCCCAGGAGATTGTATTCGAGGGGATACGCATCCGGTTGACTGGGGCAGTATTCAACCCGGGCAACCGATATGCCATCGAGCCAACCCGGAACATGGCGGGTGCGCTGTCTCTGTCCATCGAAGACCCGGCCAGACTGGCTCTGGCGGCGCCGATCAGACTGGACGCTGCGGCGGACAACGTAGGCAGCGGCGGGCTGGTCCTGAAATCCGTGGATGATCGTTCGCACCCGTTTTTTCAACCCGGCAATCTGGTGCCGCCACTCAAGATCGTCTTCACTTCATCGACAACCTACGATGTGATGGATAATTCCGATCCCGCGTCCCCGCGCCACTTTGTACCGCCGCTACGCAGCCTGACGTATGTGCCAGGTAGCTCACGACCTTCGCTGCCCAGTGATGGTGATCGGCTGGTTACCATGCTTGGATCATCGGTGGGGGCGCTGCCATTGGTGCCAGCGACTACACCGGATCTGGGTACGGGTGGTAATCGGTATTCGGCGGGCTCGGTTGAGGTTGTTTATCGCGACCCGGTTACCGGTGCACCATTGCAGAATCAGTCCGTTTCCTGGGGGCCATCGGCCAGCGCCAGGGAAATTGCGCATGCATTGGGCGCGCTCAGCGGAGTCCAGGCACGAGCCGTAACCGAACTTGATATCACGGGAATATCAACGAACAACACCAATACGGCGATGGTGCTGGTCATCAATGGGCAGAGCTTCAGTGAGCCGACATCACTCAACAAGCTGGCCGACGACATCAACGCCAACCAGGTTCTGGCCAACAGCGGTGTTCTGGCCCGCTCGGACGGGACTCGCCTGCGCCTGACCGATGTACATGGCAATGACATTGCATTACACGTGGCGGGTGATCCGACCGACTGGGTGACCGTGCAGGACCAGCAGGGTCAATCACTGGTCGTCAATGGCGCAGGACCGACAGGTTATAAACATGTTTCCGTGGGCGGTGTTGTCACGACACAGCTGGCACCTGGCATCAGTTTGAAGGGTGACGGCCTCGGGCTGTTCACAACCAACCCGGCTCATGTCGACACCGGATTCGGCTTTGGATTATCAATCACAGGTCAGCCGGAAACAGGCGACCAGTTCAGTGTGAGCTTCAACAAAGACGCCACCAGTGACAACCGAAACGGACTGGTACTGGCCGGCTTTTCAGCAGCGACGGTACTTGGCGATCCACCGGTTTCGTTCGGCGAAGCCTATGCACTGATTGTGCAGGATGTCGGCAATGTGCAGAGCGAAGCCGATATACAGCGGGAAGCGGCGCAGGTGCTACTTGATCAATCAGTGGCCGCGAGGGATTCCGTATCCGGGGTCAACCTGGATGAAGAGGCGGCCGATCTGATTCGGTTTGAACAGGCGTACAACGCTTCAGCGCAGGTTATTGCTGCGGCACGGCAGATTTTTGACACGCTGCTCGACGCAGTTCGATGAGGTAATCCATGCGTATTTCAACGGCTCAAATCCAGAATTCCGGCGTTGGTGACATGCAGCGTCTCAATCGTGAACTGGCCGCGACGCAGGAGCAGATTGCCAGCGGTCGCCGCATTGTCAGAGCCAGTGATGATCCGGTTGGGGCAGCCAGGATCATTGCACTCAAACGCGATATCGAGCAGCGGGAGACGTTTATTCGCAACGCCGATGCTGCAGAAACAGCGTTGTCGCTGGAAGAAAGTGCGCTCAAACGGGTCACCGACATTGTGCAGCGGGTTCAGGAACTCGCATTGCAGGCGGGTGGTGCAGGACTGACTGCGCAGGATCGGCAGTTTGTCGCCGCCGAAATCGACGAACGACTTCTGGAGTTGAAGGAACTCATGAATGGGCGGGGTACCGATGGACAGTACCTGTTCGCCGGTAACAAAGGGTCCACTGCGCCATTCGAAGTGGATGGAACCACGGTGCGATATCGTGGCGACGAAGGTCAGCGACAACTGCAGATCGACCGGGCACTGTATTTGCCGATTGGAGATGCAGGCAAACAGGTGTTCATGGATATCCCGGCAGTCAGCCCGTCATTTCAGGTAGATCAGCATCCGGGCAACCGGGGTGATGCCGAAATCATTCCGTCAGCGGTGATCAATTCCGATTTGCTCAGCGAATTTCTGCCCGAAAACATCGTACTGGAATTCAGACCGACTGCCGAAGCGGGTGGTTTGACCAACTTCACGGTACGCAGGGCCAGTGACGGCCGGGTGATCGAGGGATTGCAGAACATCGCCTATGAACCCGGTTCGCCCATCGAAGTTGCCGGGATGCGTTTCAAGCTGGATGGGCATCCCGCTGAAGGGGATCGCTTCACGGTGACCACTACTGAAAACCAGAGTTTGCTGCAGACTGTTGCCAATCTGGCTGAGGGATTGAAAAAAATCGATGTTGATACCCGCCCGGACGAATTTCGCAAGCTGATGGAGGAGAGCCTTGGCAACCTCAACAAGGCTACGGACAACATCCTGCAAGTGCAGTCCGAAGTGGGTGCACGACTGAATACTGTAACCGCCACACAGTCCTTTCATGCGGACCAGAATCTGGCGACCCAGGCACTGCTGTCCGAAGTTCAGGATATCGACTACGCCGAGGCAGTAAGCCGCCTGAGTTTTCAGTCGTTTGTGCTCGAAGCCGCCCAACAGGCCTTCATACGGGTCAGCAGGATCTCGTTGTTCAACGTTTTGTGATCGGTGTCACTAAAGTTCCCCCTTTCGCGGCCGTTATCTGACTACGAGTGTCCAGCAACCGCGGGACCCAACGGGTCAAAAGCCTGAAGATAGACAACGGAGCGAATTGGAATGCCTCAGATTATCAATACCAACATCGGTTCGCTGACGGCGCAGCGTAACCTGAACACGACCCAGGCGCAGAGCCTGCAGGCGCTGAACCGCCTGTCGTCCGGTCTTCGTATCAACAGCGCTCGCGACGACGCAGCCGGCCTCGCGATTGCTACGCGCTTCACGGCGCAGGTGCGTGGCCTGGGTGTCGCCATCCGGAATGCCAACGACGGTATCTCCTTGGCGCAAACCGCAGAAGGCGCGCTCGGCGCGATGACCGAATCCCTGCAGCGACTGCGAGAACTGGCCCTGCAATCTGCCAACGCGACGAACTCCGCTTCGGACCGTCAGGCGCTGGATTCAGAAGCCAAGCAGCTCGTCAGCGAACTGCGTCGGGTCAGCGAACAGACCAACTTCAACGGCAAGAACCTGCTGGATGGCAGCCTGAAGGCATCCGTGCAAATCGGCACCCGGGTTGGTGAGACGGTTGAGTTCTCGATCAACAAAGTCACCGTCGACAAACTCGGTGCCGGTGCCGGTACTGGCGTTGGCGCGGTGGGCAATGCCAATGCCATCGGCAACGGCGACCTGCTGATCAACGGGGTAGCGATTTCCCCATCAGCAGCATCAGATGACTCCGCTTCCAGCAACAACAACGCGGCCAGCGCGATTGCCAAAGTCGCCGCTGTGAACCGTCACAGCGAAGAAACCGGTGTGGTGGCCAAGGTTGCAACCAACGTGGTTGCCGGTACCTCACAGACCGCAGCGGTACTGGCCGGTACGATCACCATCAACGGTGTCGCCATCGCCGTGAACACCACTGCCGCAGCCGATACCAGCCGGGCAGCAGTCGTCACCGCAATCAACGCCAAGAGCCAGCAGACTGGTGTAACCGCCATCGACACCGGTGCCAACGCTTCGGGCGTGCAACTGGTGGCCGAAGATGGTCGCAACATCCAGGTTGGTCTGAGCACGGTTACCGCCGCTGCGACCGGTATAACTGCCGCAGGGACTTACGAAGGTGGTTACACACTGAGCTCGCGCACCGGTGCGTCGATCGTTGTTCTGGCAGGTGGAGACGGTTCTGGTACCGGTAACATCGCCAACGCAGGTCTCGTTGCAGGCAGCTTTGCCGGTAACTCGGCATCGACCACGTCCGTCAAGCAGGACGGCACCACGATCAACGCGCTGGTGGCTGGTGATCTGCTGATCAACGGCGTGTCGGTAGGTGCTTCACTTGCAGCAGATGACACTGCTTCAAGCAGCAACAACTCAGGTTCCGGAATCGCAATAGCTGCCGCGATCAACAAGGTCAGCGAACAGTCTGGTGTGACGGCTCGTGTCAATGCAACCCAACTGGTGGGTGGTGCAGCACAGACTTCCACCACGCTTGCGGCAGCCGCGATCGTCATCAACGGTGTGTCGACCTCCGCGTTTGCAACCGGTGCGGACGATGAAGTGAATCGAACATCAGCCATCAACGCAATCAACGCGATCTCCGGTCGAACCGGTGTGGTCGCCAGCGACAATGGCACGACGTTGACCCTGTCTGCAGCTGATGGACGCAACATCAGTGCGGAAGTCGCGACTGCGGCTTTTGGTCAGGCAGTTGGCCTGGATGCAACACAGGACGGCATCTACATCAACGCCGCAGCTGCGGAATCGGTGACGAGTGCTGTAACGCTGGAAAGCGCTGGATCGTTCTCGATCTCAGGTGGTACCACCAACGGTGCAACCGGTGTGTCCAACGTCGGTCTGGAGATCGGTACGTTTGGCGGCACCTCTGATGGTCAGTTCCTGACGGAAATCGACCTTGGCACCGTAGATGGCGCCGAACAGGCACTGAAGGCGGTCGACAACGCGCTTGACTCGGTCAACCGGGAACGAGCCAACCTTGGTGCGATCCAGAACCGTCTCGACTCAACCGTATCGAGCCTCGCGATCAACCTCGAGAACACCACGGCCGCCCGGTCGCGGATTATCGACGCGGATTTCGCGGTGGAAACGGCGCAGTTGTCACGTACCCAGGTGCTGCAGCAGGCCGGTGTGTCGATTCTGGCACAGGCTAATGCACAGCCCCAGCTGGTGCTCTCCCTTCTTCAGTAATGAAGCGGGCAGACCCCAGTGAGTGAGTCCGGCGGGTGGGGTGGTGACACCTCACCCGCAGGCGCATTGAACAGGAAACTGTCATGAACGAACTAAACGGAATACCAGGCAACAAAACGAATGTCGTCAGATCCGGTCGATCTGAACCTGAAGCCAAGCGAGTGTCGAATGAAGCGGCAGCAAGCAGCCAGGTCGCCGGCAGGAAAGTGCCGGAAAAGGTAGAGCCAACACCGGTTGAATCAACCGTGCAAGTCACCGCTGAAGTTGCTCAGCAGATCGAACACGCAGTGTCGTCGCTGAATGACTATGCGCGATCAACCCAGCGGGAGCTGGAGTTTTCGATCGACAACGAACTCGGCCGACCCATCGTCCAGGTGATCGATCAGCGAACCAAGGAAGTGATTCGGCAGATCCCGAACGATGTCACGCTGAACCTGGCGCGCAACTTGCAGTCCAATCTGGAGCAACTCGATCTTCAGCGCGCTGCGCAGCAGGCCGGTGTTGAGCAATTTGTCAGTGTGCAGCAGAACTCCGGACTGGTGAATACACTCGTCTGAGTCGGTGCAGACAGCGTCTCCCGCTGCAGTTGCAGGCATGGAGACTTGACGCAGCCCTGGCCCGGGAGAGGGCGCAGCTGTGTTGTAAAAGCTCGCCAGTGGCGGGCCGTTGGCGTTTGTGGCATGGATGAAATCAGGACCAGGACATGGCATCGATTCAGTCGTTAGGCGTAGGTTCCGGACTACTCACCTCCAAACTGGTTGACGACATCATCAGCTCGGAACGCAAATCCACGGATCTTCGGCTGGAGACCCGCAAGGCAACGGTCGAGGCGAAGATCTCCAGCTATGCGGCGATCCGCAGCGCGGTCTCGACCGTCAGCGCGGCTGTTACCGCGTTGTCTTCGAGCAATTCGCTGCTGGTGAATACGACGGCTTCGTCTGCCCCCACGTCGGTAACCGCAACTGCAAGTCCAACGGCTGAAACCGGTGTTCATACGATTGACGTCACGACGCTTGCGCGCAAACAGACTCTGGCGACAAAACGTTATGACGGCATCGAAAGCGTGGTGGGCGACGGGGTGCTGAACATCAAGTTTGGAACGACAACGCTGGGGGTTGGTGGTGCTTACCAGTCGTTTGCTGAAAACACCGATCGGGCCGCCATCTCGATCACGATTCCACCGGATCGAAAGACGCTGGCAGGCATCCGCGATGCCATCAATGAAAGTGGTCGGGGCATCACTGCGTCGATCGTCCAGGACGGGCAAGGCCACGTCCTCGTACTGGCTGCTGATTCGGCGGGTGTCGACAATACGATGGAAATCAGCGTTACCGAAGGTGTCACCGCCGGGCTCGCTGCCTTGTCCTACAAGCTGGGCGCAGCCACACCGGGTACCAATCTGACCCAGACCGTGGCCGGTCAGGATGCGGTGCTGACCGTCGATGGAGTACCGATTTCCCGCCAGACCAACTCGATTTCTGATGTGATCCCCGGGGTAACGTTCAACCTCCTGTCAGCCACCGCCAGTACGGCGTCGATCTCCATCGGCCGAGACGATAGTGAAATCAACAAACGTGTGCAGTCTTTTGTTGAAGGATTCAATGCCCTGAAAGGGGTGGTTGATGAACTGACCCGATTTGATGAAAAGGAAAAAACCGGGTCGCTGCTGATCGGCGACTCGACGCTGCGAGGCTTGAAGACGCAGATGCGTCGAGTGCTGGGTGGCGGCATTACCGGTCTGGACAGCACCAGTGTCCGGGCGCTGGTCGATATTGGCATCCGCACCGATCAGGATTCGGGTTATGCACTGACGTTCAATTCAAGCAAATTCGCCAGTGTCCTGAGCTCCAATCCAACCGGCGTGCGCGATCTGCTGACCGACAGCACGAAGGCTTCTGATACCAGGATCAAGGTCACCAGCTTTCAGCGCAGCACAGCCGGTGGCAGCTACGCGGTCAACATCAATCAGCTCGCTTCGCAAGGTTTGCTGACCGGCACAGCGACTGCATCGCTGGATAACCCGGTAACGGTTGATGCGGCCAGTGACGATCTGTCATTCAAGATCGATGGCATTGCTGCCGTGGTCAAACTGACCCAGGGTATCTACGCGAGTGGTACGGAACTTGCGAGTGAAATTCAGAAACAGATCAACTCCATCCCGGCCCTGAAAAACGTTGGCCTGGGTGTTACAGCGACGTATGACACGGCGACCGATCGGCTGAAGCTGACCTCGAATACCTTTGGCAGCAATTCGCAGATCGCCATCACGACGGTAGATACCGATACATCGACCAAATTCGGTCTCGCGGTGGCAGATGGTGTGGCCACCAAAGGGGTTGATACAGCCGGCCTCATCAATGGGATCAAAGGCAGTGGCAGCGGTCAGTTCCTGTCGGTTCCGCTCGGACCGGTACCTGCCTCGGCAGGGCTCTTCCGGGGCACTGCTATCACCGGGCTCAATACCCCACCTCTGGTGCTGGACAGTTCAAACAACCAGTTCACTCTCAATGTGGATGGCACATCGTCAGGCAATATCACGCTGGCCGAAGGCAGTTATGCCTCGGCGCAGGCGCTGGTCGCAGAAATTCAGGCCAAGATCGATGCCGATGTGGCGCTGGATGCAACCGGTGCCGCGCTGCAGGTTTCGCTTAACACGGCCACCAACGCACTGGAGTTCACCTCAGTAACCAAGGGTGCCAAGTCCAGGGTTGATGTGGTGGCGGTAGGGGCAGGGGTTCCCGCAACTCTCGGTATTGCAGTGGGAATCGGTGCTCCCGGCAAGCCTGCCAGCGCGGTTGCCGATCAGGCTGGAGGGCTGCAGATTCAGGTTGTTGGCGGCGCATTGGGCGCACGCGGTGATGTCACGCTGATTCGCGGTGTGATGAGCCAGTTCAATCGTTATCTGAGCGAGACGCTGTCGTTTACCGGTTCGCTGCAGAACCGTGTGGCGACACTTCAATCCGAGCTTGGCGAGATTGAAGAAGAAGGCAAGGATTTCGATTCCCGTATGGAGCTTCTGGAAAACAGGCTGCGCACACAGTTTGCGTCTGCAGACGCGCTTATTTCAAAGTTGAACTCCACGTCCAGTTTCCTCGACTCACAGTTGAAGAGTCTGCCTGGTTACACCGTAAAGCGGTGATACCAGGATTTCATGACGGAGTTTGATTGCGGTGACTCAGTGCTGATGGTTGCATCGGGGGCTCAAGTGTTTTTCGGTTGAATCGATAAAGAAAGTGCAGGCTGGGTCGATACAGTAAGTGTCGATCATCACCGATCATTAAATGGGGAAACGTCTTGAACAGCCCAGCCTTCCAGTACCGAAAACTTGATGTGCAGTCCCTTGTCAGCTCAGCCAATCCGCACAAGCTGATCGGGATGCTGTTTGATGGTGCGTGTTCGCGTCTGGCCCAGGCCTGTGGATATGCCATGCGAGGCGACCACGAAGGACGAGGTCGATGCATCGGTGAGACGGTGTCCATCGTTGGTGGGTTGCAGGCATCACTTGATCAGGAAAAAGGTGGCGAACTGGCCGCCAATCTCGACGCCTTGTACGACTACATGCAGCGCCGTCTGTTTCGGGCGAATGCAGACAACGATATTGCCGCGATACGAGAAGTCATGGATCTGGTGCGCACCCTGCAGGAAGCGTGGAGTGCCATTGACCCTGCAGTGACCAACATTACCGTCGGTACCGGCGCATGAATGACACGATCGAAGCCATCTGCCTCGCCGGGAGCAACATGCTCGAAGCGGATGACTTCGAATCGCTCGCCAGGCTTGCTGACCAACTCGAAGTGTGGTCGGCACACCAGAGCCCGTCAGACGTTGCGCGGGCCAGTGTCATGGTCCACCAATGGATCAAATACAGCGTCCAGCGACGTGAACACTTCAAGACCCGATTGTTGGGTCAGCAGTCCAACACCGTCAGGCTGAAAACCTATACCGGTCACACCGTCCCCTTCTGATCCCGCTCACTACCGGTCTGGTTTTCCGGCGTTTCCAGGCTCAGTCGTAATCAGCACGCTGCCGCGAAGCCAGAAAAACAGTCATCCACACACGATTGTGCCGTCATTTAATTGACTCCTGCCAAAGTCGTACTTTACTTCCCTTGAGATATCGATCACCTGCGTGACGACATGGGTTGTCGTGGGTGTGTCGACCTTGGTGACATCCTTGGTGAGAACGGGGTACGGATACACATGGAAGCAGCAGCTTTGAAGATTGGCGTCATTGGTGACGATGCGATGGAACAACACGCGCTGGGTCGAATAGTCGACTTCATGGGCCACGAAGTGTCGCCGATCGGTGAATGCCATCTGGTGATGGCCAGTGGCAGAGAAAGTGTCCGACGCGTTCCAGCCTCGACACCATTGTTGTACGTCGGCACCGACGCACCAGCTGCGCGAAACGTCATAGCCAATATCGACCTCCTGCGTTTGCACCAGATGCAGAGTGCTATTCACGAAGTGCGCACCATCCTTCAGGAGCAGCTGACCCAGCACGGACCACAGCGCCATCTGCTGGCGAGACTGCTGGGTAATTCATCGTCGATGACCCATGTTCGTTCGCTGCTCGCCAAGGTGGTCGATCGTGATGTGCCAGTACTCCTGACTGGCGAATCGGGAACAGGCAAGGAGTTTGTGGCGCGGACGCTGCATGCGGCATCCCCACGCTGCAATCGGGCGTTTGTACCGGTGAATTGTTCCGCAATTGCCCCCGAACTGATCGAAGGAGAGTTGTTCGGTCACGAACGAGGAGCGTTTGTGGGTGCCTTGACCAGCAAGGCTGGCCGGCTTGAGTTGGCCGACGGTGGCACGCTGTTTCTGGAGGAACCCGCGGCGCTGGACTATGCCATGCAGCTCAAGCTGCTGCGGGTTCTGCAAAAACGGGAAATCACCCGTCTGGGTGCTGATCACGCACGGTCCCTGGACCTTCGAGTCATCGTCGCCGATCAAGGCAAACTCGAAGGGCTGGTCGAGCGAGGCGAATTTCGCGAAGACCTGTTTTTCCAGTTGAGTGTCTATCCGGTGCATCTGACGTCGCTGCGTGAACGCTCTGAAGACATTCCGTTGCTGATCGATGCGCTATGCGCGGAGATCGAGCGCGAACAACGGTTGGTCATGACACTGTCGGTAGATGTGGTGACCACGCTGGGGCGCTATTCGTGGCCAGGCAACATCCGCGAACTGCGAACCCTGATGCAGCGCCTGTCGATTCAGTGCCGCAACGAAGTGATCACAACCCGCGACCTGCCAGCGCGATTTCGTGAAACCAGGTCTGAATCTGCACCACGTGCAGGTGTTCATGAAGTTGTGCTCAGTGATGATCCGGAAGCTGTTCGTTTGCCTGTCAACGGCATGGATCTGAAAGATTACCTGGCTCGTCTGGAAAGGAGTCTGATCGAACAGGCGCTCGATGACGCCGATGCCGTCGTCGCCCGAGCGGCAGACCGATTGCACATTCGCCGTACCACGCTGGTGGAAAAAATGCGCAAGTACGGGATCACCCGATAACATCATGATCGGCCTTTGCCTCGACAGCCTACAGCGCAGTGAGTCCCTGGCTCTGAAGCTCGGCAATATGGGCTGTGATGTGTCGATTCTTACACCAGACTCATCGCTCCGCGCGGATCTCGTCGTGTTCGACAGTTTGTCGTACGGCAAACTCGATCCCTCGTTGTGCCGCACACTGCCACCCTGCATTGTCATCGATGGCCAGAATGATGCGGCTGCGGGCATTGCAGCGGTGAGACAGGGAGCGCTGGACTACCTCATCAGTCAGACCAGCGATGTTGACGTCATTGGCGGCGTTTTTGAGTGGCACAAGCGTTGTTCAGGTGGCGGAGTTCAAACGCTGTCGCCAGCTTCAGAGCGTCTGTTTGAGCAGGCCCGTCGAGTCGCGACAACGGATGTTGCTGTGCTGCTCAGTGGTGAAAGCGGTACGGGCAAGGAAATTCTGGCGCGATTCATTCATGGCAACAGTGCTCGTCAGACGGCAGCCTTTGTGACGGTCAACTGTGCAGCCATTCCGGACAACATGCTGGAGGCGATGTTGTTTGGCCATGAAAAAGGCGCGTTTACCGGGGCCAGCGAAAGCCGGCCAGGCAAATTCGAGCTGGCGGATCGTGGCACTCTGTTGCTCGATGAAATCACCGAAATGCCGTTGGCGCTGCAGGCCAAACTATTGCGAGCACTTCAGGAGCGTGAAGTTGAACGCATCGGTGCACGCGCACCTCGCGGTGTCGATGTCCGCGTCATCGCCACAACCAATCGTGATCTGCAAGCGGCCTTGAAGAGCGGACAGTTGCGTGAAGACCTGTACTTTCGTTTAAGCGTGTTTCCTCTGACGCTGCCACCGCTGCGCCATCGACCGGAGGAAATTCCTGGTCTGGTCACCCACTTTCTGCACAAACATCGACGGCTGGTGGCGCCTCGATTGATACGAGGCGTGACGTCGGCGGTGCTTGAGTGTTTCACCCGGTATGACTGGCCCGGCAACATACGTGAGCTGGAAAACGTCATTCAACGGGCACTGGTCCTGTGCGATGGCGACCAGATTGATCGAGCGCATATTGACCTTGGAATGGCGAAGCTCGATGGCCAGACCGGTGAGCTGGCGCAGAGCCTGTTGCTGGCAGAAGGAGAAACCATTATCGCGGCGTTGCGAGCGCACGGTGGACATCGTGTACACACGGCAACGGCACTCGGAATTTCTGAGCGGACACTTCGGTACAAGCTTCGACGATTGAAAGATCTCGGAATGGACCTCACATGAGCATCAACACAATCTCCGGCAGCCTGCCAATGCCGTTGCAAACAACCCTTGCGCCATCACGTACCGATATCGATGGTGTATTGGCACAAATCCGTGCAATGCGCTCACAGACGCCACTCGCTGGTGCCGGAGCGGCAGGACTGGCTGACGTTGCAGGGTCACCGGGTGCGATCACACCCAGCGGCGGATTCGGTCAGCAACTGAAAGTGGCACTGGATAGCGTCAACACGCTACAGAAGGATGCCGGCGAAAAATCCGAAGCATTTGCCGCAGGTCGAAGTGATGACCTCGTCGGAACGATGCTTGCCATGCAGAAATCCAATGTCGCGTTTCAGGCGACGGTCCAGGTACGTAACCGGCTCGTCAGTGCCTACCAAGACATCATGAACATGCCCATCTGAGCATAATCAGGGGAACCACGAATAATGTCCGAAACATCAATTGCCACTTTGCCATCACCGATGGCGCGCCTGAAAGTGCCCGGCGGAGACTTCATCCGCGGCGCCGTCAACATGCCCGTCGTTCGGCAAGCGACCCTGTTGATTGCACTGGCCGGAACCGTGGCGCTGGGCTTGTTCGCCGCGTTGTGGATGCGCGACGATGACATGAAGCCGGTGGCCGGCATCAGTTCTCCCACCCAGGCCGCTGAACTCGGACAGATTCTCGAAGCCGCGCGTATTCCTTATCAGCTTGACCACAAGACCAGCACGATGCTCGTGCCTGCAGAATATTTTTATGAAGCCCGCATGCAGGTCGCCGGCTCAACCGAAAGCAGAGAAGGGCAGAGTGGTTATGAGCTACTGGATCAAGAACAGGGTTTTGGTGTCAGTCAGTTCATGGAGAACACCCGTCATCGACGCAGCATCGAAGGCGAACTCTCAAGGAGCATCCTGACCATCACTGGTGTGCAGCATGCCCGCGTCTTGCTGGCCATGCCGAAAAGTACAACCTTTTTGCGTGACAGACGCAAACCCTCGGCGTCGGTGTCGATCACGCTGTTACCCGGCAAGAGCCTCAACAGCGAACAGATCCGGGGTATCACGAATCTCGTTGCTGCCGCAGTTCCGGAACTGGACGTCTCTGCCGTCGCGGTGGTGGACCAGAGTGGCAAATTATTGTCCCGCCAGAATGAAGACCCGCAACTGGAAGCGACAGAACGACAGCTGAGCCATGTCGCACGCATCGAAGCGGGTCTTCAAGGCAAGATCGACCAGATCCTTGAACAGCTGGTTGGGTCAGGTGCCTATACGGCACAGGTTACTGCTGACGTCGATTTCACACGTCAGGAACAGGCGAGTGAACAGTATCGACCGCAGGAAAGCGCTGCCGTTCGCAGTGAATCCACCTCAACCGAAGAGCGTGTCGGCAACCTGCCGATCGTCGGCGTGCCCGGCACGTTGTCAAATCAGCCGCCGCCAGATCCGGTGGGTAATGTCGCTGCAGGACAGGCTGCTGCCCCCGAAGCCGTACCCAGCCCGCGTACTACTCGAAATGAAGCCACTCGCAACTATGAAATGGATCGAACGGTCCGTTATGAACAACAGAGCGTTGGACGTTTGTCACGACTTGGTGTGTCAGTGGTGGTTGATCATCATCGGACCACGAATGCCGAAACCGGCGTTACGGAAACCAAGGCCTGGAGTGCCGAAGAACTGAAGCAGCTTGAAGCAACCATCGCCAGCGCGGTCGGTATCATCACCGAGCGGGGCGACATCCTGAGTGTGACCTCAAGTCCGTTCTTTCGCACAGAAGTCGAGGAAGAAGTGGCGGCCCCATTCTGGACCGAAACCTGGTTCACCGATGTGCTCAAACAGGCTCTGGGCGGCATCGTGCTGCTGCTGCTGGCCTTTGGTTTACTGCGCCCGTTGTACAAGACACTGACGCGGGCCGGTGAAATGGTGCACGAACGTCAAGCCATGGAGATGGCCGATATCAATCAGTCGCGTGAAGAGATTTCCCTGCACACCGCGCTTGGATTGCCACCACCGGAGCCTGGCCAGGCTATTCCGCATCAGGCCCTTGCCAAGCTGGATGCAGTCAAAGGTCTGGTTGCCAACGATCCTCATCGAGTGGCGGAAGTGGTTAAACAGTGGGTAACTCGCGATGAGTGAAATGGCTGAAGAGTCAGTGATTGGCTCGGTGCAGCAGGCAGCCATCCTGCTGCTGTCACTGGGTGAAGAAGAAGCGGCCAAGGTGCTGCGCTATCTTGATCCGCGGGAAGTACAGCGGGTTGGTGAGGCGATGGCGTCGTTAGGTTCCATTCCGCGTCGAGACATCGAAATGGTGATCGGCTCGTTCCTGGACGAGGTTACTGAGCAAAGCGGGCTGTCGCTGGGTGTACCAGACTATCTCAAGCGGATGCTGGTGGGCGCACTGGGGGAACACAAGGCCACAACGCTGCTTGAGCGGATCAGCGGTGGCAGTACGGGTGGGCTGGAAAAACTCCGCTGGATGGACTCTCGCGCCATTGCCGACTTCATGAAGGAAGAACATCCACAGGTACAGGCCATTGTGCTGTCGTATCTGGAAGCCGAGCAGGCGGGTGAGGTGCTGGGCTATCTCAACGATCCTGCACACTGCGCAGAAATCGTCATGCGAGTAGCCAAGCTGGACTCTGTATCTCCGACCGCACTGACCGAACTGGCTGCGGTACTCGAGCAGCATGCCGGGCGCCAGACCGCCAATCGGTTTGCGCAGCTTGGTGGGCGCCGTAGCGCCGCCGAGATCATGAACAAGATGGCGCGTGGCACCGATCAGGCGGTGCTCGAAAAAATTCGGGAAAGTGATGAAAGCCTGTGTGAATCGATTCAGGAGATGATGTTCATCTTCGATAACCTGATGCAGATCGATGATCGGGGAATACAGACCCTGTTGCGCGAAGTGACAACAGAAATGCTGGTGCTGGCACTGAAAGGTGCAGATCCGGCACTCTCGGAGAAGATCTTCAACAACATGTCGAAACGAGCGGCTGAACTGCTGAAAGATGATATGGAGGCCAAGGGGCCGGTCCGATTGTCCGAAGTAGAGGCAGCTCAGAAAGAGATCCTGACTGTTGCGCGAAAACTCGCAGAAGACGGTGAGCTGGTCATCACTGGCAACGGCGAGGAGATGGTTTGACCAATCAGCTGTTCACCTGGCCCAGTGTGCGACCAGATTCGCGACCGGTACCTGTTCCGTCGTTTGAGGAACTCGAACGGCAGAGTCGGGAAGCTGCACGCGCCGAAGGGCTCGCGGAAGGCCGTCGTCAGGCGGATCTTGAAATGACGCCGAAAATCAGGGAACTTCAGGTTCTGCAGCAATCCCTGGAACAACATCGTTCAAGGATTGCCGAACGACAGGTCACGGAAATCGCCGAGTTCATTCGCGGTGCATTTGTTGCCTTGTTGGGGTCAACGCTCCGGGTAGAGCCTGAGGTGTTCAAGACCATGCTGCAGCAGGCGGTCGATGCGATGCCGGCCAGCGGAACACTGTCGATTCGTGCACACCCGGAGCTTGCGCGTTCGCTTGCTCAATTGATGGATCAAGCCATCAGCGAAGACACTTCGTTACCACCGTTTGCAGTTCAGGTAGATTCTGATCGTGCCAATTGGTCTGCAGATCTCGTGACTGAATTCAATTGTCTGCTTGATCAGGGCATGTCCTTTGAACGCTGAAGCGCTGCACTTCGAGCTCCCCTGCGCCACAGCGCGGCAGATTGTCAGGGCGCGCCGATGCGGATCTGTCACTTCGAGTATCGGGTTGCTGGTTGAGGCCAGGGGACTTGGTGCGGAACTCGGAGAGCGCGCCGAGATCCTGACGGCTCACGGACCAAAAGGCGCGGAAGTGGTTGGTTTCAAAGGCGACACGAGTTATCTCATGCCACTCGATCGAATGGATGGATTACAGGTGGGTGCTCCCGTGCGACTGGTTATGACTTTGCCGGTGCCGGACGCCATGGCGGCCTTGGGACGAATCATCGATGCTTCAGGTTCGCCGATTGATGGCCGTGGGCCGCTCGGTCAACAGAAAGCCGCAACCAAGGGCATGGAACGGATCAATCCTCTGGTGCGTCCGCCTATTGACGAAGTGCTTGATGTTGGCGTGACCAGCATCAATGCACTCGTTACCGTTGGCAAGGGACAACGGGTTGGTCTGTTCGCAGGCAGCGGCGTCGGTAAAAGCGTGACGCTGGGTATGCTTGCGCGTAACACAAAAGCCGACGTTGTCATTCTGGCGATGATTGGTGAACGTGGACGTGAGGTTCGTGAGTTCATCGAGGACAATCTTGACGGCGGTCTGCCGCATGCAACCGTCGTGGTTTCGCCAGCTGACGATTCGCCCGCATTGCGGTTGCGTGGTGCCTGGCTTGCAACCCAATTGGCCGAGTTTCATCGACTTCAGGGCAAGAGCGTGCTGCTCTTGATGGATTCGCTGACCCGGTGCGCGCAGGCACAACGAGAAATTGGTCTGGCGCTGGGTGAACCCCCTGCGACCAAGGGTTATACACCGTCGGTTTTTGCTCTTTTACCCAAGCTGGTGGAGCGTACCGGTCGCACCGAGTCTGGCAGTATCACGGCGTTTTACACGGTACTTATGGAAGAAGATGATCTGCAGGACCCGATCGTTGATGCCGCGCGAGCTATTCTGGATGGTCACATCGTCCTCAGCCGGCGATTGGCTGATGCCGGAATCTACCCTGCTGTCGACGTGGGCGCCTCGGTCAGTCGATTGCAGACCAGAATAGTTCCGGAGGCGGAGCGCCTGTTATCCATGCGATTCAAGGCGTTGTGGTCTCGTTATTCGGAACAGGAAGATCTGATCAATATGGGCGCTTATCAACGTGGTGCAGACGCATTGACGGACGAAGCGATCGCCCGGCGCAACAAGCTGACGGAATTTCTCAAGCAACCAGCCGGTGCGCAGGTGTCCTATGTCGAGTCCATGGCTCGGTTAAAGGTGTTGTTTGGTGAAGGACAGGCGCTGATCCCGTGATCTGCATCGAAATGACTGAGCAGATGGCGCGCTGAGTCGATGGCCGGTCACACACGACACGCGCTGGATGCGTGGCTCAAGCTGCGAAGGGTGCGAATGTTGCAGGCGCAGTCCCGGTTGACACAGGTCAGGATTCCAGCCCAGACAGCGCTGCGAGAAGTCGCCGACACCGAAGCGCTTGAGCGTGAATATGCGCTGCAAAAACTCGGTGAAGCACCTGCGCCAGTGGTCCGCCGACAGCAGCTGTTTGCCGGCAAGGTGCATGATCTGGTGCTCAGTCGCAGACAACACGCGAGCCGCCTGAACGAAGAGGTGAAACGCCGTGATCAGGTCTGGCGCCAGGCGCTGACCAGCTTGCGCAGCGCAGAAAAAGTGGTCGCGCACATTCAGGAACAGAAACGGGTTGAGGAGGACCGGAAACTGAGACGCCGGTCAATACATCGTCTGCCCGCAACTGGAAGATGGACAGACCTCAAAGACCCAGAATAAGGACATTGCCAAGATGGCTATCGTGCAGGAACTCAATGCTGAAGGAACGCGTCTGACGATCAGCGTCACTGGCCGGTTCGACTTCAGTTCACACCGGGATTTTCGTGAGAGTTACGAAGCGCTGGAATCCAATCCGGATCTGTTCACCGTCAATCTCAAGGACGCCAACTATCTCGATAGCTCTGCGCTGGGCATGTTGCTGCTGTTGCGTGACCATGCCAACGCATCGAGTGCCAAGGTCGAAATCGTCAACTGCTCGCCCGACGTGCGAAAGATCCTCGCGATTTCGAACTTTGAGCAGTTGTTCGCAATTCATTGATTTAAGGAAGGTCTGATCTATCAGACCTTCGGCAAATGGCTGAACTTCCTTATTGGATTCTCCATCCGAAATCTCAAGCTGGATTCCCGGTTCAGATGTCATCCATCGATAGGTGCATCCGCCCATGACGCGTGTTCTGGTTGCTGAAGACAATGCCTCGGATCGCCTGCTGCTGGCACGAATTGTCGAGCGCGAGGGTTATGAGGTCATCACTGCAGTAGATGGTCATGAGGCACTGGCGAGATTTGCCGAATACTCGCCGGATGTCGTGCTGCTGGATGCGATGATGCCAGGGCTCGATGGTTTTGCAGTGGCGCGCACTGTGCGAGCATCGTCATCAGACGATTATGTGCCGATCGTCTTCCTGTCATCGCTCGCCGGCAATGAATGGCTGGACCGTTGCCTGAGCGCCGGTGGTGACGATTTTCTTTCCAAACCCTATAACCCGATTGTCCTGAAAGCCAAGTTGCAGGCGTTGACTCGGCTGCGAGAGCAACAGCATCAGCTCAGGGTGCAGCGGGAGGAACTACACCGTCTGCAATCGCACCTCCTCCAGGAGCAGTTGGCGGCAAAGTCTGTCTTTGACAACATTGCACACACGGGCAAGCTGAAAGGGCCGTTTCTCAAACACCTGCTGTCACCGATGTCGGTCTTCAATGGTGATGTCCTGCTGGCCGCGCATGATCCGGCCGGTGACCTGCTGGTCTTGCTGGGTGACTTCACCGGGCATGGACTGACCGCCGCGATCGGGGCACTGCCACTTGCCGACACGTTTTACGGGATGACGGCCAAGGGCTTCAGTGTTTCGGATATCCTGCGCGAATCGAACCGCAAGCTCCGGACCGTGTTGCCACCGGGTTACTTCTGCTGCGTGACCATGCTCAGGCTGTCACTGCGCAAGAACACGCTGGAGTACTGGAATGGGGGATTACCGTCAGCAATTCTCCTACGTCACTCAAAGCAGGACGTATTCGAGATCGTCTCTCGGAATCTGCCACTGGGAATACTGGATGATCAGAACTTTGCTGCAACTACCGGGATGGTCGAGGTTGAAACCGGTGATTGCATCATTCTGTGTACTGATGGTCTGGTTGAAGCGGAAAATGCCGCGGGTGTGGCGTTTGGCCATGAGCATCTGATTGATGTCGTACGGCAAGCTCCTGCCACCACTGTTTTTGAAACAGTGCTGACAAAGGTTCAGGCGCACATGGCGAACCAGGCGCGCACCGATGATCTGACACTGGTCGAAGTGACCGTGCTGGACGCAGTAGATCTGATACGTTCTGGCGGTGATGCCGCAGAATTCGCGGGCTCTCCGCAGGATTGGAAGCTCTGTTACGAACTTGGGCCGCGCTCACTGCGAGCGTTCAATCCCTTGCCGATGCTTCAGCACATTCTGATGGAGTCTCCGCAGCTTCGCCGTCGGGCCAGTGAAATCTACACGATTCTGGCCGAGACCTATTCCAACGCGCTGGAGCACGGGGTGATGGGCCTGGACTCTTCTCTCAAGGATTCCGCGGAGGGGTTCGCAACCTACTATGCCCGGCGCGCCCAGGCACTGGAGCGGCTGGAGGGTTTCATCCGATTTGAACTGGCCAACGAAATTGATGAGACCGGCGGTGTGCTGACCTTGCGTGTGACCGATAGCGGTCGGGGATTTGATTTCAGGAAAGCTGGCGTGAGGTCGAAGAGAAAAAGCGTTGGCTATCATGGCCGCGGCATGATGCTGTTGAACGAACTGTGTGATGAAGTGACCTACGAAGAACCCGGCAACTCCGTGGTGGTCCGGTTCAACTGGAGCACGGAACATGTCTGACCACATCGATGACGAGATACTGCTGGGACTACGTGAAATCATGGAAGACGACTTCGGCGAGCTGCTCGAAGTCTTTTTGCGAGAATCAGCCACTCAACACCTGCAATTGCAGCAGATGTGGAGATCTGGTGAGCGTCAGTCCATTGGTCGTCTGGCTCATTCACTCAAGGGGAGCTGCGCCAATATCGGTGCTACGAATTGTGCGGGAATCGCTTCAGAGGTTGAAAAACACGCTCAACATGAGATGTGGAACGAGATGCCGTCGTTGTTGACGGCTCTGGAGCGAGAGATTCAGTTCGCTCATGGCGAGCTGGCCAGTCTGCGCTGAGCCAAATGGTTCGGAAAGGCTTTCAGTCAGGCGACTACCGTCAGACTCTCCCGATCACAGACTGACAACAAACGATCGCGGGCGGCATTCCACTCCGCTGAGTAGTCACAATCTGCATAAGCCTCGAAGTAGGGACCCCCTTCGGTAAAGTGGACCAGACGGGCGTCGGCTTGATAGCGGTCATAACCGACCAGATGATTCCAGCCGTGTGGCAGAGCGCCGATGTGATCATCGTCGTCTATCCACTTGAACTGATGCAGCTCTAGACCGGTTGCGGTGTTGGTGTACTCGGGTGTGAGATTGTAGCACCTGGCGCAGTTCATCAACATCACGCTGGACCAGTTCTTGCGGTGATAGCGGGTCTGTATGTTGTTGTTGAACTTGATGGAAGCTTCGGGTTGATAGTCGTGTTTGACGACCTGAATCGTTCTCGAGGGGCTGCGGTATGACCACAGTTCTGCGATGTCAGCGCGACAGAGCATGTCGCAGTCCATGAAGATCGCATAACCGTCATAGTTGCACAGCCATGGCACCAGGAATCGCGAGAACGAAAATTCGGTTGAAGCCAGCGCGTGCTGCGGACGGCTGTAAACTCCCTTCAGCTGCGTCAGCATGACCGGAGTGATGGAAACCGGCATGCTGGCTTGTTCAAGAATGCTGTGCGCGAGAACGTTGTAGGCCGCAATTTCACTTCGATCATAACCAATGAACACGCGGATGGTGTTGGCGTTCATGCGGGTCTCCCGAGCTGTTTGGCGATTTGCGCAATGGGTTCGGCCCAGCTGTCGAGGTAGATCTGGCGGTACAACGTCACGTCGGGATACCAGGGGGACTGCTTACCTTGAAGAAACCAGTGCCATACCGGGCGTCGTCCAATGAGCGCATGTGTTTTTACCCCAAGGGCACCAGCCAGATGCACGCTGGCGTTGGACACGGAAACAAACTCATCAAGTGCTGCCAATTGGGCTGCAGCAACTTCCAGGTCTGACAAGGCGTTACACCGTGGATCGACATGAACGCTGAAGCCGCGTTGACGCCCATACTCGGCAAATTCCGCAGCGCCTTCGCCATACTGGGAACAGATAAACACCGTGTCAGGTGTTTGCAGGACAGGGTCAAGGAGTGTCAATGGAATGGAC
Source organism: Gammaproteobacteria bacterium (assembly GCA_031385325.1). Taxonomy (GTDB): domain Bacteria; phylum Pseudomonadota; class Gammaproteobacteria; order Pseudomonadales; family Azotimanducaceae; genus SYFY01. The sequence goes on along the minus strand of JANNBJ010000234.1, from coordinate 17,879 downwards.
TTGCTCGCACCGTTGTAGGTGCTGTGGCTCAGCCATGACAAGCCGACGTATCGACGACCGGGATAGCGTTGTTCCCACTGCGCTCGAAAGCACTTGCGGGCTTCGAGGTCCGGCTGGAACAGGCGCTTCGGCGGCGGCAGGTCGGCGAGGGTAGGTCGCAGCCAGATGTGCAGTTCGCCCAGGCCAACAAATGCGTCGTGTTCGTTGAACTCCTCCTGGGTTAACCCAGCAGAGACGTTCAACCGTGGTTCGCTGCGACGAAAGAGTGGAATCAGCCGAGGGTCGCAAGGAAATGTAACTTGCACACCTGCGTCCAGCAGATCGGTCAGCATGTTTGCGTACAGGATCTCATCACCCACACCTTGTTCACGCAGGACAACCAGTCGCAGGCCGGGCCTGATCCTGCCTTGCCAGCGTGGAATGGTGGCGATCTCGGGTGTATTCGAAATCCGCTCGCGACTCATTCGCAGCCGCCATCCGTCTTCGATATCGCCCATGGTCATCAACATGACGGCCAGTAGCTTCAGACAGTTTTCGTTGCTCGAATCCAGAACATGCGCGCGCTGCAAAGGTGGTATGCCACCTGCAAAATCGCCTAGCTGGCTGTACACCATGCCAAGATTGGTCAATGTCTCGGCATTGTCCGGGGTCAGTTGCGCCGCGTGTACGGCAAGCGATTCAATTTCCAGTGCCTGCGTGTCACTGATGAACATCGACTCCGCGAGATTTCTCGATTCCAGTGCCACCAGGTAATCAAGATCGGCCGGTTTGGCACCTTCCAGTTCCACACATCGGTAGGCGTAGTCGAGAGCCTGCGTCAGCTCTTTCTGTTCCTTGTACAAGCGCGAGAGCAGTCGGCAACTATCGGCGCGTGGTCGTAACGCGGTGTCACGCAGTAGCGCGTCAATAGCCTTGTCAGCATTGCCAAGCTTGCGCCACGAAAGCCCCGTGTTGTACCAGGCGAGCGGGTGCGTGGGAGACAATCGAAGGGCAATGGCATAAGCGTCGATCGCCGCGCGATGTTCACCGGACTCGGCCAGGGCCAGCCCCAGGTTGTATTGCAGATCGGCGTCCGCAGGACGGGCGATGGTGAGTCTGCGCAGGAAGGGCAGAGCGTAGATGGCTTCGCCTTCATCCAGCAGCAGGGCCGCCATGAGCGACTGAACGTCGCTGTTGGCCGGATACTTTCTCAGCAGCCGGCTGTAAATCGGCTTCGCATCAGCACGTCGACCTTCGATGTGCCAGCGTCTGGCTTCATCCAGTTTGCTGCTGTCTTTGGCGTTCATTGATCTGTTCATGCGCAAAGACTAGCAAAGGCCTGCGTTTCTGCCGGCAGTGTTGTATCCCGGGCGGGTTCGTCGCCAAGCGCGACATGCAGTTTGAGGTCCTTCTGAACAAGTGGCTCAGCGACATGCTCCGGGTTCCGGTGAAGGAAAAACAAATTCAGCGACCTGATCTACACTGCCTCTGAGTGGACAAGGAGGTCCTCAATGAACGCTGTAATGGTGGAACCCTATCGGGAGGACAACCCCAGTCCCCGATTTCATGAATTGATCGCGGCTTATCGACAACTGCATGAACACGGATCTCCGGAACACGGCATAACCGGCGGTTCAATGTTTCCCGGCCAGAGTCTGAGTGAACATCTGGTCACACTGGTAGCGGTCACCAAGCAGTATCCCGTGCGCACCATGCTCGATTACGGCTGTGGCAAGGCGATGCTCTATCAACCGGTGAATGACATGCGGTTGGGAGATCGGAAGGCCAGTTGCGTTCAGGAACTGCTGGGCGTTGATGTCACTCTGTTTGATCCGGGATTTCGACCCTATGCCGAAAAGCCGGGTGGACGGTTTGATCTGGTGGTCTGCACCGACGTGCTTGAGCACTGTGCTGAGGCCGATCTGCCCTGGATCATTGACGAACTGTTCGCATACGCGCGCAAGTTCGTGTTTGCCAACGTTGCCTGTTATCCGGCGCGCAAGCTGTTGCCAAACGGCGAAAACGCACACTGTACGGTTCGTGATACATCATGGTGGGATGCCCTCTTCAGCGGCATCGCGAGCCGCTACCCGGGCATCGACTACCAGGTGGTGTGCACCCGAATTGTTGCCGGCGGCCGCGAACACGACTATCTGAGCCGCGTATAGCCATCCAGAACAAATTGGCACACTCATTGCTCCTCACCTTTCGAATACGCCCTGCGAACACGTTCATGTGCCGTTTCAGACGTCCTTGAACGCGCGCGCGGAATTCAAGATTTCCAGTCACAGAACGAATTGACGTTCTTAACAAAGGACCATTGTGCAGACCACTATTGGAAGCCTGTTGAATACTCCTCCAGCATCATCAAGTGAAACCGTGGGTTCGGGTCAGTCGGACGCGGGTGCAGCGTTTTCCGCGATTTATGCGCGCGAAATGCAGCAGTCGGGTGTTACTGATGGCCCCGTAACCCAAGCGCCGCAGGACCTCGACGAACAACCTGACCAAGGTCCGTTGCCTTCGATCCTGGTTGAAGAACCCTCTTCGGATGAGGTGTTGCTGGCAGATGTCTGGGCGATTCTTGAAGAGGTAGCGCCCCTGCAGGATGTTGCCGGTACCACCGGCGGGAGTCTGCCGGACGAATTGACATCGCGTTTGGTGGATGCCGCGTTTGAGCTTGGACGCCTGGCCGATGAGCTGTCTTCTGCGCTGGTGCAAAAGCCGATTTATGATGCCAGAGGTCTTGACCCGGCCGTGATAACTGCAGCGCTGAGTGGCAGTCCGGGTGTTAATGGCGTGACTGCGACTTATGCAGCGTTGGCCGATGGTGCGAAATCGCTGGATTCCAGGTCTTTGACGTCGTCGTTGATTTCAAGGGCTTTGCCCACGGCAACGTTAGGAGCAGACAGCGAAGTCGGGAGAGTGGAAGGACTTTCAGTTTCGTCGTTGGTTACCACGGCACCAGGACTTTCCGTTACAACCGCGCCGATTTCCCAGGCCATCACCGATGTCCTCAACCGCGTGCGTTCATTGCTTGCGGCTTCCGGTCAGAACAATTTACCTGACGCGGGTGGGAGCTTGACCGCTCCTCTGACCGGCTCGTTGACCGTTCCGTTGAATACGGCGGCCAGCACGCCGTCGGCAATTGCAGATCTGGCAATTTCAGAGCTAGCCAATAACCAGAATTCTTCTGGTTCTCAACTGGCAGCACAGCGCTCTGGGTCTTCAGGTCTCGATACTTTGCAGACGCTGAGTTCGGCCCCGACTGCCATCACCACGTTGCCCACAGCACTGGCTGGCCAGATTGACGTTCAGCAGTCTTTCGGTTCCGTGACCGCCATGCCCGTTGGCACCGACCTGGATCAGCTGTCGGAGGAAGTTTTGAGTTTGAGCCCCGCTGATCTCATTCGCTTGAGCCTGGCCAATGACAAGTCCCTGAAGTCATTGACACTTGATCAGGCCGTCAATGATGTCGCAGACGTTGAGACCCTGCTTGATGAGGGCTTCAGGATACAGGACATCGGGACCGCCATCCTGCGTGAGTCGAACGCATTCTCGGCCGCAGGTGGGTCGACACTCGATAGTCTGATCCGCAGCGGGGCGCCGACCGAGAGCCGGTCGTCTGATGCGCTGACCAACGCGGCGCCGCAGTCGAGCGCTGACAAGACGACTCATCAGCCAGATCAGCGTCCCACGGTCGCAACCGCCAGATCGGATGTCTGGCTACGTTCGACGGACGAGCTGCCGGACCACATACTGGCCCATGTAGGCAGAATGCATGCCCAGTCGATTCGCTTCAATGCGGCGGGTTTTGGTGATCTCGTCCAGCGCATGACCCTGTCTCTCCATCCGGAAGAGCTTGGGCAGGTGGATGTCCAGATGCGGTCAGGTGAGCAGATGAGCCTGGTTTTCCATGCGCGGGAAGGGGCCACACGTGATCTGCTGGAACAGAATATCGCGCGGCTTCGGCAGATGTTTGAAGCCCAGGGTATCAGCCTGGGTGATATCAGCGTTGGCACCGGCGGGACAAATGATCGCCGTGCACATGACGAGACGTCGAACGCCTTGTTGAGTCAATTTTCGCAAGGCGGAGCGGGAACCGGTCCGGATAGACCATCCGCTCCTCGATCGCAAGCTATCTCGGATCGGTTGATCGATACTCGCGCCTGATGTGAAAATGCGTTTCGGGGGTCTGATCTACTGGCCCCTGGAACACATCGATGCGCGCTTCTTCTCTTGCCCGGAATTCTCCAAGCGCCAACTTAATGGCGCGAAACGGCCCACTCTCCGGCAGATTAAATTTTCCGTACTAGACTCGATTCATGGCGCGTTGACTTGTTGACGCACTAACCACGAATTCCCAATGGATCTGGTACGGAAAACTGACATGGCAGCCAAAAAACAAGCTCCCAAGGCAACATCACCGGCAGAAGCGACAGAAGTCGCTGCGGCGCCCAACAACAAGAAGATGATCATGATCTTCGCCGCTGCACTGGTCGTGGCCATCGGCGCGAGTGTTGGTGGAACGATGTTCCTGCTCAATCCTGCCGATGCGGCAAATGCAGAACCTGAGAAGCCGGTTTATACCAAAGCCATGTACGTCACTTTCGCGCCGGCTTTTGTCGTGAACTACCTGGTGGCCAACAAGCCACGATTTCTGCAGTCGGAACTGGCGTTGATGGCAAGAGATCCGGCGGTGATGGAGGCCATCACCGCGCATGCACCGCTGGTGCGTGCCAAGATGCTGGACACACTCTCCGCCCAGGAATTTTCCGATCTACAGACACAGGCAGGCAAGGAAGCGCTGCAGAAAGCACTGCGCAAGACAGTGAATACCATCCTCAAGGAACAAGGCGTGCACGCCAAAGCCGAAAAGATCCTGTTTTCGACCTTTGTCCTGCAGTAAGTCGAGTTTGTCATGGCTGATCGAAACGTCCTGTCTGAAGAAGAGATCGACGCGCTGTTGTCCGGCGTCAGCAGTGGAGATGTGGACACTGAAGATGATTCCGGTGAGACACCAACGGATGTCCGTCATTACGACCTGACCAGTCAGGATCGTGTGGTCCGTGGCCGACTGCCGACCCTGGAACTCATCGGCGAGAAATTTGCCCGTCAGTTTCGCGTCGAAATGCTCTCGTTGCTGCGCTTTCAGATCGATGTGGGTGCAGGCGGTGTGCAGGTACTCAAATTTTCCGAATATGCCCAGTCATTGTTTGTGCCCACCAGTATCGGTCTTACCCGAATCACCCCTTTTGTCGGTGCCTGTCTGATCGTGCTGGATGCCAAGCTCATCTATCGCATGGTGGAACGACTGTTTGGCGGCACCAATGACCTGGCGGACATCGATGGTCGGGACTTCACGCCGACCGAACGACGGGTAGTTGACCGCGTACATGAATTGTTGGCCAAGGTGTACAAATCGGCGTGGGCCGATGTGCTCGACATCCATGTCGAGGTGGTAGGCCGGGAGATCAATCCGAATCTGCTCAACCAGTTCAACCCCGATGACGTCCTGATGGTCACGACGTTTCGAGTGGCGCTGGAATCAGGCAGTGGCGAGATGCACATCGCGATTCCGTACACGGCGCTCGAGCCGTTCCGCAGCATTCTCGATAGCCGTATTCGTATTGACGGCGAGGAAATCGATAACGAGTGGAGCCTCCAGCTGGAACAGCGGCTGCTGGAAACGGATGTGCCGGTCAATTGCGAGATCGCCAGCCGCCGATTGCGACTGCGGGAACTGCTGTCGATGCAGGTGGGTGACGTGATTGAACTCGATATGCCAGAAATGCACGAAGTTGTGGTGGGATCAGCCCCTGTGTTCATGGCCAAGCTCGGCGAGTCACGCGGCAATCTTGCCCTCGAATTTCTTGAAGATGTACCCCGTTAAGGAAGAACAGTGATGGCAGACGAAAACGTCAAAGCAGGCAGTGAAGAGTCGCCGATGTCGCGTGAAGCGAGCCGACCGCAGAACCTGGATGTGGTTCTGGACATTCCGGTGCGATTATCGATGGAGGTTGGCAATACCAACATCAGCATCCGCAAGCTGCTCAAACTCAACAAAGGTTCGATTGTCGAGCTGTCCCGGACTGCTGGCGAACCGCTGGATGTCATGGTCAATGGCACGCTGGTCGCGCGTGGTGAAGTTGTCGTCGTCAACGACAAGTTCGGCGTGCGACTGCTCGATGTGATGAGCCCGGAGCAGCGCCTGCAAAGTCTGAACTGACATGCAAGCCGACTACCTCCAGATCATTACGGTTCTTGCGTTCATCGTCGGGCTTATCTTCCTGATGGCCTGGTTTGCGCGACGCCTGACAACGGGACGAACTCTCGATGCAAACGCCATAACGGTAGTTGCAACACGATTTCTCGGACCCAAGGAGAAGCTCTTGCTGGTCGAGGTGGAAGGCACGCGTGTACTCATCGGAATCAATGCTCAGAGCATGACCCCGTTATGTACCGTTGCTCACGGACAGCCGAATCGGCTCGACCCGGATCCGAACGATTTTTCGACGGCGCTGGCGCAGGCTGGTTTGACAGCCGAACCGGTCGCACACACTGGAGCTGCAGCATGAACTCCCGGACGAGTACGTGGATAGGCTTGTTGGTGGCGGGGCTTGTGTGCCCTGGCATCGCGTTGGCGCTACCGCAGATCCCGGCGGTGACCATTACCGGCACGGGCGACGAGCAGAGTTACGGCGTCAGTCTGCAGATCCTGGCTGTCATGACGGCGCTGACACTGTTGCCGTCGGCCATGATCATGCTCACCTCATTCACGCGAATAGTCATTGTGTTTGCAATTTTGCGGCAGGCGATCGGGATGCAGTCAACCCCGTCCAACCAGATACTCGTCGGCCTTGCTTTGTTCCTGTCCATCTTTGTCATGAGCCCTGTGCTGAAAGAAATCAATACCCAGGCGCTGGAACCGTATCTGGCCGAAACAATGACGCCGGAGGCTGCCTTGCTGGAAGCATCCGTGCCGCTCAAGCGTTTCATGCTGGCGCAGACCCGGGAAGATGATCTGGATCTGTTTCTTGGCTTGGCCGGGCAGAAGCTTGAGAGTGACACCGACGCCGATATGCAGGCGGAGGTCGACTTCTTTGTTCTGGTACCGGCATTCATGACTTCCGAGCTCAAAACCGCTTTTCAGATCGGATTCATCCTGTTCATTCCGTTTCTCGTCATCGACATGGTGGTGGCAAGTGTCCTGATGTCCATGGGCATGATGATGTTGTCGCCGCTGATCATCTCCCTGCCATTCAAGCTCATGCTGTTTGTGCTGGTTGATGGCTGGGTGCTGATCATGGGGACACTTGCTTCCAGTTTCGGAGTTACGGCATGACCCCGGGTGACGCGCTGTCCGTGTTTGGTGAGGGGCTCTTCCTGGTGGTCATCATCGTTTGCGTCGCCGTGTTGCCGAGTCTGGTGGTTGGACTGATTGTCTCCATATTTCAGGCAGCTACCCAGATCAACGAACAGACGCTGTCGTTCCTGCCCCGGTTGCTCGCGACCTTGCTGACATTGATGGCGGCAGGTCCGTGGATCATGGGATCCATCATCGACTTCACACATGGCCTGTTTGACAAGATCCCGCAGATGGTCGGCTGACGTGCAGCTCCCCGTTGACGAGCTTGTGACCTGGTTCTGGCAGGTGCTGTGGACTTTTCTGCGCATCGGCGGTTTTCTCATGGTGGTGCCCATCTTTGGCAATCAGCTGATTCCACGACGAATCCGCCTGGCCATGGCCTGGGTCATGTCAGTTGCTGTTGCCCCGATGCTGGATGCGCCACCGGTCATGGAAGGTTTCGACCTTGGTGTCATGCTCAATGGTGGCTTGCAGCTGTTTGCCGGTGTCGCGCTGGGTTTTGCAACGATCATGTTCTTCCAGATCTTCGTTATTTCCGGTCAGTTCATCGCCATGCAGATGGGTCTTGGTTTTGCTGCGATGGTTGATCCTGGCAACGGTGTGCAGGTCACTATCTGGAGTCAGTTCTTTCTCATGCTGGTCACCCTGCTGTTCATCAGCATGAATGGCCATCTGGTGCTCTTGTCTGTGCTGGTTGAAGGATTTCGTGTCTACCCGCTAGGCATCAACATGCCCATTGATGAACTGGCCGGAGCGCTGGTTCAACTGGGCAGCTGGATGTTCATGGGTGGGGTCATGATCGCCATGCCGGCCGTTATTTCGTTGCTGGTGGTGAACATCGCCTTCGGGGTGATGAGTCGGGCTGCACCGCAGCTCAATATCTTCTCGCTCGGTTTCCCGTTTTCTCTCCTGTTTGGACTGATCATCGTCTGGATCATGCTCGCGGGTTGGCAGCCACACTTTGAATCACTCGCCAATGAACTGTTCCAGATCACTTCCGGCTGGGTGCAATAACCATGGCCGAAGAAAATGACGGTCAGGAACGCAGTGAAGAAGCATCGTCACGCAAGAAGGACAAGGCGCGTGAAGAAGGTCAGGCGGTCCGCTCCCGTGAACTCAATACGATGTCCCTGGTCCTCGCCGGTGCCGCCGCGATCTGGTTTCTGGCACCAGCCAGCGCGCGTCAGCTGGCGGAGGCAACACGCAAGATCTTCGAGCGTATTGCCACGCCGGAAACCGGGATGTTTGAAGCGCTCCAACTGGGTTTGAGCGCGCTGATCTGGTCGGTGTTGCCGCTTCTTGTTCTCATGATGTTTGCCGGTCTTGTTTCCTCCCTGGCGGTTGGTGGCCTGGTGCTGTCATCCCAGGCCATCGGTTTCAAGGCCAGCCGGATGAATCCACTATCCGGCCTGAAGCGGATGTTCTCGGCCCAGTCGTTGATCGAACTGGTGAAGTCCATTGCCAAGTTTCTGCTGGTTACCGGTGTGTCCATTGGCGTGATGTGGTCCGTGCTGGGCGAGACCATGGCACTGAGCCAGCTGCCGATGGAAGCGGCGCTGTCGTCCGGATCACGCATTGTTGGCTTGTCGCTGTTGCTGATCGGCTGTTCTCTCGCCGTGGTTGCAGCCATCGATGTGCCTTACCAGATTGCCGCCTTCAACAAGAAGCTGCGCATGACCAAACAGGAAGTGCGCGACGAGATGAAGGATTCTGAAGGCAAGCCGGAGGTGAAGTCGCGCATTCGGCAGTTGCAACAGGAAATTTCACGTCGGCGCATGCTGGCAGATGTGCCGGAAGCGGATGTGATCATCACCAACCCGGAGCACTTCGCGGTGGCGGTGAAATATGACTCCGCGCGCAACGGGGCACCAATGTTACTGGCGAAGGGTGTTGATGAACTGGCGATGCGTATTCGCGAAGTAGGCAGGGCCAACAAGGTGGTTCAGGTGCAGTCGCCGCCACTTGCCCGAGCGCTGTTTTATACCGTGCAGGTGGGAGGCGAGGTGCCGCAGGCGCTGTATGTGGCTGTGGCCCAGGTACTGGCCTATGTCTATCAGCTCAAATCCTATCGTGCGGGCACGGTGCCGGAAGTCCCGGTTTACCGTGAAGCGGAAATTCCGCAGGAGTTCCGCAAGGACGTAACAGGTGCAAGCCTGACTAATGACGGGCAGGGAGAATCTCGATGATGAGTCGGATCGTGCAGGCAGGTCTGGGTATTCCAGCACTGCTCCTGCTGTTGTTGGCCTTGATGACCATACAGGTTCCGACGTGGCTTCTGGACGCTGCCTTTACCTTCAATATCGCCCTCTCTCTGGTGGTATTGCTGGCCGGCATTTATGCACTCCAGCCATTGCAGTTCTCGGCTTTTCCAACCGTCCTGCTGGTGGCGACGTTGCTGCGACTGGCACTGAACGTTGCCTCGACCCGGGTTGTCCTGATCGAAGGGCACAACGGCGGCGCGGCTGCGGGGCATGTCATCGAGGCGTTTGGTGAAGTGCTGGTAGGTGGCAACTATGTTGTGGGCCTGGTGGTATTCATCATTCTCGTCATCATCAACTTTGTGGTGGTCACCAAGGGCGCCGGCAGGATTTCCGAAGTCAGCGCCAGGTTTACTCTCGACGCGATGCCGGGCAAACAAATGGCGATCGACGCTGATTTGAACGCCGGCATCATCGATCAGGCAAAGGCCAAATCCCGACGCGAAGATGTCTCCCGAGAGGCAGACTTTTATGGATCGATGGATGGCGCCAGCAAGTTTGTTCGGGGCGACGCGATCGCTGGCATCCTGATCATGCTGATCAACGTGTTCGGTGGTTTGTTCATCGGTGTGGCGCAACATGATCTTGAGTTTGCCGCGGCGCTGCATAACTACACACTGTTGACGATTGGTGATGGCCTGGTCGCTCAGATTCCCTCGCTGCTCTTGTCCACTGCAGCGGCCATTATCGTGACGCGGGTGAGTGGTGAGAAAGATGTCAGTTCGCAGATCATGGGCGAGATGTTTGCCGATCCTCGTGCGCTGGGTATGTCGGCCGGGATCATGTTCATCCTTGGCATGGTCCCAGGCATGCCACACTTCATCTTCATTACGCTTGCGCTGATTGCTGGAGTTGGTGCGTGGCTCATTGCCGAACGGTCCAACAAGCCAGTGGTTGAGACGAGTGAAACCGTTGCCGCAGCGCCGGTCGCAAGCGATGCAAATGCTGACGTTGGCTGGGAGGACGTTGCGCCGGTTGATGTGCTGGGGCTGGAAGTCGGCTATCGGCTCATACCGCTGGTTGATCGCAACCAGAGTGGTGAGCTCTTGAAGCGCATCAAGGGGGTACGCAAGAAGCTGTCGCAGGAATTTGGCTTTCTTGTGCCTTCAGTACATATACGGGACAACCTTGATCTGCTGCCAAACGGCTATCGGATCACGCTGCTGGGTGTCACAGCAGGTGAATCAGAAATCTACAACGACAAATTTCTGGCGATCGACCCGGGCGAAGTCTTCGGCCGTGTGGATGGCATCGCCACCAAGGACCCGGCTTTCGGTTTGCCTGCAGTCTGGATCGACGGCTCACAACGCGAGGCCGCGCAATCTCTGGGTTATACCGTGGTCGATGCCAGCACCGTGGTCGCGACTCACCTCAATCAGATCATGCAGGATCACGCAGCCGAACTGCTGGGGCACGATGAAGTGCAGAAGTTGCTGGAAATGCTGGGTGAATCGGCACCGAAACTGGCCGAACAGCTGGTGCCGGGTGCGGTCTCGCTGTCCGTGCTGCTGAAAATACTGCAGAACCTGCTGGCGGAGAAAATCCCCATCAGGGACCTGCGCACGATTGCTGAATCCATCACCAATGCAGCGGCAACGAACAAGGATCCGGCGATGCTGCTGCTGGCTGTTCGCGCCTCGCTCGGACGCATGATCGTGCAGGGTATCTACGGCGCTGAACAAAGCCTCGACGTCATCACGCTTGAACCCGAGCTTGAACAATTGCTGGATCAGGCACGTCGACAGGGTAGCGATCAGGCTCCCGTTCTCGAGCCAGGATTGGCGGATCGACTGTCGCGTTCTTTGATAGCTGCCTCTGAAAAGCAGGAAATCGCCGGCAAGCCGGCAGTTGTGCTGGTGTCTGCTACTTTGAGAGGGATGCTTGCACGTTTTGTGAAGTTGTCACGGCGGGTGATTCATGTCCTCGCGTTTGAGGAGATTCCGGAAACCAAGCAGATCACGGTCATCGCCACCATCGGACGCGCGGGCTGAGATCAGGCTGATTGAGTTCGCAAGAACACGAGCAGACAAGGAGAGCAATTATGCGAGGCAAATCTTCAACGTCGTCATCGACACAGGCTGCAAAGGCGCCAGCAAAGTCAGCAGCGGCAGTAAAATCCAGGAACGAGGAACTGGGCATTCGTCAGTTCACTGGCAGTGCCATGCGTTCGGTTCTGGCTGATGTCAGGGCAGCGTTCGGACCAGACGCAATCATCCTGAAACAGGATTCGAATAATGGCAGGATCAGGATTACCGCCTGCAGCGAGCGACAGCTGAACAATCTCGCACCAGCGCTGGATGCCATAGCGCCCGCGACCATCGGCTCTACTGTCTTTGGCGCGGCAGAATTTGGTGTAGGTCCTGTCCCGGAGAGTGGGCTGCCCCCACAACAAACGGGACTCGACTCACAGCCGCGGGAAGACGCATCACCACGCAGTCGGGTAGCGACGGTGGATTGGCCAACGCAGCAACCTGCCGGCGGTGGTTGGTGGGGTCGCAAGCGTGCAAAAAACATTCAGACCCAACCTGAAACCGCGAACGCCGATGCGCAACTGCTGACAGATCTTGACTACAGCGAATCAGTGATCGCGCATCTGGTCAGTGAATCCGATGGGGTCGGGCTTGCCGAACGGATCGCCCGTCAACTGGTGGAGCCAACCGGGCCGATCACCGCTGATCTGGATACCGGCACATTGTTGCCGGGTGCTTATCGGTTCACCGGTCCATCTGGCCATGGCAAGACGGCGCTCATCTCAAGGCTCGTCACGTCCTTCGTTCTGGTACACGGCACCGAGGGAGTCGTGCTGCTCAGCACCGACCAGCATCGGCTGGGAGGCACGTTGAAGCTGGAACACCTGGCCCAGCTGCTTGGCGTTGACTTTCATGTCACGGACGAACCAGACGTGTCCGCCTGGTGCCGTCAGGGTCATCGACTGTTGCTGATTGACACTGATGGTGAACCTTCAACAACCAGGCGCACACGTGGATCGCCGATCGATGTTCTGGTGCTGTCGGCAGTGGCGCAGCCACGATTGCTGGCCAGGGCACTGGAGCGGGCGAGTCCGGACAGTGTCATCGCGCTGACTCAACTGGATCAGGCAGAAACGCTAGGCGCAGCTTTTTCAGTACTGCTTGCGGACGAACGCGCTGCCAGACCGATTGAGTGGCTTGGCTTCGGCCAGACCATCGATGACAGTCATTGTGCGGCCAACCTCGCGAATGTCAGCCAATGGGCACTGCGCGGCGTTGACCGATCCGGAAAGCGTACTAACTTTTCTTGAGGCCGGCTGTTTCGCATGGATGACCATGCGTAACAAGCCACGCCTCCGAGCCCGATGTGGATCGCGTAACCGTGGTCTGGTGGTGGACTTGATTGCAGGAGCGAAAGGTAATGGAGCAGGGAAGCCTACGACCGATCCAGGTCGTTGCAGTGACAGGCGGCAAGGGTGGTGTTGGCAAGACCAACGTATCCGTGAATCTCGGCGTTGCCATGGCGCGACTGGGGCGACGGGTAACATTGCTCGATGCTGACCTCGGCCTTGCCAACGTCGACGTACTGCTCGGGCTGAAACCCAGACACAACCTCAAGGATGTGCTGGATGGCAGTGTCGGGCTTGCCGATGTGTTGATTGAAGGACCCATGGGGATGCGCATCGTTCCGGCGGCATCTGGCATGCAGGAAATGGTTCGACTCGGTCCACGCCAGCATGCTGGATTGATCAGCGCATTCAGCGATATTGCGCATCAGATGGACGTTCTGCTGATCGACACGGCGGCCGGGATTTCCGACGAGGTACTCAGCTTTCTGTGCGCTGCCCAGGAGATTCTGGTGGTGGTCTGCGATGAACCGACGTCGATCACCGATGCCTACGCGTTGATCAAGGTGCTCAACCAGCGTTATGGCATCGAACGCGCACGGGTAGTTGCCAACATGGTGCGTGGCGATGAAGACGGTCTGAAGGTGTTTGAGAAACTGCAAAGCGTGAGTGAACGGTTCCTCGACATTCAGCTGATTCACGCCGGTTCCATTCCGTTTGATGATCACCTGCGTCGTGCCGTGCGCAAGCAGCGTGCGGTGGTAGAACTCTATCCGATGAGCAAGTCGGCGCGCGCGCTGTTGCGGTTGGCCGAGACGGTGGACAGCTGGCCCATTCCAGCAGTTGCCAGTGGCCATCTCGAGTTCTTCGTGGAGCGACTGGTTGCCGAACGCCGGGTCGGTTGATGCGTAATCGACCGGTTTCCGCATACGCTTCGGTGTCGGGCAACACTGAGCAAATGGTCCGTCAGCATCAGTTGCTGGTGAAACGGATCGCCCATCATCTGATGGGACGACTGCCAGACAGTGTGCAGGTCGATGACCTGATTCAGGCTGGCATGATCGGATTGCTCGAAGCCGTCAGTAAATTTGATGCAGGTCTGGGTGCGAGTTTCGAAACCTATGCGGGCATTCGCATTCGTGGCGCCATGCTGGACGAAGTGCGCCGTGGCGACTGGGTTCCTCGCTCGGTACATCGTAATGCCCGAGCGATCAGCGATGCGACTCGCAAGGTTGAATCGATCACTGGCCGTGAGGCGATGGGCACGGAAGTCGCAGGACAGATGGGCATTGATCTCGAAGAATTCCACGGCATGCTGGCGGACTCCAGAGGCGCGCGGCTGTTCAGCCTGGAAGAGCTGTCCGAAACCGATTCCGATTCGCCTGATGTCATGGATGACAACCCGATCGAAGATGTTCACATGGCGGAGTCTTTTCGTCAGCAACTGGCCACTGCCATCGAAACACTGCCTGAACGCGAACAGCTGGTGTTGTCGCTGTACTACGACGAAGAGTTGAATCTGAAGGAAATTGGCGCGGTGCTCGGTGTCACCGAGTCTCGTGTTTGCCAGATCATGGGCGCAGCGACCATACGTCTGCGTGCTCGTGTCGCTCATTGGATTGACGCTGAACGTGGATAGACTCGCATGGGCGGGAATCCTCATCGGCGTTGGGGCCATTGTTGCAGGCAATGCTCTGGAGGGCGGCTACCTGTCGTCCCTGATCAATCTACCCGCACTGCTGATCGTCTTTGGTGGCACCTTCGGCGCCGTGGTCGTGCAGACACCGGTCAGTACGCTGTCGCGCGCGTTCAGTATGGCGCGCTGGCTGTTTTATCCGCCACGCCTTGACCCTCACAAGCGTGCATCGATGGTCGGCGACTGGTGCAAGATCGCTCGTCGTGACGGCATGCTCGGTCTGGAAAAAATTGCTGACTCGACCAAGGATCCTTTCATCGCGCGTGGCCTGGGCCTGGTGGTTGATGGCACACCGGCGCGAACCATTCGGGAAATTCTTGAAATCCAGACCCAGCGCAAGCTCGAACGCGAGCTGGATGCCGCGGCGGTATTCGCAAGCCTGGGGGGTTACGCGCCTACCATCGGACTTATTGGCGCTGTACTCGGATTGATGCAGGTGCTGGGTAATCTCAGCGAGCCTGACCAGTTGGGACCGGGCATTGCTTCGGCATTTGTGGCCACCGTCTATGGCGTCGCGGTGGCGAACCTGTTGTTCCTGCCGCTGGCAGAGCGGCTGAAGATGCTCGTGCTGGATGACGCCAACCTCGATGACATGCTGATCGACGGTGTGGTGTCGTTGGCCCAGGGAGAACATCCCAGGACCATCGAAACACGACTGGCCAGCTATTTCGAGCGATCGTCAACATGACAAATGCACGCCAGGAACCGGTCATCGGGCAGGCTGATCCGCGTCTGCAAACGCGTGAATCAGACGAGTTGTTGCAGGCTTCATCAGTGCTTTTTGACCGGCCGTTTGACCAAACTCTGTCGCCTGGCCTGACCCATGCCGATGACTTTCAGCTGCCATCAACCCGATCGAGCGAGGGTGCAAACCGAACTGTGGAATCGCTTGAATCGAACCATTCGACTCCAAGGAGCCGAACCACGAGCCGGGAGAAATCCCGCCGGGGTGGCCGCGGTCCGTCGGGTGAGGATTCCCGCAATCGATGGCTCGTGTCCTATGCCGATTTCGTGACGCTGCTGCTGGGATTATTTGTGGTGATGTATGCCATTTCCTCGATCAACGAGGAGAAGTATCAGAAGCTGTCAAAGACCTTTGCCGGCATCTTCGAAAATTCATCGTTGACGATGGACCCGCTTCAATTTGGCGAACCCGTCGCCACGGTCACATCGGAAGTTGTGGATACCGCGACTGACACCCCTCGTGATCAACCGGCCCAGGCGCGAAACTCTGCCATGCTGACGTCTCACGAGCATGTCACCAGCGCGTTGGGTGGAATCTCCAGAAACAAGGGGCTGAACATTGCCTCTAACGAACGGTGGCTGGAAATCAGCCTCGATGCAGAAATTTCGTTTGCGCCCGACAGCGCCCAGTTGAAACCGGCAGCGGTGGCGTATCTGCGGGACATCGTCGATTGGCTCAGTACCTTCGAAAATCCGGTTACGATCGAGGGATTTACCGACAACGTGCCGGTCAATGGGGGCAGATTCGCATCGAACTGGCAGCTGTCTTCTGCTCGTGCATCGGCGGTTGCCGAGATTCTGACCCAGGATGGCATAGATGCCGAACGAATCTCGGCCGTGGGATACGGTGAGAATCATCCGCTTGCCACCAACGCGAGTCCCGAGGGGCGCGCGAAAAATCGGCGTGTGGTCATCGTCGTTGCGCATGACGGCAAGCTGCCACGCAATCTCAACGCCACTCCGGAGTCGAGTGCCTTTGCCGTTGTTCGACATGGCGATGACGACGTGTCCGATGTGCCACAGCGTCGTACTGCACAGGGTGGTCTGCTCTTTTCGAACGACTAGCTTGTTATCAGTCGGCAGGAATCAGATCGAGCAGGACACCGAACCGTGGATCAAAATCGTACCCGTTGGCGGTCCAGCCCAGACGAACCAGTACCGTATTGCGTGATGGTACGATCATGACCGTCTGGGCACGATTGCCCTCCATCGCATACGCATCCTGTGCCAGGTGTGGCCAGCGCAGTTTGTCATCACCCCGGTTCAACCAGAACTGATAGCCGTAAGCACGTTCGTTGGTGCTTTTGTTAGGGGTTGTCGCCGCATCGATCCAGTCTGCATCGATGAGGGTGGAACCATTCCACTGGCCCCGTTGCAGCATGAGTTGGCCAAGTCTCGCCCAATCTCGTCCGGAGCCATAGATATAGGAACTGCCGACCAGCAAGCCATCCGGATCCGGTTCGAACGTAGTGTCCGCAAGCCCCAGTGGTCGGCGCAGTTCTTCATTCCAGGCGTTCAGCAGCGCCTGGCTACCACCAAGTGTCTGGCGCAGATGCTGCATGATGAGATTGGTAGTACCGGATGAGTAACTGAAGTGAGTGCCGGGTGCCTGCTCAATCGGCCCCGCCATCGGTGCGGTGACGGTACTGTGCTCGAGAAACAGCATGCGCGTGGCATCCGAACCCGGTGCGTAGGTCTCGTCAAAGCTCAAACCGGAACTCATCTGCAGGAGCTGTTCAAGGCGGATGTTGGCACGCTTGTCGTTGGACCACTCGGCAAACAGTGGATCATCCCGGGCTGGCAACTGGCCGAGGGTGTGCAGGCGACCGACCAGCATCGAGGTGACACTCTTGCCCATGGACCAGCCGTGGAGCTGTGTGTCAGAAGTGATGCCCGGGCCATAACTCTCGGCGACCAGTCGACCGTTATGCAGGATGATGAGTGCGCGGGTTTGTAGTTGCGCCTGCTCATCGTCGGCCAGCAGTTGATTCAGCGCTTCCTGAAGTTGCGAATTGATGGCGACTTCAATCACCGCGTCACGCTTGACCGGTGCAACCACCAGATCGTTCAGTGCGCTGGTATCGCCGATATCCAGCGTACAACCAAGTCCCGGACGGAAAATTGCGCGGGTACGTGCCTGGCCGAACAGATCCGCTGTGGCACTGGATTCGTCAAAGGTCAGGTTCACCAGTTTGGAAACCGGCGAATAGGACATGAGGTCAGCAACGATTCGGTCCTGTGCAAAGCCGGATAAAAAGTGGCTAGAACAACCGAGCTTGGCAGCGAGCCCGGTGGCGACGGGTAACAAGGCTGGGATTCGCCAGATTGAAAAGCCAAGCAATCCCGGGGAAGCGATGGTGACGATGGCCAGTACGATGCCGACGGCCATTACCCCTCTCAGCGCTGATTTCATAAAGCTTCCAACTGTTGAGTTCAGCGCCGGAGAATGGGGTATTTGCAGGCGCATGTCATTTAGGGAAGGTCTGATCGATCAGACCTTCCCGTGTGGTGCAGGGATGC
>JANNBJ010000206.1:0-3577 GCA_031385325.1 Gammaproteobacteria bacterium | reverse complement strand
CGGATTACCCAATGTTCCGGATGCGCGCGTCCCCGATGGCCGTGACGAGCATGCCAACGTGGAGTTGCGGCAACATGGAGCGCCTACTCAATACAATTTCTCACCGCGTGATCATGTCGATCTGAGCGGAGGCGTCGGGCTGGATTTCGATGCAGCGGCCAAGATTTCGGGTGCACGCTTTGTCGTGTTGCGAGGCGCCACGGCGCGGCTGCATCGAGCCATTGCCCAATTCATGCTGGACACGCACAGCCAGGAACATGGTTACGAAGAAGTATGGGTTCCGTATCTGGTTGGCGCAGAAGCCCTGTACGGTACCGGCCAGCTACCGAAGATGCGGGACGACCTGTTCGCACTGAAGGGCGACGAAGAGCGGTTTCTGATTCCAACGGCTGAAGTGCCGGTCACCAATCTGTATCGAGACAAAATCGTCAGTGAAGAGACCCTGCCCATTCGACATGTCTGTCATTCGCCGTGTTTTCGCAGCGAGGCAGGATCCTATGGCAAGGACACGCGCGGGATCATCCGGCAACATCAGTTTGACAAGGTTGAGCTGGTGCAGATCGTGCACCCCGACAAGTCCTGGGATGCACTCGATGAAATCGTTGCCAATGCTGAAGCCATTCTGAAAAAACTCGAACTGCCGTTTCGTTCGATGGCCTTGTGCGCCGGCGATCTGGGTTTTGCATCGGCATGCACGATTGACCTCGAAGTGTGGCTGCCCGGCCAGCAGAAATATCGCGAAATTTCCTCGATCAGCAATTTCCAGGACTTTCAGGCGCGACGCATGCAGGCGCGCTTCCGCAATACCGCGACCAACAAGCCTGAACTTGTGCATACGCTGAACGGCAGTGCGCTGGCGGTTGGAAGAACACTGGTTGCGGTGCTCGAGAATTATCAGGATGGCTCAGGTCACGTTGCCATCCCTGACGTTCTGCGACCTTACATGGCAGGCCAGACGCGGCTGGAATTCGCCGCCGACAAGTAGACCGCCGTGGACTACCTGCCACTGTTTCACAAGCTGACCGACGCTCGATGCATCGTGGTGGGTGGTGGGATAGTGGCTGCGCGGAAAGTCAGATTGCTGAGTTCCGCGGGTGCCCGTGTGGTAGTCATCGCTCCTGCGTTGTGCGAAGAGCTTTCAGAGCGTCTTGCTGCGGATCAGCTCACACACTTCAGCCGTCTCTTCGAACTCTCCGATCTGGATGGAGCCGCGCTGGTGATCGCAGCAACCGATGATGCGGTGGTGAACCGGCTTGTCAGCGAATCAGCTGCGGCCAGAAACATACCGGTCAATGTCGTGGATGATGCAGCGTTATCCACGGTGATTTTCCCCAGTATCGTCGATCGCAACCCGATCCTCATCGCGATCTCGAGTAGTGGCAAGGCGCCGACTCTCTCGCGTCAGCTGCGCGGCCGTCTGGAGGCCATGCTGCCAAAACACATCGGTGCCTTCGCGGAGTACCTTGGCCGTAAACGTCTGGAAATGCGTGCGCTGGGCAGGCGCCTGCCGCGCGCAGCCTGGGAGCGTCTGGCAGCGTTGGGACCGGAACGCGCTGAAGCCGCATTCGAAGAAATTGCTGCGGAGTTGACGCCGGCAGTGGGCTGGGTCGGCATTGTGGGTGCAGGTCCCGGTGATCCTGAATTGATCACGCTCAAGGCGCTGCAATTGTTGCAGCGCGCTGATGTTGTGCTTTATGACAACCTGGTGAACCGCGCCATCCTGGACTACGCACGGCGAGATGCGGAGCAGATCTATGTTGGCAAGAAGCGCGCATTTGCTGGTACACGTCAGGACGACATTCATGAGCGAATGCTGACAGCCGCCAGGGCAGGCAAGAACGTCGTTCGATTGAAAGGTGGTGATCCTTTCATTTTTGGTCGTGGTGGCGAAGAGATCGCGTCACTGGTGGAAGAGGGTGTGCAGTGCATCGTCGTTCCCGGCATTACCGCAGCACTTGGTGCTGCCAGTTACGCAGGAATTCCACTGACCTATCGAAATCTGTCGCAGAGCGTGCGGTTTGTTACCGGGCATCGAGCCCGAGGTTCCATCGAAATAGACTGGCGTGATTTCGCCAAGCCAGGGCAGACCCTGGTCTTCTATATGGGATTATTCAACTTGCCCGAGATCAGCACCCTGCTGATCGAAAACGGACTTTCACCTCATACACCCGCCGCACTGGTTGAGAATGCGACCTTGCCGCAGCAGCGGGTGTTGGTCGGGACCATTGCCGATCTGCCAGCCAAGGCGTTGGCCGTCGGTATCGATGGCCCAAGTACCGTCATTGTTGGCGACGTCGTCAGCGTTCGACAGATTCTTGAGTAGCGCTACAACGGCATTCAAGAGCACCAACCCGTTCTGCGCTGGAAGCCTGACAAAGTTGTTGCTCACTGCCGTCTGCAATAAGAGGTGTTGATCAACCTTTGATGTACGCCGCGTTCAAACACGTCTGAATTGGGTACGATTCGCACTGATGCATTGAGCGGTGTGCGGCTCATTTGCAAGAAACTAGTGGATAGGGATGTCAGTGCGCGTAGCCGATAGATACCTGGTCAGCATATTGAGCGTGATTGCCTTCACAGCAACGATTGTTGGTGTGAAGGGCTTTTCGCTCGCACGGGATTTCTATCGTCAATCGCTTGAAGCGCAACACCCGCAAGCGGAAGAACTTCTTGGCAACGTCGATGGCACGGTCGTTTTTCTAGGCGACTCCCGGATCTCGCAGTGGAGTCAACGCGATGCCTTTGCCGCGCGCTATATTGGCTATCCAGGTGCCTCTTCACATCAGATCGCCAGTCAATTCGATACTGGCTTGCTGGATAAGAGCACGTCTGTTGTCATTGTCGAAGCAGGGGTGAATGACCTGCGATTGGCGGGCCTCGCGCCAGAGCGCGTGCATGCGCTTGTCGATGAATCGTTCAGGAGTCTGCAAGGTCTGACCATGGAATTGGCTACGAAGGTCGATCAGGTGATTTTGCTAACGGTGTTTCCAACTGCCGATGCGGGGCTGGTGAGATCGTTGGTCTGGGGCGACGAAGTGCAACAGAGTGTTGACCGACTAAATGACTCTCTTCGTGCGGCATCGTGGCCATCGAATGTGCGGGTTCTTGATTGTGATGCGGCGCTTCTGCCGCTGGGTGATCTCGCGTTTGTTGATACGCTGCATCTAACCGAATCGGGTTACGACGCCTTGAACGCGCTGCTGGAACCGATACTCATCACCGCTGTTTCGAAAGTCCGGGAAATCTGAACACATGTTATTCAACAGTCTTGAGTTTCTGCTGTTTTTTCCCACCGTCCTTGGATTGTACTGGCTGCTTAATGGCCATCGGTCCGCCCAAAACCTGCTGATTCTGGTATCCAGTTTCTTTTTCTATGGCTGGTGGGATGTACGGTTTCTCTACCTGATTGCTTTCACCACAGTATTTGACTTCAACGCTGCTCAATTGATCGAGAATCGATATCTCTCGCTATCGAGTCGCTTGAAATACGTCGGATTTTTAGTCGTCGCCAACGCGGCGGTTGTACTAACGGACGACGTGCAGCTTGGTGGATTTTACGAAGGTGGGTACTAGACGC
>JANNBJ010000182.1:0-6304 GCA_031385325.1 Gammaproteobacteria bacterium | reverse complement strand
CACGGGTTATCGTTCACTGACAGCGCTGTCGAAAGGCGCGATTCCCGGACCGGAAAACTCCATTGGCAAGCTCGTAGGCGCGCCAAAAAACCAGGAGATGGCTGCGTTCTGCATCGACCTGCTCGAAGAGCACGGCGCCATCTGGGATGAGGAGTTGTCAGAAGCGAAGGGAATGTTCCAGTTGAGCTACATGTCTTCACCGGGGCTGCGAATTGCAGGCGGTACCGATGAGATCATGGCTAACATCATTGCTGAGCGAGTGCTTGGTCTGCCGCAGGATCCGCGTGCCGACAAGGGTATTCCGTTCAACAAGGTGCCGACTGGAAGCAACTAGTCGCAGGAAGGGAGGTGGGTCCTGGCCTGCCTCTCTTCACCCCCCGTTGCGGGCTAGTGTCGTGAGTCGGTAATTCGCATCACTTCAGAGCCCCTGTCGTGGGGCAGCACAAGACGGATTCCGCCGGCAATATCGGGCTATATTGCCAAGGAGTCCAACGCCGTGCCGGCCCACGACAGGGGCTCCCGATGGGCGAGTCCTGCAAGGCGTCTGGCGGCGTTACGGCTCTTGCCAAGGGCTACGGCCATTGGCTGCGAACCGCGCCTTGCGAGACACCTTGCAGAACTCGCTGAAATGACGCGAATTACCGACTCACGACACCAGATGCTGACAGGGCAGCGATGATCCTGTTTTTGCGCAGACTGCGAGGCAGCACAAACCGAAGCCGGAACAACGGAGCCTCAAGCGCCCAGGTGTTACCGTTGGTCGGATATTTTGCACACTGCGTCGCTCATTGGCTGCCAGGACAACCGCGCGTGGCTATCGTCCAGAATCAGCCGTGGAGTGACCAAACGTGCCAGAGGTCCGCATCTCGATGGAACACTCAAGTCCCTTGGGGCAAGCCACCACCTATACCGACACGTATACGCCGTCGTTGCTCTTTTCAATGCCACGCAGTGCTGCACGCACCCTGTTGAACGTGCCAGCCGAATTCGAATGGCACGGCGAAGATATCTGGCATGGCTACGAATTCACCTGGCTGGATCGACACGGCAAGCCGGTAGTGGCAGGACTGCGGCTGCGAATTCCCTGCAACTCGCACTGCATTGTTGAGAGCAAGAGCCTCAAGCTCTACCTGGGTTCGTTCGCGCAAACACGTTTCAACGGACAGGCCGATGTCCTCAAGACACTGGACAGCGACATGCGACTTGCCGTGCGAGGACCCTTGACCGTTGAGTTGATGCCACTGCGACAATTGTCAACGCTCCCATCGACGCTACCAGGCATTTGCCTGGACGACATCGATTGTGATGTGGTCGAGTACACCGTCAACGCTGGCTTGTTACGCAGCGAAGGTGAACATGCGGTGGTGAATGAAAGTGTGCACAGCAACCTCTTTCGCAGCCTTTGTCCGGTCACCGGGCAGCCGGATTATGCGACGGTCTGGATCACCTACCGAGGTGCACCATTGGCGCGCAAGGGATTGCTGCAATATCTCGTCAGCTATCGACAACATCAGGGCTTTCACGAGGCAGTGATCGAGCAGATCTATATGGATCTGTGGCGGCACGGCGGTCTGCAGACACTATCGGTAATGGGATGTTTTCAGCGGCGCGGTGGGCTTGATATCAATCCGTATCGGTCATCGGATCGTGAACCGCCCAATCCGGTTCGTTTACCGCGGCAATAGCGAGAAGTCACGCAGCCTGTGCTTTATCAAGTGACGCCTTGAGCGTCTGGTTTTCTTTTTCCAGCTGTTGAATGCAGCCCATCATTTCACGGCTGTCCTGGGTGAACTGTTTCAGCATCCGGCGCAGATCGTCGTCGGTACCTGCCAGTACCGAGGCGAGCTCTGCCTTGAGTGCTGCGTTCTCTTCGGCGAGGGAGCCAGATTCGCTGTCGGTGCTGCCTTCTGGCATCGCCGGTAAGTTATGCGGCTTGTAATCGAGTTGGGTATCGACAATCGCGTAGTGTTCAAACTCCTTGAGGGCAAAGCGGGCGGCAGACGGCAAGTTCGCCACGAGATCGACTATTTGAGTCACTTGTTCAGCGCGTAGACGCGCCCAGTCATCACGTAAACCTGCAGGCATCAGGAACGGCTGCAGTAGTTTTCCAAGTGTTCTGCCGTCTTTTTGTTCCTGGTCCAGTACAAGCTTGCGAACCAGGTTTACGGGTTCTTCACCAGTGATGGCAGAAGCGCGCTCGGCAAGCCAGCTTTTATGCGCCTCGTCACCCGCGTTGTCCGCCATTGAGGAAGTGGCCTGCTCCCAGGCATCGAAGGCGATGCGTCGTTCAGCGCGCAATCGACGCGCATGCATGAAGTACACGATGCCCGTGCCGAGTACACAGATCCCGAGTTGAACCAGAACAAAGGTGGACAGAACCACGCGCCAATCGTCCATCAGCTGCTATGGCTTGAAGTATAGATGGGGGTTGCGATTCTGCCGGATGATTGGCTTGAGAAAAGGAATGGCGGGGCGGGGGACCAAAATGAAAACGCCCAGCGAGAGCCGGGCGTTTCATTTGTCGCGCGGACCAGGGGCCAGCGCTGCGCTCAAGCGTTAATCAGAAGTCGTATCTCGCCTCGACTCCGAAGAATCGCGGGCGGTTCACGTTGCCAACAGCAAACAGGGTTGCGATTGGAACGAAGATCTCATAACGCTCGTCGGTCAGATTGCGACCAAAGATCGACACCGACCATTGCTCGGCGTAGTAGCCGACCGAAGCAGTGACGTCTTTGCGTGTATCGACTTGACCCTGGGGTGCATTGACCAAACTGGATTCGACTTTGTCGATGAACGCGTACTTGGCGAACAGTTCCACGGTGCCTGCACCAGCAGGAATCGAGACGGTACCACCGATTCCGATCGTGGAATCCGGAGCGTTGCGTGGCTTCAGGAAGGATGCGTCGACAATATTGGTTACGCCATCAGCCGCGTTGATGTCCGTGAAGAAACTCTTGTACTTGGCATCCAGATAGCCGTAGTTGACGAACGCCCGGAAGTATTCGTTGAACACGTATTGGGTTTCGAGCTCGAAGCCTTTGTACTCGGCATCGGCGACGTTATCGAATACGGTCGCAACGGTTCGGGTGTCATTGTCAACCTGAACTGAACTTTCCTGCTTGTCCGTGAACTTGTTGAGGAACAGGGTCGCGTTGACACGCAGATGGTTGTCCAGCCACTGGCTCTTGATGCTCGCTTCCCATGACTTGCCGTATTCGGGATCGTACTGGTCACGATTGAAGTCGCGAATGTTCTGGTTCACACCGAAGAAGCCGCCGGAATGGAAGCCTTCGGAGTAGGAAACATAGGCCAGTGCGTCGTCATTGATCTGATACGACAAACCAAACTTCAGCGAAGCGTCTTTCCAGGTTCGCTTGAGGTTGGTGTACTCAGGGAAGTTGCGCAGCCGCGAACGGGCAACGTTTGTGAGATAGGCCTGCCCAGCGGTGAAGTCCTTCTTCTCCTTCGTGTAGCGGATACCTGCGGTCGCAGTGAACTTCTCGAGGAAGGTGTAGTCGACCTGACCGAAGAAGGCGATGGAGTCAGTCTCCTGGGTTTCGTACAGGATCTGGTTGACGTCGCCACCGGTTTCGACCTGCGTCAGACCACTGTCACAAGCCACCGTAAAGACACGCGCCACGCACGCACCATACAACGCAGGGTTGTAGGCAACTGCGCCAAACAAGGTTGCCCAGAACCGACCTCCAGTGATCCAGTCCTGTGTGAACTCGCTATTCCACAAGTGACCCCCCACGCTGAACTTCACGTTTTCGTACGTGCCGTCAACTCGCAGTTCCTGGCTGAACTGGTCGTAGTCGTTGAAACGTTCGATGGTGATGAATGGCGCAGAAGATCCGTCGAAGTCGAATATTCGATACTCATTCTGCTTGCGATATCCGGTGATCGAGATGAGCTGCAGGTTTTCGTTCAGATCGTAGCTCATGTTCAACGTATACGCGTCCGTATCCAGTAGCGCTTCGTTTTCGGTGTTGTTTTCTGAGACGCTTGGTCGCTTCAGGCTGGTGCGGCAGGTCGAAGGGAAGAGCGCGCAGTTCAAGAAGCCTTGATTGCCGGGTGCCGCACGGTTCGTGTCAAAGAAGTTGGTGTCGTTCGGGTTACCGGAAAACGGAATGACACCGCCCTGAACGTTGTAGTTAGTGTGGAACGCATCCAGTGTGCCTTCATCCTTGAACTTCTCGATCGTCAACGTCGCTTCGAAAGCGTCGATCGGGGTGAACAGCAGCGTTGCACCATAGTTTTTGTAATCTTTCTTGGCGCTATGGCCACCGATGGTTACGTTCTTGATGAAGCCGTTGTCTTCCGACAGGTTGCCAAACAGTTTGAGGGCCAGCGTGTCCTGCATGATTGGTGCGTTGCCCACGAGGTTCAGCTCGCGAAAACCGTCGTCACCCAAGGTGAGCCTGGTACGCGCACCGAGTTCACCGGTTGGACGGGAACGGATGACGTGAATCACACCACCCACTGTGTTCTTGCCGAACAGGGTGCCCTGTGGGCCACGGAGGATTTCTACGCGCTCGAGGTCAAAGTTCTCAAGGTTCTGGCCAGCCAGTGAACCGAGGTAAATCCCGTCGATCATCACGCCAATCGGTGAGTCAAAGGAGTTGTCGTCGGTTCGGGTTGCGCTGATACCGCGGATCTGAATGGCACCGCCGCCACCGCCCCGGCTACCGTTCTCGCCGAAGTCAACGTTGGGGGCATAACCGTTGATGTCGCGCAGTTCACGAATGGTTGAGCTGAACAGCTCTTCGGAAAGTGCGGTAATCGCAACCGGAACGTCCTGAGACGCTTCTTCGCGTTTACGTGCGGTAACAACGACTTCTTCAATCCCGACATTGCGGGAATCTACTGCTTCTTCTGCTGCGGCAACCGCAGGCAGAATCAACCCAGTACTGAACATGATAACCGCCGCAGGTAACCCTGCGACGAGCGGCAGGGCCGCCCACGTCGATCGACGCTTGAACATATTGGAATCCTCTCGTTAATCTCTCCCAAGGCTCCGGGAGTATATCGAGTTATATTTCACAGGGTCAAACACCATCGAAGTCCGGAAACAACTTTCGTACTACGCAGATTTTTGGCTCGAATCATGACTTGCGACGTGGCGTGTTTCAGGCACTCGCAGTCGGGTTGCAGAGGCTATCGTGGGCGTTGAACTGGTAATATGTGTATAAAAAACAATAATATATGAAGTAATTGTCATGATATTGATTAATATAAAAACTACCGCGTTGACTGCTCAATATTGTGTGTGAAGGATCTGACGCAGCACAATTGGGACTGCCGTTTTTGAAGGTTCGGGAAAAAAATATATGAACAGAGGTTACGAGGAGCCGGCGAAGGATGTCGATTTGTATCAATCGCCGCCTCGGCAATTCACCACGCGCCAACTCCGGTTACGGGAGGTCATTCTGGCGGAAGCCCGATCGTTGATCACGACAAATGGCTATGAAGGCGTGAATATGCGGGAGCTTGCCCGGCACGCCAAAGTGACGCCGAAGACCTTGTACTATCAATTTGGCAGCAAGGAAGAACTGCTGCGTACGGCGGTGGAGGAGATGTTCCATGCGCTGTACACGGCGATTGATGCTGAACCTGTTGCGAAGGGTTTTGACCGGCTGCTCTTTATCATCGATCGCGTGGCGGATCTGACGCGTGAACACTGGGCCTACGCCAAAGCAGCGATGCCGATCTTTACCCAGACGGACAGCTCCACATTCACCACCATCCGCAAGGCTACCTATCGTCGTGCGATCGACCAGATTCACTCGGAAGGGGATTTTCTCGATTGGGTCAATATCGGCTTGATTTCAAGCCTGATTGATCGGCAGGTGAATCCGATCTATCAGGCCCCGTGGCTCTCCCACGTGTCGCTGGATGTCACCAATCAGGTGACCAAACACGATATCGCCCTGATGCTGGCAGCGGTGACCAGCGGGTATACCCATGATCGAGCGATTGAAACGGGCAAGGCGATGCAGCTTGAATTGAGAGACAGCCCTTACCTCTGAGTGGCTCTCGAGGCGAAGGCGAAACTTCTCCGTGAATTCGCCTCTGAATGCCGCTAGCATACCGCGCTCTTATGGTGACCCACCCGGTCCCCTCGCAACGACAGGTTGTGAACCCCGCCAGGCCCGGAAGGGAGCAACGGTAATGACTGATGCGTGTGCCGAGGTGTGGCTGTGTGGGTCGCCGCCAGTTTTATACGGAGAGGTGTCCGAGCGGCTGAAGGAGCACGCCTGGAAAGTGTGTATACGGTAACGTATCGAGGGTTCGAATCCCTCCC
>JANNBJ010000158.1:0-29568 GCA_031385325.1 Gammaproteobacteria bacterium | reverse complement strand
GGTCGAGTCGAAGAACATCCACTCAAGCCACATCGCCAGGAGAGGAGCGATCGTCGCAATGAGCATCGGTGATCGAGTCGCCACCGCACCGACCAGCATCAGCCAGGCGTAGATCGGCGCGACCCAGAGTCCGAGCAGCAGGAAGCCGGTGATGACCCCCAGGAAACCACTCCACACTTGCGCGTTGCCCCACACCTCGCCGAGTTCGAGCTCGTTCGAATAGACACTTGCCATGCCTGCGAGAAGCAGTCTGGCGAAGACGATCGCAACGACAGTGGCCAACGGCGCGATCCAGCAGACGAACACGAACTTGCTGATGATCGTTTCAACATCGTCGACCGGCATCGATTTCCAGAACAGGAGCGAGCGGTCCTTGCGCTCATCGTAAGTGACGCTGATCGCGACCGACAGCGACACCAGGATCAGTACCAGAATGAAGGGGAAGGTGAGTTCGTCGAGTATTCGCGGCAATTTGCCAACGTCGGCGCTGGCCAGTTCATCCAGTGTCGACGAGGAATTGTGGTGTGCTGCGAACGTGGCACGTGGCTGGGCAGAATATCCATCAGGCTGCGCCGAGACCATGAAGAGCCCCGTGCTGGTTCGCTTGTCGGACTGGTGGAACGTGGAGGGTCCTGTTCCTTTACTGTCTTCCAGATCGAAATGCAGATCGAGCTTCTCGCCTAACAAGACCCCGAACAGTACGGCGATGACGATCAGCGCGAGAATGGTTGCCGGCGGAAACATGAAGGTATTGCGATGTTCCTGCCACTCTCTGGTGGCCAGCGTGATGAGGTTATGCATGTGAGGTCTCCATGATCGCGACAAATAGTTCAACCAGATCCGGAACGCCGACGGCACCAGCGCGCGCCAGATCCTCTCGGGGGATGTTCCTATAGATGCACTCAACCCCCGCAAGGGTTTGACGACGTCCGATAAATCCATCGGGAGGCGTTATACCGGTAGTCAATGTGAGTTTCGTGTACTGCTCGCGGATGTCGTCAATGGTGGCCGCAAGGCGTGACTTGCCACGCGCAATGAACACCACGTCCGTAAGGACATGCTCGATCTCACGCACTTCATGGGTGGTGATGAGAATGCTGCGCTCACCTTCGAAGTAGTCGTTCAGCAGCGTGTCGTAGAACTGCTCGCGATACAGCACGTCGAGCCCCAGAGTGGGTTCATCGAGTACCAGCAGTTTGGCATCAACTGCCAGAATCAGTGCCAGGTGCAACTGAACCTGCATACCCTTCGACAGCACGCGAACCGGGCGACTGGCGATGATGTCGGTTTTGGCGAGCAGCGATTCGGCACGCGTACGATCAAATCGGGAGTGCACTCTGGCGACGTAGTCCACCAGGTCACTGACACGCATCCAGCGTGGCAGGATACCGGTATCCGGAATGTAGGCGACGTCCTCCATCAGTCGGGCGCGATTGGTCCACGGCGCCAGTCCATTGATTGAGAGCTCGCCACTGTCGAGCGCCGTCAGGCCCAAAATGGCTTTCAGCGCGGTGGTCTTGCCAGAGCCGTTCGGTCCGATTAGACCGACGATGCGTCCTTTTGGAACCTGTAGATCGAAATCATCCAGTGCAGCATTGGCACCGTAACGCTTGACGAGTTGTCGGGCTTCAATAACGTTCATGCGTCTTTACTCTTCAGCAGGGAAAGCGGGTCGATTCCGAGTGCGTCCATGCGTTGGCGAATTCGTGGCCACTCGACGGTGAGGAAGGTCTCGCGCTCACTGGTGCGGGCCTTGTTGCCGGCGCCGGTGGTGACAAACAGCCCAAGTCCGCGGCGCTTTTCGAGAAGCCCTTCGTCGACCAGCAACTGGTAGGCACGGGTGACAGTGAGCGGGTTGATTCGTTCGGTGGTTGCAACCTGCCGGACTGAAGGCACCGCCTCTCCTTCGGCCAGCGTGCCGGCCAGGATCCGATGCAGAACAGCAGTGCGCAGCTGCTGGTAGATCGGTTCATTGTCATGCCACTCGTGCATTTTGGTGTCATGGTTAACTGGTGTGTTAGTAATGTAACACACTAAATCGAGAGCGAAAGCGTTTTCATGAAGTTTTTTCCAGAGTCCGGGGGAGGGCTCAAGGCGGGGCCCCGGTTGCGGCCTACGGAAGCGTTGGCTACATGGCGTGAATTCGAGGCAGAACGTGTTCGATGAAAAGGGCATCCCGCAATTCGAGGTGCAGCATGTCGACGCCAATCGATCGCAGTTCCTCGATGCGCTCGAGAATTGTCACCGGGCTGCCGATCAGGCGTGTACAAAATCCTTCGTTGGTATCCAGATGCGTGAGTGGGTCGTCACCACCGGCCCACATGCCAACGGCGCCACCCACTTTCGCCTGGCGTCGTTGCACCAGTCCTTGGTCGAGGCGAGCCAGTCTGGTATCGATTTCTGCCCAGGCCAGCGCGTCGGTGTCTGCGCAGAGCGGCGCTGCGTATACCGCGAAACGCAGCTGTCGGCCATGGCTCGCCGCTTCGGTGCGTGCATGGCTGATCAGTTGCGACAGCTTTTCCGGTCGACCGCCATTGAGGAACATCCAGTCCGCGTGCTCTCCGGCCATCTGCAGTGCCGCTGGACTTTGTCCCCCCTGGTAGATCGTCAGCTTGGATGTGGGACGGGGCTCAAGTTGCATGCCCTTGATCTGATAGTGCAACCCTTCGAAGTCGAAGACCTGGCCAGACCAGGCCTGACGAAGCACGCGGATGAACTCGGCGGATCTTGCATATCGTTCGTCGTGGGTGAGTGCGTCTATCCCGTACATCGCGAATTCCTGCAGGTTCCAGCCGCTGGTGACGTTGATCGCCCATCGATCGGGATAGAGCGCGTTCAGGGAAGCCGCCCACTTGGCGATGACTGTCGGATGAAAAAAGCCCGGATGAATCGCCGTGATCAGCTTGATTGCGGATGTACAACCGGCGAAGTAGCTGGTCATCGCCAGACAGTCGAGCGACGATCCTTCTGTTTCCTCACCCGACCCCCACCAGCGTTGTGCCACCAGCAGATGCGTTATGCCGAGGTCTTCAATACGTCTTGCATGATCGCCCAGCACGGCATGCAGCCGCTCGCCCACCGGCAGTCGACCGAGATGGCGATCGACGAGCTGCGGTCCTTGAAAGACGGTTGGCGCCCAGGTGCACGTGAACATGTCTCAATCGTGCCACAATTCCGCACTCAAACGATCACGAGGGCACAGAGACCATCAATGAGTATCGATGCGCGCCAGCAGGAGGTGTTGAAAAAAGATGCGGGCATCCTTGATCACTTCGGAATGCGGTTCATTCGTGCCGAGCAGGGCGTGTGCGAGATGGAAGCAACCGTGAAGCCTGAACTGATCAATGCAGCAGGACTCGCGTATGGCGGGTTGCTCTTCGCGCTGGCCGATATTGCCTGTGCTTATGCGGTGGGGTCACTGGGCACTCGAGGTGCAACCATCAATGCCAACCTGAACTACGTGCGAGCGGCTTCTGCGGGACAGCGCATCGTCGGCAGGGCGGAAGTCGTGAGCCGATCTCGACGACTTGTCAGCTTGCGGGCAGAAGTGGTCACCGGTGATGTCGATTCCCGGCTGCTGGCCCATGGAACCTTTTCTTTCATGTTGCTCGAGCAGGCGGATTGAAACCAACTTCAGATGTGTTGGCGAGGATGTGTACCGCGTCGCAGCCAGTTTGACCGGTATTACTACACTCACGAGGTGAACTGTCGATCAACGATTGCTGGTCTGGTCTGCTGTTGCCTGATGGTGGTGGCGGGGCAATCTATTGCCGATCGTCCCACACCCGATTCTGATGCCCTGCAAGTAGCTCCCACATCGAGTCAGACCTATCTCCTGGGGCTGCACGCCGAGGTGCAGAACTCAGCGCTCCAGGCCGAGACACCAGCAGAGGATGGATGGACAAAATCCTCGGGTGGGACGATCAACCTTGGTTTTTCCCGCCGTTCTCAGTGGGTACGATTCGTTTTCCAGGTAGAACCTGCTGCTCAAAATGTGCCGGACTGGGTATTCAGCCTCGGTTCGGGCAACGTTCGCTCCGCCACTTTTTGGCACTCCGTTGACGGAAGGTTGTTGTCAGAACTGAAGGCAGGCTCGGGATTGCCGTTTGCGGTTCGCAGGATCCACTACCGTGAAGTTGCGTTCCCGGTTGCGATGTATCCCGGCCGCCACGAAATCTTGGTGCGGATCGACAGTTTTTCGAGTGTCTCGCTCTTGCCCGTGCTCGCAAGCAGTGACGCATGGTCCGAGCGAATCGGTTTCGACAACCTGATAGTGGGTCTCATGTTTGGCCTGCTCCTTGTTCTTGCGCTCTACAACATCTGTGTGTGCATGTTGGTTGGTGAAGCCATTTTCTTCTACTTTGGCGTTTCTTTGGTCGGGGCGCTTTTCTGGCGCCTGGCGGAGACCGGGTTGGCGTCTGAGTTCCTCTATGCCGATCATCCCATCTGCCACGACTTCACTCTGCGTTTTTCGATCGGTGTGATGTTGATGGGATTGCTCATGTTTTCCCGGGATTTTCTGCGGGTTGGCGAGTGGTCGCCGCGCTTGCGTGCGGGATTGACCTTTGCTGCCGGCGTGATCGTGTTGGTTAACCTGTTTCCCATATTCCGGCACTTCCCGAATGTCGGTCTCGGCTTGATCGTGGGCTGCCTTGGGTTATGCCTGTGGGCAGCTACGGCAGGAAGTCTGAAACATATCAACGGCGCGGCAAGCTATCTGGCTGGATTGGTCTCATTCACTCTCGGCGTTGGTTTTGTGCTGGCTCGACACAAGGGGCTGGATATCGATCAGGTCTGGTCTGATCACGCGCTGGAACTGGCTGCCACCGGGTTGGGATTCATGGGTTCACTGGCACTTGCCAGCCGCCTGCTTGAAGAACGAGCAAGTCGTCAGCGTGCCATGGAAGAAGCTGGCGCCAAGAGCAGCTTTCTCGCCAACATGAGCCACGAAATCCGTACCCCACTGAATGCGATTGTCGGGTTCACGGACCTTTTGCATACCACGACGCTGCTGCCTGAACAGCGGACGTTTCTCGATCGGATCCAGACCGCATCACGTCACCTGATTGGCATCATCAACGACATTCTTGATTTGACGAAGATCGAAGCTGGTGGACTGGTGCTCGAGAATCAGCCGCTTGACGTACGGACCTTGCTCACCGACGTGCGATCTACCTACGCGGAGCGCGCGAAGCAGCAGGGGCTGGCGTTTGATGTTGTCATCGACGATTCGGTGCGGCCTGGTTATCTTGGTGATGGTTTGCGAATCGCCCAGGTTTTACACAATCTGGTTGGCAATGCACTGAAGTTCACAGCCAAGGGCAGTATCAGTGTGCAAGTGGCCAGTATGGCCGAACTGCGCGACGGTGATCGGCTGTTGGGCGATCTGCTCTTTCAGGTGCGCGACACCGGTATCGGTATTTCTGCAGACCAATCGGTGCACCTGTTCCAACGATTCAGTCAGGCGGATGCCTCCACGACAAGGCGTTATGGCGGTACCGGGCTTGGGCTCGCGATCTGCCGACAGTTGGTAGAGTTGATGGGTGGAACGTTGAAAGTCGACAGCCAGGTTGATGCGGGATCTACCTTCATCTTCACGATTCCGGTACAGGTTGATGAGGGGGTCACTACCGTTCCGACGCTACCTGTGGCTTCTACAACAGCTACCGATGGCACGCTGGCCGAGCAACTCGAGGGACTGCGTGTACTGCTGGTCGAAGATAACGCGACGAACCAGTTGCTGACCAAGACCATGCTGGCGCGATGTGGCGTCACCTGTATCGTCGCCAATCATGGTGGCGAGGCATTGGATCTCCTGGAGCATGACATCTTCGATGCCATCCTCATGGACTGTCAGATGCCGGTGCTCGACGGGTATGCAACAACCCTGGCGATCCGCCAGCATGCCGGTTGGCGGGACGTGCCTATCATTGCGATGACTGCCAATGCCTTGTCGGGCGACCGCGAGCGTTGCCTTGAAGTGGGTATGAACGACTACGTTGCCAAACCGGTGCGGATGCACGACGTCGTCAGCGTGCTGCTGGCCTGGACACGCAATCGTCCACGTGTCGGTGAGCCTCAATGGCGCGACAGGAAGCAGACCGTCTCGATGTGATAGGTGTGCGGCATCATGTCGATGATGTTGACTTCATGTAACCGATAACGCGCTTTCATGAGCACGGTTAGATCGCGTGCCAGTGTCATTGGGTCGCAAGACACGTAAATGATGTGAGGAACCCGCTTCGAAGCCAGACGCGTCATCAACGCGGCGGCGCCTTCACGCGGAGGATCCAGTAGCACACAATCCGGCTTCTGTAACCATTCATGTTGATCGGCGTCAGCTGTGATTGCGTTGACCAGCAAGCCGTGGCAATTGTTCTGCAGCAAGCTGACTGCCTCTGGATTCGCCTCAACGGCGTCAACCCCGACACCAGACCGTGCGATATCCAGGGTGAAATTGCCGATGCCCGCGTGAAACTCCAGTACGCGTTCAGCGGTAGCTCTGCTGACAAGACGAGAAACACAATCGCGTAACACAGCATCCTGGGCCGCGTTGGCCTGGGTAAACGCCGTTGCACTGGCCATCAGGCCGCGGGCATCGAGTTCCAAAGATGCAGCGCCGATGACGATGGAAGCGCTTCCTTCAGTTACCCTTGCGCCATGCCACCAGGCGTTGTCGATTTCTTGCATGGCTTTGATCAGCTTTTCACCATTCCCCGAATCGACTCGCAAACCCAGGTGGATTTCGTTTCGGTGATTGCTGAGCAATTCCGCGTGTCCGGACGTTCGATCCGCGTGTTCCAGAAGTTCGCGCAGACGGGGCAGACAAGCTTCGAGTGCAGGTTCCAGTTGCAGACATCGGGTGATATCCACCAGTCGCTCGGACTGGCGTTCACGAAAGCCGATCGTCACCCCGTCCCGGCTGGTCCAGTGCAGTCGCGCGCGGCGGCGATAACCTGACGTCGCAGGTGCTGGCCAGTGTTGCACCTGGCGTGGTTCGAAACGCGCCAGTGCGCGTGTGACCACATCGACTTTCGCCTTGAACTGCTCTGCGTAGGTGATGTGTTGCCACTGACAACCTCCGCATCGCGGATACACAGGACAGGGCGCAACCACGCGAGCGCTACCTGGCTGCAGGACATCGACGATGGATGCACGAACATAGCGGCGATTGCGCTCGGTGATTTGAACGCGCAGGAAATCGCCAGGTGCACCGCCGGGTATGAACATGGCCAACCCGTTGTGGCGTGCGACGGCATCCCCGCCAAAAGCGATGCTCTCGACCTGTACCTCGACTTGATCTGTCATGTTGGGGCGCTCACGGCAGGTTGATCGCGAACGCGACCAGGGCCGGTAATGTGAGGAACGAAACCACCGTCGACACCAGTATCACAGCCGCCACTTTTTCCGGTTGTTGGCCATATCGCTCCGCAAACACGTAGTTGAAGACGGCCGCTGGCATCGTGGCCTGCATGATCACCACGCCTGCCACGTCGTGTTCGAGATGGAGCAGGTGGATCATGGCCAGGCCCAGTCCGAACCCCAGCGCCAGGCGAGCGACGGCGATCACGCTGGCGATGCCGAGCCCGTCGATCTTCAGGCTGGCGAGAGAATTCCCGAGCATCAGCAGCATCGCCGGAATGACGAGTCCGCCAGCGATACGCGTGGTATTGGCGAGAAACTCCGGCACCGCGACATCTGCTTCGCGTACCAGGAGTGCAAACGCTACGGACCAGATGATGGGTTGTCTGATCAACAGTGCCGGCGAAAAGCGGCCTGAGGAAATGGTCAGTCCAAGGGTGTACTGCGAAACCGAGTTGATGAAGAAATACGAAATGCCCAGAGCAAGCCCTGTATCACCAAAGGCCATCAGTGCGAGGGGCAATCCCATGTTGCCCGTATTGGGGTGCACCAGTGATGGCAGAAAGGTTCGCATAGGCTGTCGCAGCAGGATCAGTAGCCCCGCACCGAGAACCAGCGCGCCGATCAGGATGCCGACCGCTGCCATCAGAACGCTGGTGAAGGCAGAGCCTGCGAGATGAATGCTGGTCAGCGACGAAAAGACCAGGCACGGTGAGCCGACATTCATGACCAGGTTGCTGATCGTCGTGTTGTCGAAAGGCATGCCACGTTTCGCCCAGAGAAAGCCGATACCGGCAATCAGGAACACGGGGGCGATGACGGAAAAGATCTGGCTGAGCATGCCCTGGGGAAAGACTGATGGGGGCGGGATTCTACCTGTTGGTCTGTGGCTGTACCGCAGCTAATTCAGTGGTGTTGCGGCTACCAGACCGGGACGGCACATGAACCACCACGCAGAAACGCTTCGATTTCGTCGTGCCGCGCAGCAGCGTCTTCTTCGCCCATCCGGATGAGTATCGACAGGTATTCCGGTTCGAAGTTGACCATCGAGAGTGCATCGGCACTCTTCATGTTCTTGCCAGCCAGACCCTGCTCGAAAAAGCGAAAGGACCGGGGCAGACGAAACTCGTTTTCCTTGGCCAGCACGCCCAGATCCTGGGAAGGTCTGAGCACCATGACTTCCACTGGCCTCATCCCGGCGTGCGCTTCCGGGCCGCCAGCGTGCAGCAGCTTGTTGATGCGCGTCATCTGCAGGGCGTCGTAATCCAGGTTGTCGAGAAATATGGCGTTCAGCATGATGCCGGCAATCTGTGCAGGTGCGGGATAGGCGGAGAGGTCTGCGGTCGGTGGTTTGGGCGTCGCAGTGGGGCGCTTGCGTGGGGAGACCGCCAGTATTCGCGTTGCACCAAGGTGCAATGCCGGTGACAACGGCGCCGTCAGTCGAACACCGCCGTCCCCATGCCAGTGGTTGTCGATCGCCACCGCCGGGAAAAACAGGGGCAGGGCCGATGAGGCGAGTACGTGCGAAAGTGTGAGATCGGTGAATCGGATGTCCACCTGGCCTCGGCCCAGCATCCCCTTGCCCACAGCTTCGATCCACGCCGTGGAGCGGCCACTGTCGTAGTCGGTAGTGACGATCGCGAGGGATTCCAGCCAGCCGTCGAGAATGTTCTCGGCGATACCAGTGACTCGATCACCCTGCATGGTCAGGGCTGAACTCAGGTAGTCGCGCAGCGGTTCGGTGTTGACCATGCCCCGCATGCGATCGCGGCCGATCCGTCCGCCGGTCAAAAGCGGCAATGCAGCGGCAATCAATTTGCCGAACAACGCGCGAAATTCAGTTCGATAAACGCGCTCGGTATCGAGCCCCAGCCACAACGCTCGCAGCTGTTCGACGGATTCTTGCCACGACCCACGGTAACTGCCGAGGTGAATGGCATTGATGGCACCTGCAGAAACACCAGTGAGAATCTGCGGACGCCAATCGGGAATGGTGCGAGCGATGTGACGAAGTGCGCCAACCTGATACGCCGCTCGGGCGCCACCGCCGGCCAGAATCAATGCCTGTTTGTCGACCGGTACGTCCATTCGGCAGCTCGATGCAGAAGTGTTGTGTGGATCATCGTGTCTCAACTTCTGTCAATAAGGCTAGCAGGTCAAGACGACGGTGACACCCGTGGGGTCGATCATGATAATGGCGCCCCCTTCCGATTGGTGCATCCATGTTTCGCAATCTTCGTCTGTACCGGGTACAGAGCGAGTGGCCGGTCTCCGAGCAGGCGTTGTCCGCAATTCTTGAAGAGCGCACTTTCAAACCGTGCGGTGCCTATACAGAATCGAGTGCCGGATTCGAGTCACCGGCGGGCGATGCAGACCCGTTGCTGGCGCGTCGTGTGGGTGGAGCGGATCTCATGCGGCTTCGCATACAGACACGCCTGTTGCCGGCGTCTGCTGTCAACGAAGCACTCGAAGAACGTATCGAGGCCTTTCAATCCAGATTGCACCGCGATCCGAGTCGCAAGGAAAAACGCGATCTCAAGGACGAAGTCCATGCCGAGCTGATGCCAAAGACCCTGTTGAAATCGCAACGCCTGTGGGGGATGTTCATCGTCAAGGAAGGTCTGCTCGGGATCGACACGTCATCGGAAACACAGGCCGAGCTGTTCCTCGATACGCTGCGCAGTTCGTTTGGCAGTTTCGAAGCCATCCCCCTGAGTTTCAATGAGCCGATTGGCCGTCTGTTGTCGCAGGTTTTCCTTGGTGGCGGGCCAACGCAGTTTCAGGCCGGCCGTGAATGCAAGATGCTGGACACGGCTGCAGGCAAAGCCTCGGTGAGCTGGCTCGATATGGAGCTGACCTCTGCGAGCGTGCAGAAACATGTCAGGGACGGCCTGACGCTGGATCGCCTGGCAGTGCGATTCGATGATGTCATCACCTGTGTGCTGGATCAGCAGGGGGTAGTGAGAAAGTTCAGGATCGAAGGGGTTACGGGTGATGAGGATGCGGAGCTGGATGATCACCCGCTCGCATTGCTGGATGCGGAGTTCGTGATCGTCGGGGGAATGATTCAGCGGTTGATTGTGGCGTTGAAAAAAGAGCTCAGGGGCTTTGCGTAGCGATCACAAGTCCAGCTCAAGCAGAGTCTGGTTCAAACGGGACTTCAACTGCGTGCCGGTCGTCATATGGAAGATTGTGGAGCGGCGGTATAGAGATGCTGTGCGTCTTTGGCGATGTTC
This sequence comes from Gammaproteobacteria bacterium, assembly GCA_031385325.1. GTDB lineage: Bacteria > Pseudomonadota > Gammaproteobacteria > Pseudomonadales > Azotimanducaceae > SYFY01. The sequence continues at coordinate 18,970 of JANNBJ010000158.1, read as the reverse complement.
GGAGCGCGAAATTGCAATCGCGTCCAGTGCGCCAGGGCGGTAGTGACCAAACGAGTCCGCGAGGTGTGTCCTCGGGAATTCATGTCCTCGGGAATTCAACCGGGACGCGTGGAACCGCGTGCACGGAAACGAAGACCCAAGGCATTCCCATTGCTGAGCGTGCCACGCGATGTTGCACGGGAGAAAATCAACGAATCCACCTTTCCTCAGAGCGCTTAGTAAGTGCCATTGGACTATAGTCCGCTCCTGTAAACCCCAGTTAAACGGATCTCAACATAATCCATGAAACGGCTGTTGCCACTCCTGCGAAAATCGGATGCACCATTGACGTCTATGACGGAACGTGAAGCCGCACTCCAGGCCCTGTGTGAGATGGCCATGCAGCAACTTTACGCACGTGGCATTACCGAACCCGCTGATATTGACGAAGAACCGTTGCCACAGTCCACAATTGATCTGCTGCGCCGCATGCCCCGATCGTGATCAACCCTCTGCATATTGCACGGACGCTCGCTGACGTGTTGGCGGCCAACGAGATCGATTACGCGATCGGTGGCGCGCTGGCGCTTGGGTTTTACGCCGAACCACGCGCTACGATGGATGTTGACATCAACATCTTCGTCTCACCAGCGCGCGTAACCGAAGTAGTACTCAATGTATTGAGCGGTATCGGCTTCAAACCAGATGATCCTGCGCGGGTTCAAGAGACTGCCCAAGCCGACGGCCAGTTCAGGGGGCGCATTGACGGGGTCCGTGTTGATGTGTTTGTGCCCGCAATCGACTATTACGCATCATTGGCTGCGCGACGACGCACGGTCATGCTGAACGACCGGAGCCTGCAGATCCTCGGCCCTGAAGATCTGCTGGTGCTGAAGATGATGTTCTTTCGTCGCAAAGACCTCGCCGACGCGGAAGCCGTGCTGCGCAGCACGGAACTGATTGATTGCGGATTTGTGAGGCGCCATCTGGTCGAATTCGTTAGTGACGATGATCCTCGCATCGAAGAATGGGATCAGTTGGTCTCTGAGACGCGTGGGTAATAGAGCCTTCGCTCGAACTGTTCAGCCAGCGCGACATCGTTTCGGATTGTGTTGGTCATGACCACAGTCCAAGGATATCTCGACCCAACACGATAGATTATCGATTCCGGTATTGCCACGATCGCTCACGCCTGGTCCGGTTCAAAGGTGATCTTCAACCGAGTGCCGGTGGCTTCCGCAATGCGCCTCAACGTAGTAGTGGATGGCATTTGTCCACCTTCAATGCGGGCGATGGCAGGCTGTTTGGTACCGATACGCTCAGCCAGTTCCTGCTGTGACAAACCAGCCTGAATGCGTACCTGCATCACCATGGCCGCAAGATCAAACTCATCAGCCAGCGCCGCATAAGCTTTCCGGTAGGCGGGCCGCTTGCTCCAGCGTGTGTGTTGATCCCGGATCAATGTAGGCATGTTTGCAACTCCCGGGCTCTGAATCGAGCCAGCTCCAGTTCGGATTGAGGTGTCTTTTGCCGTTTCTTTTTGAAAACCCGAAGAATCACGATTCGTCTGCCTACGGATGTCACGTAAATCGCGCGTGCAATGCCTGAGCGTCCCTTCAACCGCATCTCCCACAATGAGCCATCGAGGTGCTTGAGCCAGGGTTCATGCACCTGCTCCAGTCCGAATGTTTCGATAAGACCGACGATTCGTTGAAGATAGGCCAGCATGTCGGCGGGCAGCGCTTCAAGTTCGCGATCGACCACGTCGTTCAGGGTTTCAACGCGCCAGGACATTGGCGGCTCCATTTTTAAATATAACTATATTGTTATGTAACAGCAAGGATCTGTGTCGGACTCCGGAGATCATTCAGCGTTGGATCACTGGTTCGTTGGAGATTGGCATGGCTAGTTTGACGCTGACTATCCAGACGAGAAGCAGCCCCTGTCTTGCAGTCATGTCAGCAATGGATGCAGATGGTCAGCCAGTTCCGACGGCTTCGGTGTGTCTCGAAATTGGAAGTCGATCCTTAGGAAGGAAATGCAAAATCCCTAAGCCACCGGCCAACTTGCTTTTGGCGCAGCCGACGACTAGAAAGGATGATGAGAAAAGGTGCCAGCCACAGGGAGATAGAATCATGCAGCACGAACTGCCTCCAGGAAATCTGCGTATCACTCGTTGATACCCGCGTCGGTGTTCATTCTGGTTGTTGCTCCCGTTGGTAGTGTTTTTCCAGAATGCCAGTGCCAACGACCCAATTCCCGTCGACTACGACCCCATGCATCCCGGCTACTACAAACCATGCCGTTGCCTGAGCGTCGATACCAGCATTCGTGGCCAGTGGGGCGCCATCAAGAGCAGCTGTAGTTTCCCGGTTGAGGCTTATTGGTATTCAGCGAACGGCTCAGGCAGTTCGTGGACGATTCCTGCCAACGGTGTGTATCCGCTGTTCGATGAAACCGAACCCACCGTGCTGGGCTGTCGGCCCAATGAACATCTGGATCGCGGTTTGCAACTGTGTAGAGGGGCGTTGGTCAGCAAAAAGCCGGACCCTGAAGCAGATCGGTTGGCCAAAGAACTGGGCCTTGGACCGGCGGAAGCATCCAGCGCGGCAGCGCCCGTCGCTTCACAAGCGGGCGGAACGGGAGAAGCTGCAAGGCTTGCAAAGGAGCTGGGTGTGTTCGCAGGAGGAGGCGCTTCAGACACCTACGATGCCGGCGAATTGCAGAACGACCTGCAGGCCTGGGAGACCCATGATCGGCTGAAGCGGGAAGAGGCCGCACGGCTGGCGGTGATTGAAGCTGAGCGCCAGCGGGTGATTGCGGAAGAACGCGCGCGCGATGTTCGGCAAGGGTTTGCCCATCGGCAATCTCACCAGTCAGACGTTTGCAAACTGGTATCTGACACCCTTTGATCATTGGCTGTCGCGACACTTGCCCACCGGCAACTATCTGCGTTACGTCGATGACCTGTGGTTGTTCGCTGATGACAAACAGACGTTGTGGACGGTGGCACAACACGCGAAGGCGTACCTCTCAAGCCGGCTGACACTCACCGTGCATCCCCGCAATACCGCGCTGCGCCGCACATCGGAGAAGGTGCATGTGCTCGGTTATCACGTGAGCAGAACGAAGCGCTGGTTGCGGCCGGACAATGGACATCGGTTCCGTCGCCGATTGCGTGGCATGGCCAAAGCGTATGCACTTGGTGAAGTTGGCCTTGCGGATTTGAGACCACGCGTGGCGTCGTGGATCGGTCACGCCCAACACGGTGAGACGCGTGGCCTGCGTCGCGCGATCTTTGGCATGGTACGCTTCCGACGGACCACTGCCCCGTGAGTCGCCGTGTGTTGCGCGGCGGTTCCTGGAACAACAATGCCAGGAACCTGCGCGCGTCGAACCGCAACAACAGGGATGCGACGAACCGCAACAACTTCTTCAACAACGACTTGGGCTTCCGGGTTGCCCAGGCCGCCCCACTACCGGAGTGTGGATGTCTACGGATTTCTGCAGTGTGTGCGTGGGTGTCCATGAGTGGTGGTCCGGGGCAAACAAGAATGTACACGTGAGGGTTTCGAGCAGAGGCCGCAGGTGTATCGGATGTTCCACCCGAATAGCCTTGTCAGGGATGACACCTATTTTTGCTGTTGCCTGATTCACACGGACACACCTCGATAAGCGTAATGACCGCAAGGAGAGCCGACTGATCAGGCGTGCGTAACTGCCGCTGGCTCTCAGGTTGAGCGACGGGTTGGACGTCGCTGTGCACTGCTGGCCACGGGCTCCTTCTCTGCGAGTTTTCCTGCAGCGTACTTGTGCAAGACGCTGGCAATCAGCGTCTGATATGGCATGCCTTCAGCAAGTGCCTTTGCCTGGATATCCAGCAGGTCTGAAGAGGAGAGGCGGATATTGACCCGCTTGTCCTTGATGGAAGTGGCTCGTGCCGCGGCACGCATGCGCTGAAGTTCAGCTTTAGTTGCGATGGGCTTGAGCTTTCCTGACTCGTAAGCTTCAAGCACTTCCAGTTCATAGGGATCAAGTTCAGACATTGTCGGACTCCTTCACGATGAAGTCGCGGGTAGCCTTCCGGCTGGGAATGATGGTTTTGAGAAAGAAATGGTCTTCCTCCTCAACATACGGAACCAGAAACGCGTAACCCGCTACTTCAACAACCATGATCTTCTGCCGTGGGTACCTCTTTGCATTCTGGTGCGGCACGATCTCCAGTAGCGCCCCAGCTTCTACCGCTACCGTAATGTCCTCGAATGAAACGCCTCGCTTAAGCTTGAGCAGTGCGTTCTTCTCAGGTGACCAACGAAACGGCTTCATGAGGTGAAAGGTTATCAGGCCGTGTGCCGTTTGTCTTCAGGCGAGCTGTCAGCACGGTGGAGGGCTAACCCGTGGCTCGATGGCTGTCTGAAAAACGAACACTTATAGTCACACTATGAAGACCAGCATCGAAGCATTGAAGGTTGTCATAACGCGGGTTCTGGCGCAGTAGATCAGTCTCAAGTCCGGGCTTGTCCACGAATACCTTGAGATCGATCGCCGCATCGTTTATCAGGCGATCTTGAACGATCTGGAGGATCTCGTCGCATTGCAGAAGGTGTTCGCACGTTTTCTGGCGTGACGGTTTGCAGGTGTAGCGTGCACGCCGCGATGGGGTCGGTTTGATGACATCGCTGTCGCAGCCACGTGATACAGGTTGTTTTGCCCTGTATCCCAGCCGGCCAGCCAACCCTGATTCAGAAGCCGGAAAATAACGCTGGATCGTATTTGCTGCAGCCTTCTTCGCCCAGTTCGGCGTATTCGGTGGCGTTGAACTGGCCATCTCGTCCGAACATGCGAACGTACAGAGCACAGCGCTCCGACTGATCGGTGAATGACGTATCGGCGTCCAGCTCTTTTTTCACCGAGCCGGCTGTGACAACCGCGTCGGTCATGCGGATGCCATCGGTCGTTGGGGTGTCGAGAATGATGAACGTCTTGCCATCAGTACCCCAGGGCAGCCAGTCGGCCTCCTGATCGTTGCGCCCCTGGTTCGGATCGCCAGAGCGCGCGAATTGAGTCCAGTAGGACATCATGCTGGTTGACAGCGCCCACTGACCGGCGTCGTCGGGATACAGATAGCTGAGCCCCATGCCATTTTCGAAATCACCAAACACAAAGGCAATTTCCATGGCGTGACCGGCACCGAGTGCGACAGACAAGTTGTAACCCAGCACGGAGGGTTCTTCATCCCAATCGAATCGGTAGGCATAGACGTGTTTATTGCCTGCGGCGCGCATGTATTGGGCAATCTCATCGACACCACGTGCTTTCCACGCGCTGGCCTGGTAGTGAACCATGCGTCGATACGCCGTTTCGTCTTTGAGGCGGTTGAATATTCCGAACCAGGTGTCGACGTAACGTGGATCACGGGTCATGAACAATGTAGGTTCGTCTCGATTGGTACCGAGAATCACCGGCACTGGATTGTGATTTTCGAGTGAGGAGAACACCTCCTCGGTGGTCATGGCGGGCAGCACCGCGCCATCACCGATCAGGTCCGGTGTATTGATCATGCCAAATCCGCCGTTTTCGAACAGGCCGTACAGCGACTCGGGCGATTGTGCGTACAAATAGTCACGCACGTCGGCGGCTGGCATATCGTCCTGCACCCCCCGGGCGGCAGCACGGTCACTGACTTTGCCTTCCTTGATGAGCAGCTTGTTGACGATTTCCTTGCCGCTGTATTCATGGCCACCGTCTTCAATGTAATTCTGCGCGGAAGTGACGGTTGCCGGTTGATACCCACCACTCTGCACGATGGCACGATGGAAGAGACCTGTTGCCAGCGGTGAAGCAATCATCGACAAGGTATCAGCGGCGCCGGCTGATTCGCCGAACACGGTGACATTGGCCGGATTACCGCCAAAGCTTGCGATGTTCGCCTGCACCCACTTCAAGCCCTCAATCATGTCCAGAGTGCCGTAGTTACCGGAATCATCAAGTGGATCACCACGCTGCAATGCCGGATGGCTGAACCAGCCGAACAGGCCGAGCCGATAGTTGATCGTCACCAGCACCACATTCTGCGCGGTCGCAAGTTTTGCCCCTGAATAACTGCCACCATGCCCGATGGAATTGCCACCACCATGAATCCAGAACATGACAGGCAGGTCCACGGCGTTTGGCGGTGACCAGATGTTGAGGAAGAGACAATCTTCGGAGCCGGTGACGGTAGCGTCGGTTTGTGCTGTCAGCTGCGAAGGTTTCTGTGGACACGCAGGGCCTGCAATCAGTGCTTCCAGGGTCTCGTCGCTCTTGGCTCGTGTCACCGTCGCGCGCCATCGCCGCTCGCCGAAGGGCGCTTCGGCAAAGGGAATGCCCAGCCACGCGCGTGAGCCATGGTCGTCTATGAAGCCGACCACGTTGCCGGACGAGGTACTGCGCAGAGTGGTCTCATCCCGCTGTGGCAGTGGCTTTTCTTCGACGGTCGACCGTCCGATGTACCAGTACCCCCCGCCGATGACGAGGATGGCGGCCAGAATCAGGCCAATGGCTACCTTTTGCATGCTTTTCTCCCGGGACTCGAAACGATCTTACACTCTGGGGTGACGACACTGCGCGGCCTGTGTTAGAACAGGCCACGACTTTCGGCTGGGGGAGTGCAGACATGGCATTTGATCTGGTAGTTCGGGGCGGCACTGTAATTGACGGAACCGGGGGTGAAGCATTCACCGCCGATGTTGGAATCACCGACGGCAAGATCACCGAGATCGGCCGCATCAAGAGCCGGACAAAACACGAGCTCGATGCCGATGGGGCGCTCGTGACGCCTGGCTTCGTAGACATCCACACGCACTATGACGGCCAGGCAACCTGGGCCAATCGCATGTCGCCTTCCAGCCATCATGGTGTGACGACAGTCATCATGGGCAACTGCGGGGTTGGCTTTGCACCGGTCAACCCGAAGGATCACGAGATCCTGGTCCAGCTGATGGAAGGTGTTGAAGACATCCCTGGTGCTGCCTTGCATGAAGGGCTGCCGTGGTCATGGGAGTCGTTCCCGCAGTATCTCGACTTTCTGTCGACCCGACAGTTCGACATGGATATCGGTGCACAACTGCCACACGCTGCATTGCGTGTGTACGTGATGGGGATGCGTGGCGCCAATCGCGAACCTGCCACCGCCCAGGATATCGCTGCGATGAGCCGGCTTGTTACTGAAGCCATGCAGGCCGGTGCCATCGGTTTTTCCAGTTCACGCACACTCAATCATCGTTCTTCAACAGGCGCGCCAACACCGTCTCTGACAGCAGAGCGGGCCGAGCTGCTGGGTATTGCCGAAGGCATGCGAGTAGCGGGCCGTGGTGTGCTGGAAATGATTTCCGATTTTGCGGATCTGGACCACGAGTTCGCCAACATCGAAGCCATGGCTGCAGCCTCTGGTCGACCGATGTCCGTGTCTCTCGCCCAGGGCCTCAGTCCGCACGGCTGGCGCAAGGTACTCGGCAAGATCGAGAAGGCGACCGCCAGTGGTACGGTGATGCGTGGTCAGGTGGCGCCTCGTCCGATCGGCATTCTGTCCGGGTTGACGACAACGCTGTCGCCGTTCACCACCCGTACCAGTTTCATGGAAGTCGCGCGCCTGCCACTCGATGAGAAACTGCAGGCATTGCGTGATCCCCTTCGCAAAGCTCGCATCCTGGCCGAGCCCGTCGGCAAAGGGTTCGCTCGCTTGTTTGGCATGATGGCGGATGGCCGCAAGGTGTGGCAGGTCGCCGCCAGACCCGACTACGAACCCCATCCGAAAGACAGCATCGCCGCGCGTGCCGAGAGCACAGGGCTCGATGTGTGGTCTTATCTGTACGACCTGATGGTGGAAGGCGAGGGCAAGACCCTGTTCTACACGCCCTTTGCCAACTATGCAGACAACAACCTCGATTGCTGTGAAGAAATGCTGCTGCACAAGGACACGGTGCCCGGGCTGGGTGACGGAGGTGCTCACGTTGGCACGATCTGCGATGCCAGTTTCTGCACCACACTGCTTGCGCATTGGGGACGCGATCGCAAGCGTGGCGAGTTGATCGATCTGCCGACGCTGGTGAAACTCCAGACCCAGGATACGGCACGCGCCGTGATGCTGACCGATCGTGGTGTGCTGGCACCGGGCATGAAGGCCGACCTTAACCTGATCGACTTCGCCAACCTGCGGGTGCTCGCGCCCGAGATCATTCGTGATCTGCCGGCTGGAGGCGCGCGCCTGCAGCAGAAGGCAGATGGTTATCTCGCCACACTAGTGAGCGGTATCGTCACCTATCAGCATGGGCATGCAACCGATGCCCTGCCTGGACGCCTGATCCGCTCCGAATGAGCGAACGCCCAGGGCCAGAAGCCCAGCGCACAGGGCCTTTGGCCCACCTGAGGGTACTAGACCTGACCATTGCCCGCGCTGGCCCAATGGCCGTGCGGGTGCTGGCGGACTGGGGCGCCGATGTCATCAAGATTGAAGCGCCGGTGCGTGGGGACGCGGCTGCGCGTTCCATCACCGGCAATCGACGTGGCTCCGATGAACAGAACCTGCACCGTAACAAGCGCTCGCTGCAACTGGATCTGAAATCCGTCGCCGGTCTTGACCTTTTCATGCGTATGGCCGCACAAGCCGATGTGATCGTCGAGAACTTTCGCAGTGATGTGAAGAGCCGGCTCGGCATCGGTTATGACGATGTGCAAAAAATCAATCCGTCCATCATTTACGCCAGCATTTCTGGCTTCGGTCAGGATGGTCCTGACAGCAATCGCCCTGGCGTGGATCAGATCATTCAGGGAGAGAGTGGCTTGATGGCGATGACCGGTTCCGTTGAGACCGGGCCGATGCGCGTTGGTGTGGCCATCAGCGACACGTCCGCTGGCATGTTTCTCGGCCAGGCCATTCTGATTGCGCTGCTGCATCGGGAACGCACCGGTGAAGGGCAATGGGTACACACCTCGCTGCTGGAAGCGATGCTGGCCAAACTCGACTTTCAGGGGTCGCGTTACACCATGGCGGGTGAAGTACCACAACCACAGGGCAACCATCATCCGACCATGGTGCCGATGGGAACCTTCGAAGCGAAGGATGGCCTGGTCAACGTGGCGGCATCGAGCCCGGCTATGTGGTCACGATTCTGCGAGGTGCTTGGCGCGACACAACTCACCGACCATCCAGATTACACAACGACAAAGGGTCGTATGGCGAATCGTGACGCACTGCGCGCCGATATCAACGCGGTGCTCAAGCACTTCACTGTGCATGAGCTTGTTGAGCGATTGAATCCTGCGGGTGTCCCTTGTGGTGCCATCAAGGATGTGGGTGCAGCCTTTGAAAGCGAGCAGGTCCGGCACCTGGGTATGGCGGTGCCAGCAGTTCATCCCGTACTCGGTGAAATCAACCTGGTGCGATCACCCATCAACCTCTCGCGTTTCCCACATGCGGATTCGCTAAGGTCGGCAGCGCCTGATCCCGGAGCGGACAGCCGAACTGTATTGGCAGAGTTCGGTGTCGGTGAAACCGAGTTTGCTGATTTGCGTGCGGCGGGAGTGATCTGATGTCGGAGATTCGCACGGCTGCGCAGCGTCGCCGTCTGCTGATCGGTTATGGCGTCGGTGACCTTGGCATCAACCTGTATTTCATCTCGACGATGACGTATCTGATGTACTTCTACACCGACGTTTACGGATTGTCGGCTGCAGCGGCCGGATTGTTGATGCTGGTCGCTCGCGTAATCGACGCGATCACCGATCCGATCATGGGCATGATTGCCGAGCGTACGGAAACCAAGGCTGGTCGAATGCGCCCTTACATTCTCTATGGCGCGCTGCCACTCGGCGTGATCAGCGTGCTGACGTTCACGGCGATCGACGGTGATGCGTCCTTCAAACTCATGTGGGCCTACAGCACCTACATCCTGTTCGGCCTGCTCTATACCGTGGTGTCCATTCCCTATGCCGCGTTGACCGCATCGTTGACGCTGGACAGTGACGAACGCACTCGATTCACGACGGTGCGCATGGCTGGCGCGTTCAGCGGTGGTTTCATCGTCTCGGTAGGTACTCTGCCGTTGGTCGGCTTGTTTGAGGATCGTGCTACCGGCTTCACCTGTGTCATGACAGGGTTTGCGGTGCTGGCCAGCTTCTTCCTGTGGATTACCTGGCGTGAAACGCAGGAAACGCCTGCACCACAGACCAGGAATCCACTGTCCATCGAACTCAGTCTGCGGGCGGTATTCCAGAATCCACCACTGGCCATCGTCATCGTCCTGTTCTGCTGCGGCATGCTGTCGTTCACTGTACGCCAGGGCACGACGGCGTATTACTTCATTTATTGTGTGCAGCGCCCGGACCTGATCAGCGCGTTCTTCTCGTTCACCCTGGCAGTGATGCTGTGCGGGCTGGTTGGTGTGCCACGGCTTGCGGAAAAACTCGGCAAGGCCAGGGCGATCGTGGCCGGAGGCGTACTCACGATCATCGGCTGTACCGGTTTATGGCTCACGCCGCATGACGCGATCCTGCCGATTTTTCTGTGGGGCGCGCTGATCAATCTGGGAGCCACCCCGATTGCCGTGCTCGGCTGGGCGATGATTCCCGATACCGTTGAGTACGCACAGTTGCGCCACGGTGTGCGTGCTGACGGCGCCATCTTCTCGTTCGCGAGTTTTTTCCAGAAGGTGGCCAAGGGTGTGGGTGGGGCGGCCATCGGCTTTGCGTTGTCACTGGCTGGTTACGTGGCCAATGCAGATCAACCTGAAACGGCGGTCGCCATGATTCACACCATGATGACGCTAGTGCCGATTGGCATCGTTGTGATCATGATCATCGCCGCGCTCATGCATCGGCTGGATCGCACTCAGCACGATGCGATCCTCGCCCAACTCGCGGATCAGAATTGAACGGGCACACCTGAGCGCTGCCCGAGGTTAAGATACGGCAACACTGCAACAACGAATCCTGTTCTCAACTTTTTATCACAACACGGGGAAGACCATGGGCAGACTGGATGGAAAAGTAGCCGCGATCACGGGTGCGGCATCAGGTTTTGGCGCAGCAGCTGCGCGCCTGTTCGTCAAAGAAGGCGCGAAGGTGGTGCTGGGCGATATCCAGGACGACAAGGGCAAGGCCATTGCCGCTGAACTCGGCAGTTCTGCCGTGTTCGTGCATTGCAATGTCACGAGTGAAGACGATATCGCGCGCCTGGTGGATACCGCCGTCGCGAAATTCGGGCAGCTCGACATCATGTACAACAACGCAGGCATCGTCGGCGCGGTGGGACCGATCGATACCACACCCGCCAACGAATGGACCCGCACGGTCGACATTCACCTGCACGGCACCTTCTACGGCATGAAACACGCTGCGCGCGTGATGAAGCCGCGCAAGACCGGCAGCATCGTCAGTATGGCCAGCACCGCCGGCATCATGGGTGGCCTTGGTCCGCATGCTTACTGTGCGGCAAAACACGCCATCGTCGGCCTGACCAAAAACGTTGCCGCTGAACTTTGCCACTTCGGCATTCGCGTGAATGCGATTGCACCAGCGGGCATGGCGACTGCGATGGTTGCCGACGTGACCGTCGGTGATCACACCAACCTCGAAGCCACCATCAAGGCGCTGGCCGCAAACTCGCCGCTGAAAGGTCGTGCGGGTGTTGCCGGTGACGTCGCCAATGCTGCGCTGTGGCTGGCGAGTGATGAGTCTGGTTATACCACTGGCCATACGCTGACCACCGATGCCGGTACCACGACCGGTGCCAGCCCGAATCCGCCACCGTTCTCTGACTATCAGCCGATGATCGGGGAAGCGGGCAAGCGCGGTTTGTAGGCAAACTGGCGGCGATCTCGTTGCCGAGATTCGTCATGCTCCTGTGAACAAGTCGCTCCGGCGACTTGTTCATGGACCGAGAACAGCACAATAAAAACCCCCGTTGGGTTAGAACTTTCCCTGCAGATCCACGGCCATCTCGTGTTCCAGAACGTGCGCGCGTGGTGGTGGCAGCGAACCCACGATACCCGTCGCACGAAATCCGCATCTGCTGTAAAGCCGAACGGCATGCAGATTGTGATCCGCAACATCCAGCAGCAGGCGTGTGTAACCAGCCGATCGAGCCCAGTTGATCACGGCCTGGACCAGTGCCTCACCGGCCCCGGTTCCTCGCCGGTCGGGATGAACCCACATCGAGATCAGTGACGCCGTGTCCTGACGGGTTGTATGAGGCGCGCCGCGAACCATCCCGCAATCCTGGCCGTCGATCATGGCGATGAAGGTGGGGAGGATCAGGGTCTGCTCAGTCCAACGGCTATCGGGCCATGCAGCAGCTTCTGCAAGGGTGGTGCCAAAGGCATCTGGCGCGTCTTCAAGCGCTGCCATTCGAATGCGCCGCAGCCGGGAGTCTTCGCCTGGCGCAAGTCGTTCTATCGTGAGCATCAAAATACGTTCCCATGGATTAGCGACGAGCGGGCAACCACTTCGCCCGGCGTCTGGACAAACAGATTCGTGTCAGCCAGAGATCGAGAGCGGAACCAGTCACCGGGTAGCTGTTCAACTAGTCGGCATGCAGGCGCCGGTATGCGGTATCGCCAACTTCGGCCACGGCCGACAAACCGATTTCGTGAGCACCCTGCAACGCCTGCCTGATCATTTCCGCGGTGACTGCGAACGGCATGTTTGCGGTAAAAGGCCACGCCATGGTTCCTTCGAGCGTGTTCATGGCCCCGGAATCTTTCAGGTCGAGGGAAAGTTGACCCAGGTGAGCCGGTAGCCCCACGCGTGCGAAGAAGCGGGCCACTTTCGCCGTTTCTTCAGGCCGTGACTCCAGCGCCAGCTGCACCAGCGTGCCGATGGCAACCATCTCGCCATGCAGGTACCGCTCGTCAATCAATGGCAGCGCAGTACATGACTGCGCGATGCCGTGGGCCACGGCAACACCGCCGCTCTCGAAACCGAGGCCACTGAGCAGCGTGTTGGCTTCAACGACGTTTTCCAGTTGCGCATCGATGGCGTGCGCGCGTACAGCATTGGCTGCAGCGATACCTTGTTCAAACAACGTATGTGCGCAGGTTTCCCCCAGTGCGGTGGACGCGAGCGTCGGACGTGCCGACAGGACGTTCACACCATTCGGATTCCGCAGGCACGCCCCGGCCTCATACCACGTGGCCATGGCGTCACCCATGCCAGACACCAGGTAGCGCTCTGGTGCCGCTGCGACAATGGCTGTGTCCACGACGACCAGCGCCGGGCTTTGGGGAAAGGACTCGAAGCCGGAAAATGCGCCAGAGGGTTTATAGAGCACCGACACTGCGCTGCAGGGTGCGTCGTTAGAAGCGAGTGTCGGCACGATAACGACTGGAATGCCCATGCGGAATGCAATGGACTTGCCCGCGTCTACACACTTGCCCCCACCGACCGCCACGATGCCATCGACACGGCCGACAAGTTCAGCCTGGTGTTGCTCGATCTCCTCCAGGCTGCACTCGCCGCCAAAGGTGGCGAAGACCATTTCGACATTCGCGGTCTTCAGGCTCGCGGACAGTCGCGGGCCAAGACTTGAACGTCCTCGTTCGCTGATGAGAATGGCCAGGCGACTGATGCCGACAAGCGACATATAGCGGCCCAGGCTATCGATGACACCGGGACCCTGGATGTAGCGCTGCGGCGCTATGAAGACTCGTGGAGCGTGCTCCCCGCTGACTTGCGACAGAAAAATCGAAGAAGGATCGTAGGCAGCCGTCGTGGACATAATGGATATCCTGCCTGATAACAATGGACTCGAAGCGTAACAGCTTCAGCCGGAATCGGGACAGCGCGCTAGTGAATCTCCGCCGCATCGCCCCACGCCTTGCGCAGCCGCTCAATATTGAAGCCCGCTTCCTTCGCGGCATTGATGATCACGCGCTCGGTGCGCTGGATCTTTGCCGCGGCGTCCGGCAGCTTGTCAGCCACGGCCTTGGGAATGACCACCGCGCCATGCTGATCTGCATGAATGAGATCGCCATCGACAACCCGCATCCCGGCTACGGTAATCGCGCGCCCGAAATCCACGACGTGCACATAGGCATGTGAGGGGCCGACACGGTTGGCCAGCATCTGGAAGCCCTCGGCATTGTCGGGAAGATCACGCACGCTGCCGTCTGTGACGAGCCCGAGGCAACCAAGCCCCTTGTGAATGTTTGAATTCACCTCGCCCCAGAACGCGCCGTAGCCGCGCAGCGGGCCGTCGAGATCCTGGATGAGAATGATGGCGGGCTTCGGACCGGCATCGATGTAGGCGTAGTAGCTGTCGGACAGATCGCGCGCTGCCTTGCCTCGCACATCCGAAACATGCGCTGCACGAATGCTGGCGGTGCGTGCATAACCCACCATGGGTGGCAGACCGGGTTTGGTACAGACCAGCGGCTCAACGGTGTAACCGTAACCACGCCGCTCCGGCGCAACCACTTCGAGCGCATTGCAGATGGTGGGTGTGTCGAGTGCACGCAGGGCTTTGAACAGGGCTTCATCCACGACGTTTCTCCAGCAGTTGTTCGAGTTTGTTCTTCATTTCCGCGCGATGGTCTTCACCAAGCCACTGCAGCATCAGCGCCTTGAGTGACATCGACACGCTGATGGGATCATCAAACATGAGGTGATGGTAAGTACCGGGCACGATGAACATCGGCAGATGTCCGCCGGTAATGCCGGACATGTAGGGGCCGAAGAGCGCGCCTTCATCCGTCGATTGTTCACCGAGGATCACCGCGCTGCGACATTGCAGGGATGCAAACTTGTCGCGCTGATCGATGCCCATTTCCAGGTGATCGAACAGGCTGGGGTCAAACTTCCAGGTAAAACCGCCCTCGACCGCCTTGATGCCCGCTTCACCCATGTGCCGCAAGACAAGCGGATGCACGCCGGGCTGCTCCGGAATGAGGCGGAAGCGGCCGAGAATTTCTTCGCGCGTGGCATAGACACGCAGCTTTCGCTTGGCAACGACGCCTTCCCGCTCGGCGCGCAGCCCCCATTCCACGTACTGCTCCGGCGGGGCGATGGTGAAATCCATCAGTACCAGGCCGGCCATCTCGCGGCTGAAATGATGGGCCGTTTCCAGCGCAACAAACCCGCCAAAGCTGTGGCCGACCACCACCGGCCGCGGTCCGAGTTTCGCAGCCTTGCAGACTGCCCAGACTTCGCGCGCAAAACCTTCGCCCGAGTACTTCTCGCGCCAGCCGCTGTCGCCGTTACCAGACAGATCGATCGCCGCCACCCGGAACTGATCGGCGAGGAACGGCGCAACAAAGCGCCACCATTCGAGGTGTGCGTTGCTGCCATGGATGAGCACGACGCCCGGCAGGCCTTCCTTGCCCCAGGTCATGAAACGAATGGGGATGCCGTCGACATCGACCCATCCCTGCGCAGATGGCACATCGAGCGCACGCTGATACCAGAATGGCTGGTCCACTGAAAAATCCGGAAACATGGAGCGCGGGAATGTAGCAGAATCAGGATGAAGACGGCCATTGGCGAGGGAACCCTGAATCTGCCACAGGACCTGCTCGACCTGATCGCGTCCAGTGCCGACGGGATCGATGCCAATCGAGCCTTGCCACAGCCGTTGCTGGATCGTCTTCATGCCATCGGCGCGTTTCGCCGTCTGCTGCCGCGCGCGGTGGGTGGTGTCGAGGTGCCACTGCCCGAGTATCTGCCCTGGATACAGCACCTGGCGCATGTCGATGCCAGCACGGCCTGGTGTGTGAATCAGGCCGGGGTGATCGGCACCACATCCCTGTGGCTCAGCCTGTCAACGGCACGGCAGATCTGGTCGGACCCGCATCAGTGTCTCGCCAACGGGCCGCCGATGGGCGCGACGCTCGAACCCATCGATGGTGGCGGCATCGTCACCGGCAAGTGGGGCTTTTCCAGTGGCTGTCGACACGCCCATCTGATGACTGCCGCCGCCCGTAACACACGTGAACATGCCTGGTACATGGCCTTCTTTCTGCCGACCGAGGTGCAGTTCACCGACGACTGGCAGACCGCCGGTTTGCGTGGCACGGCGAGCTTCCGATTCGAGGCCAACGCGTTGTCCGTGCCGGATCACATGCTCGCGAATCTTGCGAAGCAACCCTGCGTGGACACGCAACTGACAAGGTTGCCCACGACACTGGTGTTTGCGGTGACCTTTGCGGCGGTCGCACTGGGTGTGGCACGCCATGGACTCGACCTGACCCGCGAACTGGTGCAGGGCAAACATCCGGTGTTCGCCCGTGAGCCCCTGCGCGACGACCCCACCACGCATCAACAGCTGGGCCTGCTGGAAGCGCGCTGGCGATCAGCCGATGCATGGCTGCAGCACGAAGTGGCCACAGTGTGGGCGGCCATCGCGCATCAGGACGCCATGGTCCCGGATCAACGTCTGGCCTGGCGCCTGGCGGGTACCCATGTCCTGCGCGAAGCCGTCGCGGTCATGCAAGGGGCCTATGCGATGGCCGGCTCCAGTGCGATCTATCGAACCCATCCGCTGCACCGACCCTGGGCTGATCTGGAAGTGATCAGCCAGCACGTGCAGGCGCGGGCGCAGTACTACGCCATGGCGGGCCGCTATCTGGCAGGGCACCCCTGGGAGATCGGCCCCATGAGTTGATGCGATACGCTGCCGCGTAGCAAATTATCCACGCGGAGTTGTTGCGTCGTTGTATCCCCGTGTCGTGCTGCTGTTGTTTTGTGGCCGACGCGGGCAGAGCAGGCCATGCGTGTGGCACTTCATCACAAATGAGCAAACCCCACATGGTCTGGCCGTTGCACGTCCAGAGAATGGGTGCTTGTCCACAGCAGTCCGGTAGACACACATGTCCATTCAGGTTGGTTCCGTGCAGGTGGAGAACCTCACCGAAGGCGAGGCCTCGATCATTCTCATGGGTACTTACACGCTGTTCGAGGTAGAGCAGGCCATGCGTGGATTGCGGTCGCCGTTGAAGCAGCTCGAGCTGGACTGGACTCGCGCGTTGGTTGATCACAGCGCGTTCGAGCTGGAACGGCTGGCCAATCTGCTCTCCACCATCGCGCCAACCCTGATCGTGCGGACCGCGGACGTGCTGCGTTATGGTTTCGCCCGCACCCTCATGGGGTATTGCTCGGCGAAGGGCGTTACAGTTCACATCCACCATCAGGACATCTGACCGCTGATGCATCTGCGTGATCGACTGGACGAATACACCTGGCTGCTGCCACCGGCCCACGCATGGACCAAGTCACCGTCACCCGGCGTCGAACGGATACTGCTCGACAGGGTAGGGCAGGAAACCGCGAAGGCCACCAGCCTGGTTCGCTATGCGGCGGGTTCCAGCTTCAAGCCACACGAGCACCCCTACGGCGAGGAATTCCTCGTCCTGGAAGGAGAATTCGCTGACGAGCACGGCGCGTTTCCGGCCTACACCTACGTGCGCAACCCGCATGGCTCGCGACACATCCCCCAATCTCCCAAGGGCTGCGTGATCTTCGTGCGGCTGCGGCAGATGGCCAGCACCGATGACCGGCACTGCATCATTCACATCGACCGGCACACGCCACCATCCGGCTTTACCACTGAACAGCTGCATGAAGCAGGGCACGAGCGCATGACACTGATTCGCGCCGCGTCAAATGTGCGTGTTGCATTGCCCGCTTGTTACGAAGCACAGGAAGCGCTGTTGATCGAGGGCAGGGCACAGTGGCAGACAGACCAGGTGAGAACGCTCGACCGCTGGTCGTGGCTTCGTATACCACCCGGGCATCCACTGCGAGTACAAACCCTGGAACCCTGTCACATCTACGTGCGCACCCGCATGCAGTCGTTTGGCGACCCGTCGATTCAATGAGGCCCACGTAGATGACGCACACCGCGCTGGTCACGGGCGCTTCGGCGGGGCTTGGTGCGGAGTTCGCGCGGCAACTGGCCGCGCAAGGGATCGATCTCGTCCTGGTGGCCCGCCGTGAAGCTCGACTGCGTGACCTCGCTGCACAACTCACCCAGGCGCATGGCGTGCGCGTGGAATGTGTGGTCGACGATCTCTCCGACCCGGACGCGCCACGTCGCATCATCGAGCGCGTACACACCCTCGGCATGACCATCGACTACCTGATCAACAACGCCGGGATCGCCGGCCCGGACTTCATCGAGGAGCGCGACTGGAACCGCCAGCGCACCTACCTCGAACTGATGCTCATCTCGTACGCCGCGCTCTGCCATGCCTTCATCCCCGGCATGCTGGCGCAGGGCTTCGGCCGCATCCTCAACGTATCGTCCATGGCCGCCCGCATTCCCCGCGCCGGGGACGCAAGCTACGGGCCGGTGAAAGCTTACCTGGTGGCTTTTTCCGAAGGCCTGCACGCGACCTGCAAGCATCGAGGCGTTCACGTCACCTCTCTGTGCGCCGGCTTCACCCTCACGGAATTAAATGATGCGAACGACATGGCAGACCTGAAGAAAGGCATGCCCGGCTTCATCTGGTATGACGCGGACGTGGTGGTGCGCGAGGGCCTGCGCGCCCTGGAGAAGGGCAGGGCGGTGTACGCCAGCGGCCGCCTGTATCGATGGGCCGACCCGTTCCTGCAGTCGGTCTGGCTGCGGCCCCTGTTCAGCCTTTCGAGGCGCAGATCGAAAAAGACCTGATCCAAAGCGCCGATATGTCGGACTTTGGATTGACACAACCCGGGAGGGCTTTACTATACGGCCCCTTCCAACGCACTGACTTTTTGGGTGTTTAGCTCAGTTGGGAGAGCGACGGCCTTACAAGCCGTAGGTCGCAGGTTCGACCCCTGCAACACCCACCACCGTAGGAGCGGTAGTTCAGCTGGTTAGAATACCGGCCTGTCACGCCGGGGGTCGCGGGTTCGAGTCCCGTCCGCTCCGCCACTCAGTCAACCGATTCAGTATCGGTCCCGCTGACGCAGAATGAATAGTTATATTTATCAATGCGTTAGCGGGTGTCTAGGCAGGTATTGTGCTTCTCGAATCGGCACA
>JANNBJ010000155.1:0-41324 GCA_031385325.1 Gammaproteobacteria bacterium | reverse complement strand
GGACTACCCAAAAATATCCGCCGGGCTGTCCGCGCGCAGGCTGGCACCTCGCTTTTCGGACAGGGCTCTTTTTTGTCGCGCCGCACCACGCTCGTACTCATACGAATCAATCGCCATCGCAGCGATCACCTTCAAAAGAGTGTCCTTGCGAAAAGTGATCGAGTCATCAGGGTCGCCACTGGTCTTCTGCGCAGTTAAGAAATATCCATTCCCCTGCGCCAATTCGAGCCAAGGTATCTCGATCTTCTTGTTCTTCGCCCAATCGATATAGAATTGCTTCGGCAGGAGTCCGTTGTTAGGGGCCGTTAGGTCGCGAATCCACTGTTGACGCAACTCCGTGAACCTTTGGATATGAAATTCACCTATTGTGACCTTGATCTTTTCTTCTTGCGATAGCGTTGAATACTGTTTCTCAGATAGAAATTCGTAGTAGTCAGTACTTCCAAGGTTCTTGAAAAGCAGAATAGGGCTTGGCGGCGGTACTAGCTCCAGATTTTCCGGCTCTCCTTCGACTGCGCCCATCACCCACAAGTCGGCCATTAGACAGATAGCCTCGTATGGGGTCCACGAGTCGTAGTTAAGGTATTGCCAGAGTGGGCCCTTGGAATAGTCTGCGCCTTCTCGTTCCGCGTGCTCTTCTTCCCTCAGCTTTGCAAAAAACTCAGATTCTCTCTCCATAAAATTCAAACGGGGCTTTGGCAGATCTCCGATATCGATCGAACCATATGTCTCTGGATCAACGGCACGACGATCCGGCCTATAGCAGACTGGAAAGTGCTCAAGAAGGTTGAGTTCGCGAAAAACCCAAAACCACTCCTTTGTGGTTAGTTGGTCGAGTCCGTGGTGTTTTTCTAACTTGTATTGAATGTCCTCAGCCACAGCGACTCGATCGGCTGCTTCACTTGGGATTTGGTCCAGTTCGGTACGCATCCATGATGGGCGATGCAGAACCTGCGTGTAGTAAGGATTCAGTCCGGCACATAGGTCCGAGATTTCCCAAGATGTTAGGCCGTCTGCAACATCGCCCCAAAAGTTGTACACCAAGTCATCAATCAGCCAAGACTTGGGTACGACTTCTTTCGATGAATCAGTCATAACATCCACCTCCTTCAGCGGCCCTTGTTGGGTGCCGCACCAGGGGGCCAAGGAAAACCCCTTTTCGCCGTAAGGAAGCTACCCCAACGACTAGGCGCAGCGGGAACTAGGCGCTCAGCGCAATAACCTCTCCGCGTCGTTTCAACGAGTCCAAATAGTCCGCCCACCTTTGCATCATTTGTTTCCGTTCTGGAAGAAACTGCGTCCGGTTATAAGCTCGACCTAAAGGATCGCGTACCAAGTGGGCCAACTGATGTTCGATCAGCTCTGGCTTCTCATGGAGTTGTTCTGCGAGCAATGTCCGCGCCGTGGCACGAAATCCATGAGGAGTGACCTGGGTCTTGTCAAAGCCCATACGACGCAGCGCAGCGGTCATGGTGACATCACTAATAGGTCTCACAGCGGAACGGTCCGAGGGAAAGACTAGCCGACCTGATCCTGTCGCAAGTCTCAATCGATCTAATATCGCTACAGCCTGCCTAGGTAATGGGACAATATGGGGCGTCCCGGTCTTCATTTTCTCGCCGGGAATCTCCCAGACACTGCCTTCGATCTCTCGCCACTCCATGTTCCGAAGTTCACCTGGACGAACGAACAGAAGCGGCAGGAGCTGGAGCGCAGCGGCGGTCGTGTACCGCCCTTCGTAGCCATCTATAGCGCGCAGCAACGTCCCGAGTGCCTTAGGGTCCGTCACTGCGGCTCTGTGGCCGGGCTTACGTGCTACCAACGCCCCTCGAAGGTCTCCGGTGGGGTCTCGCTCTGCTCTACCGGTAGCAATCGCATACCGGAATACCTGCCCACAGACAGCGAGAACACGCTTGGCAGTTTCTCCCGCCCCCCGGGCCTCAATTCGACGGACAACCCTCAAAACATCTGGAGCAGTGATGGACGCAATGGGTCTCTTGCCCAATTCGAGGAATACATTGGCCGTTAGTCGGGAGCGCGTCAGCAGAACGTTTCGTTCCTTCCAACGAGGGGTCTGGGCCTTGATCCACTCTTCAGCGACTAGCTGAAACGTGTTCCCTTGAGCGGCCCTCTGGGTGCGTTTGGAAGCGGCTGGATCGACACCCTCGGCTACTTGCCTTCGGGCGTCCGAAGCACGCTCTCGCGCAACTTTGAGGCCGATTGAGGGAAACTTTCCGACAGCCACCAACTTCGCCCGCCCTTCGAACTGATAGCGGGCGCCAGAGTTTGGAGCCGTTCGGATTCACCAGAACATAGAGACCCTCAGCGTCGTACAACTTGTAGGGCTTTTCCTTGGCCTTGGCATTCTCAATCTTCGTGGTACTGAGCATCCCGTTCTCCCATGACTTGGGGTACGGATACAGGGATTTTTCGCTGTACCCCTGCCACGTACCCCAGAAGATTTTAGGCCTCCTCAGGGACAGATAGTAGCGAATAGCAAGCTATAACCAGAGAATTTGCAGGGTATTTCGGTATTCAGGAGAAGGGATAGGAAGCCTCAGTAAGGGGATTTGGCGGAGAGGGTGGGAGTCGAACCCACGGACCCCGTAAAGGGTCTCTTGATTTCGAGTCAAGCCCATTCGGCCACTCTGGCACCTCTCCGTGCGCAAACCTGTCAGCCCCAGCGGGCTCGTCTCTCTTCAACGTCTCACCTGACCGTCTTGCTTCAACGTCCTACTTCACCACCACCGTGATCACTTTTGAAACCACCGGCGGATTGTGCGGAATATGCAGATGATTGCCGAGCACCAGTTGGAGCGTGTGCTTGCCTGGCGTCAGGGTCACGCTCGCCTCCGTCTGGCCACCACCAAAGTGCAGACTCTGTTCGGTCTTGGGTAGCGGCAACGTGCTGCTCGGACCATCAGTCTGATCGATCAGCAGATGGTGATGCCCGGTATTAGGCAGATCCGCTCCGGCCGGCGCAACGCCCATGCCTTTCAATCCAAATTGAACCACGAAGGTGCTGGTTACCGTTTCACCGTCCGCCGGACTGATGAAGTAAACCTCGGCCCCTGCGGGCGACACTGAAACCAGCGATGCCGGCTCCGGGGTCGGGGGAATCGGCGCATCCGATGCGATGGCTGCACAGCCGTACAAGGCAAAGGCAACAACTGAAGCAATCGCGCGTGGGAACATCTGACTCGTCCGCTGGTAACCGGGCCGCAGTTTAACCCTTCGACTCGCGATTCGACCAGTAATCAAAGTCACGCAGGATGCGCTGGAAGCGACGTTCGACCGGTCCGCGGGCTTCATCATGGGGAAGAATGTAGAGAATGTTGTTCTCGACAGCGTCCGCCACCATTTCACCAACCGCCTGCACATCCAGAACCCGGCCCGCCAGATTGCGGTTATCGATGCCTTGTGGCGGTATCGGCGGCGATGCTTCCACTGCGCCGTAGTCGTGCTGGCGGTTGCGATTCGAGGCACCAATATTGGTTGCCACCCGCATCGGGCACAACACCGAAACGCCAATGCCGTCGTCGCGCAACTCGCGTGACAGAACCTCAGCAATCGCAACCACACCATACTTGGCCGCACAGTACGGACCGAGTCCGACGTTGGGCACCAGCCCCGCGAACGACGCCGTAAAGAGGATATGCCCGCCCGCTTTCTGCTTGCGTATATGTGGCAGGAACGCCTCAACACCGTGGATCGGCCCCCACAGATCCACGTCGATCACCCAGCGCCAATCATCGTGGCTCATCTCTGAAACCGGTCCGCCGACCGCAATGCCCGCATTGTTGAACACGCCGTGCACCGCGCCGCAGGTCGCAACGACATCTTCCGCCAGCGCTTGCATGGCTTTGAAATCACGCACGTCACACACCCGAGTGATCACCGGTGTCTTGAACAACTGCGCCGCCCGATCCAGCGCCGCCTGTTCGATATCGACCAGTACCAGCGTCGCGCCTCGAGACGCCATGACCTGAGCGGTGGCCAAGCCGATTCCGCTGGCACCACCCGTGATGACCATCACCTTGTTGTTCAGCTCCATTGCTACTCCGTTCGTGAATTTGTCAACTCAGCTTGTATGCGCGCACTGCCGTATCATGGAAAAGATTGGCCTTTTCACTGTTCGATGCTCCCGCTGCGATTTTCTTGAACGCGTTCCACAGTACCGGGTAACTCACGCTTTGTTTATCCACGGGGAAATTGCTTTCAAACATGCATCGGTCCGCGCCGAAACACTCAATCGCATGCCGGTGATATCGACCTGTGGCCGCTACCACCTGATCGGACGTCGCCGGTTTTGCTGCCTTGTGGAACGTGAAACCATTGATCGGCATGACGATCCCGCCTAGCTTGGCAAAGACATTCGGACATCGTGCAAGCTCTGTCACATCCTTCTGCCACTGGACAAAGATCTCGTCCTGTTTGCCGGCGTACGGACCCATACCCAGTGGACCGCCAAAGTGGTCAAAGATGATCGTGGTTTCGGGGAACGCCTGCGCGAGGTCGGTCAGTTCTGGAATCTGCGTATGGTAAAGCCAGGCGTCGAAGGTCAGGCCACGCTTGCCCAGTTCAGCAAAACCTTCCCGAAAGCGGCGATCACCCAACATGCCCCTGAAGGGGTTGGTGTGCGAGTTGCGCACAGCTTCGCTTGCATCCCACCCTGCAGCGTGGCGGATACCACGAAAGCGCCGGGACAGACGCATGTGCTCATCAAGCACGGCGCCGACGGCGGAGCCGAGATTGAGATCAGCCAATGACACGATACCTATGCAGGCACGCAGCTTGCCGTACTGGCCACTCGCGGTCATCGCCGCAATGCCATTGACGAATTCGGTTTCGCCTACACAACGCATGGGTTCCGGGCCATCGGCACGATACATGCTGCCGCACTCGACAAACACCGTCGACACAACGTTATGGCCACTGCCGGTATCGGCCAGCAACTGTGGCAGCAGATAGGGATTGTTGGGGTGATCCCACAGGTGATGGTGCGGATCACAAATAGGCAAGTCGGGTTCGAGGATCTCTTCCTGCACCTGCGCCAGCCACTGCGCGCGCATCAGTACACCACCACGGAGCGGATGCTCTCGCCACGATGCATGAGGTCGAAGCCTTCGTTGATTCGATCCAGGCTCAGTTTGTGCGTTATCAAGTCATCGATGTTGATCTTGCCCTCCATGTACCAGTCGACAATTTTGGGCACTTGAGTGCGCCCTTTGACACCACCGAATGCCGTACCTTTCCAGACGCGCCCGGTGACCAGCTGAAACGGTCGCGTGGAGATTTCCTTTCCTGATGCAGCCACACCGATGATGATGCTCTCGCCCCAACCCTTGTGACAGCACTCCAGCGCCTGCCGCATCAGGTCCGTATTGCCGATGCATTCGAACGAATAATCGACCCCGCCCCCCGTCATGCCAACAATCTCGGCGACCACGTTGTCCACTTCCTTCGGGTTGAGAAAGTCGGTCATGCCAAACTTCTCGGCGAGCGGTTTTTTCAACGGGTTGATGTCGATCCCGATGATTCGATCTGCGCCTGCGATACGCGCGCCCTGGATCACGTTGAGCCCGATACCACCGAGCCCGAACACCGCGACGGTTGCACCAGGTTCGACCTTCGCGGTATTGAACACGGCGCCAAGACCTGTCGTTACTCCGCAGCCGATGTAACAGACCTTTTCGAAAGGCGCGTCAGCGCGGATCTTCGCCAGCGCAATTTCGGGCACGACGGTGTAGTTCGCGAAGGTCGATGTGCCCATGTAATGAAAGAGCTTCTGACCATTCAGCGAAAAACGGCTGCTGCCATCGGGCATCACACCCTTGCCCTGGGTGTCGCGAATCGCGCCGCACAGATTGGTCTTGCCGGACAGGCAGAACTTGCACTGCCTGCATTCGGGCGTGTAAAGCGGAATGACGTGATCACCCGGCTTGAGGCTGGTGACGCCTTCTCCCACTTCAACGACGATCCCCGCGCCTTCATGTCCCATGATGGCTGGGAACAGCCCCTCCGGATCTGCGCCAGACAGCGTGTATGCGTCGGTATGACAGATGCCGGTCGCCTTGATTTCAACCAGACATTCACCTTGGCGTGGTCCTTCGAGTTGCACCTTTTCAATCACCAACGGCTTGCCCGCAGCGACGGCCACAGCCGCACGCACTTCCATACCCATTGCCATGCCCCCAGGAGAAAGAGCCTTCGAGGCTAACGTCTCGTCTCGCGATTGCAAGCACGGGAAACTGCATTCACTGTAGGGGTTCAAGCGGTACGGACCTCGTCATGACTTTCCTGCTCGACGCCCTCATCTTCATCGCCGCAGCCCTCATCGTGGTTCCCGCCGGCAAACGCCTGGGCCTATCGCCGGTACTGGGATACCTCATCGCGGGAATACTGATCGGCCCCAGCGGGCTCGAGCTGATCAGCGACGCCGGTGGCGTACTGCACTTCGCGGAAATCGGCGTCGTTTTTCTGCTGTTCATCATCGGCCTGGAGTTGCAGCCAAGCCGATTGTGGGTGATGCGCAAGGCCGTGTTCGGGCTTGGTACCGCGCAGGTCGTGTTGACGACTGCGGGTATCGCGATTCTGGTGCAGGCCTTTGTCGGGCTGACGTGGACAGAATCGATGATTCTCGGCTTTGCACTTGCACTTTCGAGCACTGCCTTTGTGCTGCAACTGCTCAGCGAGCAGAAGCAGTTGATGACACCTCACGGACGCGCGGCCTTTGGCATTCTGCTGCTCCAGGACATCGCCGTGATTCCAGCGCTCGCTGCCATCAGCCTGCTCGGGGTGAGCGCTGCCACCACGCAGAACGTCAACTGGCCGTTGCTGGGACTGGTGGTCATCGGGCTCATCACCACCCGGTTTCTGTTACGGCCCGCCCTGCGATTTGTCGCCACTACCGGGATCGACGAGTTGTTTGCGGCTGCCGGCTTGTTGCTCGTGCTTGGCGCTGCGCTTGCCATGAACGCCGCCGGGATCAGCATGGGGTTGGGTGCATTCATCGCCGGGATGATGGTGGCGGACTCCGAGTACCGGCACCAGATCGAAACGGACATCCTGCCCTTCAAGGGACTCCTGCTGGGCCTGTTCTTTATTGCGGTTGGTATGTCGGCCGATCTGACGCTGCTCGCCGCAGAACCCTGGCAGGTGCTTGGTGCAACCATCGCGCTGGTGATCATCAAGACCGTATTGATGTATCCAGCGGCTCGTCTGCACCGGCTTGATCACGCTGAGGCTATCCGAACGTCCGTAGCCTTGTCACAAGGTGGTGAGTTCGCCTTTGTGCTGCTGACCACCGCGGCAAGCGTCGCGTTATTGCCAGCAAGCATTGCTGAGTTCGTGATCCTCGTCGTCACCCTCTCCATGGTGACCACGCCTTTCCTGCTCAAACTGCTGGAGCGACTGCTGCGTACGACACACGAGGACAGCCGACCGTTCGATGAGATGCATGGGCACGAACACCCCGTGGTGATCGCTGGGTTCGGCCGTGTCGGTCAGATCGTTGCTCGCATACTCAACATGCACCACATTCCGTTTACGGCACTGGAAGCCAATCCAAAACAGGTGGACTTCGTGCGCCAGTACGGCAGCGATATCTACTATGGCGACGCAACTCGCCTCGACTCTCTGCGCGCCGCCATGGTCCCGCAAGCGAAACTCCTCGTCGTCACCCTGGAAGACATCGAGCAGTCAGTGAAGGTCGCGGAAATCGTGCATCGGCAATGGCCTCAGGTCACGCTCTTTGTGCGCGCGCGCAATCGCCATCACGAAATGATGCTGCGCGAAATCGGTGTCCACTACGTTATTCGAGACACGCTCTTTTCCAGTCTTGAACTCAGCAAAGTCTTGCTGGTTGGACTGGGCAAGACTCCGCAAGCTGCTGCGCAGAGCGTAGAAGCCTTCCGCATTCATGATGCCGAAACACTGCTCAAACAGGCTGCCGTCTTTCGCGATGAAACCGCCTTCAGGCAGACCACGCTCGAAGCAGCAGAAGAACTGAAACTGTTGTTTTCCGAAGACGCGGCGTCAAGTCAGGAGCAGCTGCCCTGAAGCAATCCTGATCATCCAGACATCGCCCGCCACGCACCAGGCACTTTCTTGCGGCCAACCAGAGCGATGGTGTTGCCCGCTTCGTCGATGAAGTTGAGCTCTACCGTCACAGGGCAAACTCTGCCTTGGCTTTGCCTTTTGCTTCAAACCGCTTGCCACTCGGTGGGGGTTCGCTGCGCAGTTCATCACTGTGTACTGCAGCGAGCGCACGTGTTTTGTCACCCGCTTCGAAAGGTTTTGTAGTCACGCAGAATTCAACCATGATGCCATTGGGATCCATGGCATAGATTGAAGTACACCAGTTGTGGTCGATCTCGGTTACCGGATAACCAGCGGCCACCAGGCGCTCACGTTTGGTGTCGAGGTCGGCAAGGTCCGCCGCGCCAAACGCAATGTGGTTGGACCAGCGTGGCAGACCAAGACCTGCTGATATCGATGTCTGAAAGTCGGTCAGACTGGCGTCGCGAATATCCCAGAAGGCGATCATCGCGCCATCACCCGTATCGTAGAAGAAGTGCTTCGCCCATTTGTCCGGGCCCATCTGCGCCTTCTCGACGCGCACCAGTTCAAAGCCCATGGCATCGGCGTAAAAGGAGTGGGTAGCAGGCATGTCGCGGGTGGTGATTGCAAGATGATGATAGGACATGGTGATGGCCTCAATTGACGTCGCGACAGTGTAGCGCGAGGGTGACGCCAGCGGCATAGGCGCCAACTCCGGCGCCCGACTTACCCGGCCATTTCGCACACACCTGCTGATCGGGAGTTTTCAGCCTGCCGAACCTCGACTGACCACTCGCGCCGACGCTCCTTTTCGCAGCAGCAATCGTTGCCCCATGGACACCAGCGGCTTCTCCACCATTTTGTGCAAGAAAATACTCAGCGCCAGAACAAGAAGCACCTGACTCGCCAACACAACAAAAATGGTCACGGGCTCCGGTTCATTCAGGCCTGTCTTGCTTAACAGGCGAGCGCCATATTCGAGGATCACCGAGTGGAATATGTAGATCGAGTAAGACGCATCCCCCACCAGGAGCAGAAACTGGTTGCGGCGATCCTGCAAAAGGTTCAGCGCGCCCCACAACAGAATGGCTGACATGATTCCGAACAGATAGTGGTTTTCTAATACATCATTGGCCAGCACCAGGCCGACGGTTCCACCCACGAGCGCGCTGAGGTAGACGAGTGGATGGAATGAGCGGGATGTATTGCTGACGAGATGGAACAGCAAAATACCAAGCAGAAATTCCGAAAGAATGAGCTGAGTATAAAAACCCCAGTACACG
Source organism: Gammaproteobacteria bacterium (assembly GCA_031385325.1). GTDB lineage: Bacteria > Pseudomonadota > Gammaproteobacteria > Pseudomonadales > Azotimanducaceae > SYFY01. The sequence goes on along the minus strand of JANNBJ010000155.1, from coordinate 31,980 downwards.
TTCTCGAAGTTATAAATCAGCCCCGCCATGATCAGCGCCGTGAAAATACCGAAGAGCACGACATATCTGAACCTGCCCAGCATCATGCAAACGCCGAAGGTCAGGTAGAAGAACATCTCGTAGTTGATGGTCCAGCCCGGAATCAGATACGGGAAGGGCTGAGTACGATTGTCGCCCAACCAACGCGGGATGAAGGAAAAGTCCCGCAGCAGATCTGCATCGATCTGACCATTGGCGATCAGGTATCGGGCAGCAATAGCCAGCGCAATCCAGTACAACGGCACAACCCGTATGACTCGCTTGACCAGAAAGTCCCTAACCTGCGGCCAACGGCTCACATCGGGTTGATAGCGCTGGGTGACAAAGGCCATGATAAAACCGGATATGACGAAGGACACGTCCACACCGCGTGATCCGAAAGTCGACCAATCCGCCGCCTCGACACCAAAATAACCACGTGCGTGGTGGACCACCACCATCAATGCGGCGACCCCTCGCAGATATTGCACACCCTCAAGGGTTCGTCCCTGCCTTACCGCTTCATATAACACGCCGTCTGCTCCACTCGTTTGCGGTCAACCATGGATGTACCAATTTGATCCCGGCTCACTCTACCCGAGAATAATCTTCCCTCAGCAAACCGTCTGATGAGGCTGTCACTAATGTCAGCTTGCATCGAGCGCCACTGCAGATAAACACGGCCGAGAGCGCACGGCGGGCAATGGCCTATACGCCTCTTGTCGGGCAGCCAGTCGTGTCCGGACCCTTTGGGCCAGCGACCGAAGTTGCGGATGCCGCTCAAGATCAACGTATTCCGGTGGCCGCCAACGTTGCCAGTATCTCTTTCACGCGAGTTCGATAGGCCCGTTCACGCGAGAACAGCGACGGGTCTTTGCGCAGTTGCAGAACGTGCGGGCTGCCGCGTCGGATTGTTGAATGCAGCACCGGCAACCGACCAGCATCGATCGTGTCGTGGATGTGTCGGCGCCGATCTTTGTTCAATGGCCAGTCAAGGCTCGCGTGTGGCGCGGCGAGGAACTTTGTCAAAACTCCGCAATCCACGCAGCTGCACGCGGGCTGCCAGGTGATGGCCCAGTCGCCAGCTCCGCGTTTCGGTGCCTGCAATAACTGCCCCAGCCGCTCAATACAGCCCTGATGCAAAGCCGAGCCTGCGACCAGCGTTCTGAGCGCCGGTCCCCGGGCAGCACACGACAGTAACAGCTGCACAAGAAACGACACCGGTGGTTCTGGTTCAACGTCCAGAAGGTCGTCCATGAAATTCGTGACGACCGAGTGTGCAGATAGAGCGGCCGCAGTGGCGAGCACGTCGGCCATGTATTTCGTTTCGTCGCCAAAAGACTCGAGGTCGAGCCACGGTAGTTGTCGTTTGAGTGCCCCAGTACAACGATTCTGAACGACTGTTACTTCTCTCGCCAGCAACCAGTCCGCCAGCGATTTGCAGGCCTTGCGGCGTGTTGCATGTAGCTCCCCACAGAGATCGGCAAGCAGTGGCGCATCGTCTTGTTGGTTAGCCGGTGTAGTTCCACTGGCACCAGCCAACGGTGCGCGAGCGTGGCGCTTTCGAGGGTTTTGGCCAACGTCAGAATGTTCGCGAAGAGCGTTACCGATTCAACACTGTCCACCGTCCGTTCCCATCGAGGCAGGAGAGCGCTCACTCGTTTTTCGATCTCGGCGGTAGCCATTCGCGGCAGTGACAGCAGTTCGTTCACGGCCCATTCGGGTGCGACCTGCGCTCGCAGGGCAAAGGGATTGGCCTGCGGCCACATCACGAAGGCGGCGCGGTGATACCAGCGATCAAGGGTGCTGCCATAGTTGCCCTGGTACCCCTCGTACTCGCTCTGGAACGGGTCGAGGTCACGCGAAGGTTTGGTGAAATGAAGCTCGTCGTCCTCGACGGTTCCGGGAATTCCGTCGACAGTGTGTCCAGCCCGACCCAGCCAGTGACTGAGCACAACAGAGCTCTCCTGGAGTTCAATCAGCGTGTATTCCTCCGACTCCGACTCCGATTCCTGCTCGTCATCATCGAAGCCCCAGCGATGTCGTCGGTATCGGCCACCCCAACTATCTTCTTCGCACAACCAGGTTTCCTGAACCTCGGCGAGTGCGAGATAAAACGTATAATCGAGACGCTCGGCGACGCTCGCGAGCGTGGCCACCCGCGCACGATCGCCGTTTTTCAATTGGGTCCATTGCAGACTCCGCTGGGTGTACTCGTGATCCAGCAGGTAGACGAATCGTTCGGGCAGCGCCGATTCGCAACGGCTATAGCGATTCACGATCGGTGTGGAGAAGTACGCCTTGAAGGCCGCCGACAAGTCCTCAAGGCGTTCAGTTCCAACGTTCACAGGCGCTGTGCCAGAGTGATCGCGGAGCCGCAACTGATAGGTCAGCGCTACTCGAACACCACGCTTGATAGGGCTCACGGCGTGATGGCAATCGGCGTAAAACGCCAGCAGTGAGAGTTCAGTGGCCTGGCTTTCGACACGACGGAAGGTCTTTTTCTGGCCGCGGTGTTCTACCGTAACGACGCCACCGGCGTACACCGACGGCAGGATGACCACGAGGGTCGGTGTGTGATGGGGAACTTGATTGGACCAACACCGTCACATCGATCTCCAGGCCACCCGTTGTCGCACGCATCCGGGTTGCAAAGGTCCCCGACGTTTTGATGTCGGACAGCAACTTGGTGAGTGTTCGGTTCATCTCGTATCTCCTCTTGTCAGGGTGTCGCCCTGGTTCACGACGGCTTCGACACGATTCCGTCTCAAGATTCCACTAAAGATTCCAATAAAGATTCTCGGTGGAACACAATTTTCCGCAAGTCGAAACGAAGTGGGCGTTTCGATGTCTGGACTTTTTCACTGGCATCGGTTGCGCTCGGTGACTAAACATGGATCTGCTGGTTTTCGCAGAAACGCCTGGTTACCATGACGGCAATTTGCACGGTTTTTTGCCGACAACATGGACACCCTCGAACGTCTGCTGCCTGCGCCTGAACGCAGCTTTTTCCTGCTGGGTGTCCGTGGCTCCGGAAAAAGTACGTGGGCGCGCCGCAACTTCGCGTCCGCACTCTGGTTTGATCTACTCGATGAGTCACTGTTCCAGGACCTGCTGCGTGACCCAGGTCTCTTCGCGGGCATGCTGGAGAGCCTCAAGCCTGGTGACTGGGTGGTCATCGACGAAGTACAGCGACTACCGTCGCTGCTGAACGAGGTTCATCGCTGGATCGAGACACGGAAGTTGCGTTTCGCGCTGCTGGGATCAAGTGCGCGAAAGCTCAAGGCCGCCGGTACCAATCTGCTTGCTGGTCGCGCGCGGCAATTGATGATGCATCCACTGAGCGCCTGCGAACTGGGAAAGTCCTTCGATATCGGCGCTGCGCTACGGTTCGGAACGATACCCCTGATCGTCGACTCCGAGGATCCCCGTGCAACCCTGGACAGTTACGTTCAGCTGTACCTGCGTGAAGAAATCCGGGCCGAAGCGCTGGTTAGAAATCTGCCTGGTTTTGTTCGTTTCCTGCCGATCGCCGCGCTGTTCCACGGCCAGGTGTTGAACGTTACGGCCCTCGGCAGGGACGCAGGTGTTTCACGCACCACAGTTCAGGGTTACCTCGACATTCTTGAAGATACGCTTCTGGTCACCCGACTGCCGGCTTTCGAGAGCAAGCTTCGCGTCCGGGAGCGCAAGCTGCCGAAGCTCTACTGGGTTGACCCGGGCCTGGTCCGGGCGAACAAACGACAGCTCGGCGAAGTCTCAGCAGAAGAACGGGGTGCGCTGCTCGAGGGCTGGATTCTTGGCGGCCTGCGGGCTCACTCCGTAACAAGCCACCTCTTCGATGAGATCTTCTACTGGGCACCTGCCCAGGCCGCACAAACCGAAGTCGATTTTCTGCTGCGTCGCGAAGATCAGTACCTTGCCATCGAGGTCAAGGCATCGGAAAACTACAGCACCACCCACCTGAAGGGTCTGCGCGCCATCGCTGAGCTGCCAGGCATCATCCGACGTATCCTCATCTACCAGGGACGTCGCAGCTTCCGCAGCAGTGACGGGATCGATGTCTGGACGATTCAGCGCTTCCACGAGGCACTCAAGAACAATCAGCTGTGGCCTTGAGCTTTCTTTTTTCGCAAACCACTTTTTTAGCAAACCATTCACAACTCGCCGTCGTCCTTCTCGATCGAACATCGTTACCAGAAGGCAAGACGTCACGAGATGGCATACCTCGTGATACAGCAGCCAGGCGAACGCAGGAGACCTCGCGCCGGACCATGACAAGCCGTGATCCGTGCATTTGAAAGGCGGCTGGATCAGAGGTTATCCGCAGCGAAACGCTGCGGCGCACCGCTGATTACAACAGGACTCAGTAGGTAATCGCCTCCATACGCACCGTCGGTTTCGCCACGCGGCAGTATCACTCCACCGGTTGTAATTCAGCGCCACGCCGAGTGCGGCCGTGCGACAACGATCAATGTCCTGCATGGTGTAGCCACCTCAGACCCATTGGTTTTTCAGCTCATCAAAGCCGTTCTCGGCATCCGCGAGGTCGCGGTAGAGTTCCGCCATCTTCTGCCGCGCAGACGCAAGGAAAACGCCTGCTCGTAGATCAGTAGTACAGATTGATGGCAATTGTCGAAAGGATCAGTCTGCTGGCGTTAGCAGCTTAGTTATCTCGTTGGCAATCTGGTGGTCTGAACTGCGGACGTATTCAGCACCAACTTGGCGTACCCGTGTAGAAAGTGACGGTTCCTTCAACAATGTGGTGATCTCAACTGCGAATGCCTCGGGATCTACGGCTACGCGAATCGCGATTTCCGAGCCGTCTTCAACGCTCTCTGCGCCACACGGTGTTGACACCAAGGCGAGGCCGAGCGGTTCAACCGACTTGATCTTCGGACCCGTGCCGAGCTGCATCGGGTTCACAATCACTCGGGCCGTGCCGCAAACATCGGTAGGATCTTCCAGTTGCCCCAGAATGGTGACCCAGGGAAGAGGTGCCAAGTGCCGCAATTTCCTTCCACTTTCTTTCACCAACCACTCCGTCGCAACAACGAGCAGTTACACTGTCCTTCGTCCACTTCCACGAACGGGAGCCAGAACCGGCCCGTGCAGTTTCAACTTCGCGTCAGCAATTGGCGCAGTTATATCCCCATCCTCGAGGTACTCACCACGTACCGGAGGAGCTATTTTCAGAATGACCTGATCGCCGGCCTGATTGTTGGCGTGATCACTGTACCGCAGGCAATGGCCTATGCGTTCCTGGCTGGACTGCCGGCAGAGGCCGGGCTCTATGCCTGCCTGTTACCGATGCTGATCTACACGATTCTCGGATCGAGTCGGCATCTGGTGGTCGGACCGGTCGCGGTAGCGGCGCTGATGGTTGCCGCTACTATTGGCGAACACTCGGCGACGTCTGGTTATCCGCCTGCAAGCATCGCGGTCATTCTCTGTCTGCAAGTGGGCATCATTCTGTGGCTGCTGCGTCTGTGGCAGATGGGTGGGCTGGTCAATCTGTTAAGTCACCCCGTCATCAGCGGTTTCGTCAATGCGGCCACTGTGCTCATTGTTTTCAGCCAGATTCCAGCGTTTACCGGAATGCCGATGAAACCAGGCAATCCACTGGATCAGGCCGCCTGGTACATCACGCATCTGAACGAAATTCATCTGCTGCCCATCGCTCTTGGCGCGTCAGCATTGGCGCTGATCTGGTTCTTCCAGCGCCATCTTGCAGGCGTTCTGCGAGACCAGGGATACGCAATTGAAGATAGTCACGCTCTGACTCGCATGGGACCGATCGCCGTGCTTTTTATCTCAGCCCTGCTGGTCTGGCTACTTGAACTCGACAAACACTTCGGCCTGGCCACTGTCGGCCACGTGCCGAGCGGTCTTCCAGAGTTTGCCGCTCCACCGTTTGACTTTCGCCTCTGGTTCGACCTGCTGGGTTCAGCCGCAATCATCGCAGTAGTCGCCTATGTCGAAAGTTATTCGATCGCAACCGCGTTTGCAGGCCGCGAGCAGACCCGGATCAACAGTAACCAGGAACTCATTGCGCTCGGCGCTGCCAACATCGGTGCCGCCTTTACCGGTGGTTATCCGGTGGCTGGCAGCTTTTCGCGGTCGGGCGTCAACTACGATGCAGGCGCCCGCACCCCCCTCAGCTCGGTCGTCTGCGCCGTGGTGATCGTCATCGCGTTGCTCCTGTTTACTCCCCTGTTCGCCTTTCTTCCAGCACCGGCACTGGCAGCCATCGTCGTCTTTTCGGTCGTCGGACTGATGGATTTCCGCAGCATCGGTCGACACTGGCGCATCTACAAGGAAGACGCGATCACCTCCATCATCACCATGGGTACGGTTCTGATTGGCGGTGTCGAGGCCGGCTTGATCACCGGCGTCGGTCTGTCGATCGCGTTTTTCATCCGCTCCTCCAGCCGACCTGAGGTGACAGTACTCGGACGGGTGGGCGAGACCGAGCACTTCCGCTCCGAACGACGATACGACGTACAGCTGGTTTCTCATGTTGTCTGCGCACGGGTTGACGAGAACATCTACTTCGCCAATGCCATGCAGATCGAAAACAAACTGCTGAAGATCGTGCAGCGACGACCAGAGACACGCCACTTGCTGCTGGCCTGCAGCGCAGTCAACCGTCTCGACGTCACCGGCCTTGAGATGCTGTTCAGGTTGAACCGCAATCTTGACCGCATGGGCGTGACTTTTTCGCTGTCGGAGGTCAAGGCATCAGTCATGGAACAGCTGGATGCCACCAACCTCAAACAGGTGCTCACAGGCAACATCTTCTTCACCACCGATCAGGGCATGCGGGCTCTCGAGTGGGATGTCGAACAGCGCTCCAGGCAAACCAGCCTGCCGTTGGAGGACCCTGAGCAATAGGTTACATTCGCCTGCAGTACGTCGTTGAACGACGAGCTCGCTCATCGAAGAACAACTAGGGGGATGACTCATGAAACTGGGTTTGATGCTGGGCTATTCCGGCGCTGATCTGAAGATTCCACTGGACGATGTGCAGCTTGCCGAACGACTGGGTTACGACTCGGTCTGGACCGCAGAGGCCTATGGCTCGGATGCCATTACCCCTTTGGCGTATATCGCCGCCCACACCGAGCGCATCCGGCTTGGTACGGCAGTCATTCAGCTCGCGGGTCGCACACCCGCCAACGCGGCCATGGCCTTTGCCACACTTGATGCACTGGCCGGTGGAAATCGTGCTATCTGCGGCATCGGCGTGTCCGGACCACAAATTGTCGAAGGCTGGTACGGTCAGCCATGGGGCAAGCCGTATTACCGGATTCGCGACTACGTACAGATCATGAAAAAGATCTGGGCTCGCGAGGAGCCGGTGGTACATGAGGGCAGGGAAATCAGTTTGCCGTACACGGGGCCTGGTGCCATGGGTGTTGGCAAACCATTGAAGTCGATTCTGCACATGAATCCGAACATCCCGATCTTCCTCGGCACCGGCATGGAATCCACCGTCAAACTGACAGCAGAAATCGCCGATGGATGGCTACCGTTGGGATTCGTACCCGGCACTGCTGAACTCTACGAGCCGTGGATCAAGGAAGGCCTGGATCGTGCTGGCAAGACTTCAGACTCGTTCGAACGTCAGGCCATGACACAAGTCATGGTGACTGACGACGTAAAGATGGCGCTCGACAGACTCAAACCGGGCATCGCGCTCTACGTGGGTGGCATGGGTCACAAGAGCATCAACTTCCATAAGGAAATGATGGTTCGGCGCGGGTTTGGTGACGCCGCCAATCGAATCCAGGAACTCTACCTCGCCAAACGCAAGGCCGAAGCCATCGCCGCCGTACCGGATGAATTTGTCGACAGTGGTGCACTGATCGGCCCCGCCGCACGCATCCGCGAGAAGTTTCGCGCCTGGGAAGATAGCGGCGCAACCGGACTCACCATCTCGGGCAATACCGAGGCAATTCGCCTGATGGCAGAGTGCGCGCGCCTCAACTTCGCACCGGAGTAAGGTCTGCCCTGAGGATCCTCTGAACAAGTCGCAGGAGCGATTTGATCAGAGGGTCCTTGTCGACTATTGCCGCACATGCGCCAGCAGTACACGATTGACCTCAGTGATATTTTGATCCGTCACAAAGTGCCCAACACCGGGCAATTGCACAAAGGAATAAACTGCCTTTACGAATTCGGCCGTCGTCATCGCTGCCATCCGGCCAACTGTGGCATCGGCGTCGCCCCAGATGAAAAGCGTTGGGACCACAACCGCTGGAACATTCTTCGCAGCCAGCGCCGATTCGCCTGGTAGTGCAGCCGAAGCGCGATACCAGTTCACCGCCGCCGTGAGAGCCGCAGGCGACGACAGAACGGATAAATAGGCTTCAATATCGTTTGCGCCAACACCTTGATCCGCAAGGCTTCGACGCAATCGTTTTGCGCCATCCTCAAGCAATCGCGACACGGTGTCGTCGGACTGAAACGCCCGGTGGTGTTTCGATCTTTCACTCTGCACTGCATCTTCTTTCATGGCACGGGCAAACGCCGCCGGGTGCGGGCGGGACAGGACATTGAGCGTGTGAATTCGATCCGGATGCCGGGCCGCAGTCAGCCATGCAACCTGACCACCCCAGTCGTGTCCGACCAGATGAAACTGCCTGGCGCCCAGCGCATCAGCCATGGCCAGCACATCACTGACAAGAAATTCAACGTGGTAGTCTGCCAACGCCTGCGGTCGAGCGCCTGCTGAATAACCGCGCTGATTTGGCGCAACCGCATTGAATCCGGCAGCGGCAAGCGCCGGCAACTGGTGCCGCCAGGTATGATTGGTCTGCGGAAAGCCGTGCAACAGCAGTACCAGCGGCTGGCCTCGGACCCCGGCTTCTTCAATGTCGTACGACCACTGACCAACCTGCAGTTGTGCCATGTCAGTCGGTCTCGCCAAGTTTCTTCGCGAGCTCTCCCACCTTGAGTTCGCCATCGCGGGTCTGGCCACCGATCGCCATGAACTTTTTCATGCTGCGCTGTGCGCCCTCGGTCCGTAACAAACGTTGAAAGAGATAAGCCTCATCCCGCAGGCCTTCCTCCAGCGGTTGTTCGGCGCCGTCGACCGACGCCTTGGCCAGGCGCACCGCTTCCACCGGAAAGGATGCAATCCGATGGGCCAGAGTCTGCACCCAGGTATCGATCTCATTGGCTTCGAAGATGCGATTCAGATAACCCCAGCGTTCTGCGGTGACTGCATCGAGATCATCACCACCGAGCACGATTTCCATAGCTCTGCCACGACCGACCAGACGTGGCAGACGCTGGGTGCCAGTGCCTCCCGGTAGAATGCCAAGTGGCACTTCCATCTGGTTGACGATGGTCTTGCCACGTACTCCAAAGCGCATGTCACAACTGGCAGCCAGTTCTGAACCACCACCACCCACCCGCCCTTCAATCTGCGCAATGGTGACCTTGTCCATGGTGCGGAAGCGTTCACACATGATGTGGTAGGGGTTGAGATCACCATCTCGCTCTGCGGGTTGATCCGTCGGGAACGACAGAATCGCCGACACATCGAAATGCGCCAGGAAAAAATCGGGGTTGGCGCTCTTGAGCACAACCACAGTGAGGTCACGATCGGCTTTCAACTCACCGGCCAGAGCCGCCAGTTCGCCATACAGGGGAGGCGTAATGATGTTGATAGGTGGATTGTTGATCGTAACCGTGGCCACGCGCCCCTTGATGGCAACACTCAGCAATTTGTAGTTGTACGCCACGAATTCTCTCCCCTCTGATTGGAACGATTTTCAGTGGTCACTTTATTCGTGTCTGCGCCTGCAGGGAAGGCAGACGCCTGGAAGGTTGAATTAGCGGCAGACGCCAGACCTGCACAGCGATAATCTGGTAGCGTCCAGGGAGAAGACAACACCGGAGGAAAAGATGCCGACTGCTCTGCATGAAACCATCGTGTCCCGAATTGATGCGCTCGCCGATGAGCTCATCGAAGTGTCCCATGCCATTCATGCGCAACCGGAACTGGCCTTCAACGAACACTTCGCCGCACGCACGCTGACCCAGGCGCTGCGTCGACATGACCTCGAGGTGGACACGGGTGTTTACACGCTGCCCACTGCGCTTGAGTCCCGTCTGCGAACACTCGGCAACGGGCCGACTGTCGCTATTCTCGCCGAGTACGATGCGCTGCCCGGCATCGGTCACGCCTGTGGCCACAACCTGATTGCCACTGCTGCGCTGGGCGCAATCCTCGGGTTACAAGCGGTTGCCGATCAGCTGCCGGGTTACGTGCGATTTCTCGGCACTCCGGCGGAAGAAAGAGGTGGTGGCAAGGAACTGATGGCGCGAGCCGGGGCTTTCAACGGCATCGATGCGGCCATGATGATTCACCCATCGGGTGTGAACATGGCGACCATGCCCTGCATCTGTGTGGCGGAAGTCAGGGTGGTTTATCACGGTCGGTCAGCCCACGCGTCCGCCATGCCACACAAGGGCATCAATGCACTCGATGGTCTCCTGCTCGCCTACCAGGCGATCTCCAATCTGCGACAGCACATTCGCTCAACCGAACGGATACACGGCATCATCACGGAGGGCGGCCTTGCGCCCAACATCGTGCCCGAACGCAGCGCCGGCGAGTTCTACGTTCGAGCCGCCAACGAGCGCGCATTGGCGAAGCTCAAACCGCGTGTGCAGGCGTGTTTCGAGGCAGGCGCTGTAGGTAGTGGCTGCGAAGTCGAAGTCACCTGGGCTGGTGTCGATTACCTCGACCTGAATACCAACTGGCCATTGGCTGATCGTTTTCAGCAACACGCTGAAGCGCTGGGGCGGGAATTCATTCCCCGCGAGCACCTGGCTGGCTCACCCTCCGGCAGCACCGACATGGGTAATGTCAGCCATCTTCTGCCGTCCATTCACCCGATGATTGCCTCGGCGCCTGCCAATGTCGTGATCCATCATCCCGATTTCACCCGCTGGTCCGGGTCGCAAATGGGCGATCAGGCGGCGCTTGATGGTGCAAAGTCTCTCGCCCTCACGGCCGCCGATTACCTGCTGGGAGAGGCACTTCAACAGGCCAGCGCACACGCTTTCAAATTGTCCAAGGGCCTCTCGTGATGCACTCTGGCCTGATGCACTCTGGCCCGATGCAGCTTCCCGGCATTGTCGCCGAGCCAGAAGATGTTGATGCACGCTGGCTGACAGCGGTGCTGCAATACAGCGGCATCGATGCAGAGATCACCGGTTTCACAACCCGGGAGATCGGCACTGGACAGGTTGGCCGCAACATACGCTTCACGCTCGATTACTCGCGGGGCACTGGTCCCGCATCCATTGTTGGCAAGTTTGCTTCGCAGGACCCCACCAGTCGGGCGACTGGCGTTGCGCAGAACAACTACTTCAAGGAAGTGATGTTCTACAACACGATCCTGCCGAGCGTTGGAATACGCGCACCTCGCCCGCTGTACGCCGACATCGATGCCACCACGCATGCCTTCTGTCTGATGCTCGAGGACATTACGCCTGCAGCGCAAGGCGACCAGCTCACTGGTTGCACAGTCGAGATGGCAGCGCTTGCCATGGCGCAAGCTGCGAAATTGCACGCGCCACGGTGGAACGACCCACAGCTCGACGAGATTACCTGGTTGCAGCCAAACGCAGCACTGGGGCCGGACTTCTTCAAGTCTTTCTGGCATCAGCTGTTTCCCGGATTCATGGCGCGTTACCACGATCGGTTACCTCAGGAACATCGTGACCTGCTGCATCGCTTCTCCAGCAAGCTGGATGGCTGGGTCATGCAGCGGTCCGGTCCCAGATCGCTCGTGCACGGTGACTTTCGGCTCGACAACATGCTTTATGGCAGCCCTCAGGGCTCAACGATTCCGCTGGTGGTGGTCGACTGGCAGACTATCAGTATCGGCAAACCCATCTCCGACATTGCCTATTTCCTGGGCGCAGGTTTGCTGCCTGATGTCAGGGGATCACACGAGGTACAACTCCTCAGGGTTTACCACGAAGCACTCCTGGCACAGGGGGTTGCCAACTTCAGCTTCGAGGCATGCTTTCGTGACTATCGCAGGTTCAGCTTCAGCGGTCTGGTGATGGCAGTCATCGCGTCCATGCTGGTGGTTCGAACCACGCGCGGCGATGACATGTTCATGGCGATGGCAAACCGGCACGCGCAACAGGCGCTGGAACTCGATGCAGAGGCATTACTCGCGATCGAATCTTGACCCTGCACCTTCCCCTGTGTTCGAGTGGGATCTGCTCATTGCAAGCCAGGATTCTGGCCCGGACCAGTCATGCACATCACATTCAGCGCCGAACACGAGGCTTTCAGAGAAGAGGTCCGAGACTTTCTCCGGACCAGACTGCCTGCCGATCTGAAAGATGCCCAGCGGAACTGCCCAGGCATCTTTCTCGACTATGAGCACAACATCCGCTGGCATCGCATCCTCTTCGACAAAGGCTGGATCGCACCGGCCTGGCCTGTGGAGTACGGCGGCACTGGCTGGGACCTCGCCCGACGCTACATCTACACCACCGAATGCACGCTGGCCGGCACTCCCAGCACCGCGCCCATGGGGCTTGGCATGTGTGGACCAATGCTCATAGGCCACGGTACGGCAGACCAGAAGGCGTTCTACCTGCCGCGCATCCTGTCCGGGGAAGACTACTGGTGCCAGGGGTATTCGGAACCGGGTTCGGGATCTGATCTCGCAAGCCTCGCGTTGCGCGCCGAACGCGATGGTGACGAATTTGTCCTCAACGGCACCAAGATCTGGACCACGCACGCCCATTATGCAAATCGCATGTTCTGTCTCGTGCGCAGTCGTTCCACTGGCAAGCCACAGGAGGGCATCACCTTCCTGCTGCTGGATATGAATTCACCCGGCATCAAGGTCGAACCCATCATCTTTGCATCCGGCACCCATGAGGTGAACCAGGTTTTTTTCGACAATGTGCGCGTACCTGTCAGCAATGTCGTGGGCACGATCGACAAGGGCTGGACGGTGGCCAAGTATCTGCTGGAGTTCGAACGCGGTGGTGGTGGTACAGCTGCCCAGCAGACCGCGCTCAAGCGTGTTCGCAACCTCGCCGCACAGGTGCGTGTCGACGGCGGATCGTTGATGAACGATGCGGCCTTTGTGCGCAAGCTCGACGCCGCTGACGTCAATCTGCAGGCCATCCAGTACACCGAATTCCGGATCATGGCCCAGCTGTCGAAAGGGCAGAATCCTGGCCCGGAATCTTCGATCATGAAAAACATGAGCTCGAACATGGGACAGCACCTCACAGAACTGTCCGTGGAAGCCATGGGCTACTACGGCAGTCCGATGCCGGGCAAGATCGAAACACCCGCTCCGCAGGAAGGGGCCGTTTCGTTTCTGCGCTATTTCAATCTGCGCGCCTCTTCAATTGCTGGTGGCAGCAACGAAGTGCAGAAGAATATCGTCGCCAAACTCGTACTCGGTCTATGACACCTTCATCCAACCGACCCTGACAGAACAAGGAGAAGAACTTGGCAGCCGCAACAAAACTCGTGGAGAGAACCGACGACAACGGGCTCGCCATTCTGACGCTGAATCGGCCGGAAATGCTGAACGCTCTGTCGCCGAACCTTTTCATCGAATTGCGCGCCCACATCGATGCCATAGCTGGTGCAACCGACAGCATCGGCTGCGTCATCCTCTGCGGCAAGGGACGCTCCTTCTCGGCAGGTAACGACCTCAAGGCGATCCAGTCCGGAGAAACTGCGCCGTCACGACACTTTCAGGCAGAAACGCTGGATGCCATCGAGGCGTTGCCACAACCGGTTATCGCAGCCGTTCAAGGACATTGTTATACCGGCTCACTGGAGTTGGCTCTGGCGTGTGATTTGCTGGTTGCTGCAGACGATGCCCGGTTCTGCGATACCCACGGCAAGTGGGGCATGTCGCCAACCTGGGGTATGAGTCAGCGCCTGCCAAGACGTGTTGGACCACTGCGAGCCAAAGAAATGATGTTCAGTGGCCGGGTGGTGGGTGGCAACGAGGCGGCACAAATCGGGCTCGCCAACGAGTGTGTACCGCGCGATGAACTCATGAACCGCACCATCGCCATGGCGCGCAGTTTTCTGGAAAACTCATGGTTCACGCTACGTGCCGACAAGATGCTGGTTAACAAGGGGCAACGTTATACGCTGGCGGATGGCTTGCAGTTTGAGCGAACCAACAGCCCAGGACGCGGACCAGATCTGGAAGAACGCCTGAAAAACTTCGGGCGCTGACAAGACAGCTCACGCCCGCAGGGGAAACGGCAGGTGCCAACCTCAGTTCTGGTCAACATCATCTGTATCGTCGTCATCACGGCCAATGTGTTGTTCGTGCTTTCCCGATGGTCTCCGAAGCAGCTCTCGCCCTGGCTCCAGATTGGCGTGTTTGCGCCTTTTCTGTTTGCTGTGGGTAGTCTCGGCGCAGAATTTTATACGTTCGAGCCGCTGGGACTCGTCCTCTCGCTGCAGATTTTGTACACCGGGCTGATCTGGACCGTAACCAGCTGGTGGTTGACCACCGTGCAAATGGCGATGATGCAGGGACTGACCTGGCGAGTACCAAACTGGCTCTGGCGAAGTTTGCCAGTGGCACTCGCTGCGCTCGCCTGGTTGACTTCACTGACCAACCCCTGGCACGGACAATTCATCACGCCAAACCCTGGCGCTCGAAGCGATTACGGCGTTCTCTGGTACGCCAACGGTTCAGTTCTGTGGACCCTGGTATTGTGCACCGTTCTGCTGGCAGTCTATCGGCACCGCGAAGCACGCTATGCGAGTGATCGGGCACAGATGCGACTTTGTGCACTATCGGCTGCGTTGCCGACCGTGCTCAATGCAACTTACACACTTGCACCGACACCAGTTCAGTTCGATCCAACAGTTGTAGGCCTCGCGATCAGCACCTCCATGCTGGTGTTTTCCGTATATCGGGGGCAGCTGCATCCTGCCAGTACCGTTCGCCTCGAGGAATGGATCGGGTACGACCCGTTGCCTGGCGTTCTGATGGACCGAAACGGGCGCATTCTCTTCGCAAACAAGGCTGTGAACACTTTTTTTGGCAGTACGCCTGATCGAACGTCGATGACAACCTGGCTGACTGACCAGCTGCTCACGGATGGAATAACACCAGACTCTGCTGCCATCGAGGCTGAGCCACCAAGACTCTGGCAGCTGCGGCGCGACCCCGAACGTTGGGTTCGGCTGGAGAGCAGACCCATCAGGCTTCGCGGATCCGAACTGGGCACGGCGCTGTTCGTTCACGAAGAGACGCAGCGCGTGCGAATGGATGCCGCGCTACAGTCAGTTCGTCAGGTGGAAAGTCTCGGTCTCATTGCCGGTGGCGTTGCCCACGACTTCAACAATCTGCTGGTGAGTATTACCGGCAATGCAGAACTCGCTGAGTTGTTCGCTGACTCGGACCCAGCCCGTGTTCGTGAATACCTGGCCAGAATTCGTCGCGCCGGTGAACAAGGCGCAGATCTTGCGCGTCAGCTCCTCACCTATGCGGGCCGCGGCACTATCGCACTCGTTCCCGTCGAACTGAATCCGGTACTGACCCGAACGATCGAGATCCGTCGGGCTTCGATGCGAAGCAACATCGAGGTTCAACTGGATCTGGCGCACAACCCGGCCCCGGTTGCCTATGCAGACGCCGCTCATCTGGCACAGATTGCCTTGAATCTCCTGGTCAACGCAGAAGAAGCGCTGACAGCAAAAGGTGGCCTGATCCGGATCTCGAGTGGTCACAAGGTGCTCGGCGAAAATGCACTAAAAAGCATGCTGGGTGCGCAGGCCTGCATGCCCGGCGACTTCGTTTACATGGTGGTGCAGGATGATGGTCCGGGCATGTCGCAGGAAACCCTGGCGCGCATGTTTGATCCGTTCTTCTCGACCAAGGCCGTGGGGCGGGGATTGGGGCTGGCAACCACACTGGGAACGGTTCGCAGCCATCATGGATGTCTGGAGGTCGTGACGTCTCCAGGTCATGGTTCACGTTTTACCGTCTACGTTCCCGCCGACACGGTTTCGCGTATCGAGGTGACGGCGCGGCCCGTCGTCTCTACACGAAAATCGACCGGACTGACCGCGCTTCTCCTCGACGACAACGACTCTGTTCGTCAGGTCCACCTGCAAATGCTTGAACTGCTGGGCTTTCGGGTGGTTGAACAGATTGACTCACTGAACGCAGTCAGCGGAAAAGCAGAAACGGGATCGGTCGATCTGGCCATGATTGACCTCACCATGCCTGGATTACCGGGAATGGATCTGGTCAAACAGCTACTGGCGAAAAATCAGCGGCTACCCATCATTCTGGTCAGTGGGTATGCGTTACAGGTGGATGAGTCGTTGCCACAAAACGTCGGCTATCTGCAAAAACCATTCACCATCAATGATCTTGCCGAAGTATCCGAGCGAGTAATGGCCGCCGGCAAACAGGTCGCCGGCGGCGAAGTGGTCAGCTTGCGAGATCGGCTGCCTTTCGGATGATGCGGCCGACCAGCCCATAGGCCAGCGACTCTTCTGCGCTCATCCAGTAATCCCGATCGGTGTCCTGTGCGACTCGTTCAAGAGTCTGACCGGTCCGGTCAGCAATCACGGCATTGATTCGCTCGCGAGTCTTGACGATTTCACGGGCATGAATTGCAATATCGGTGGCATCACCGCCAAAACCACCTGCCGGTTGGTGGATCAGAAAACGGGTATTGGGCAGACAAAGACGATTTTCGCGCTCAGCCGCCAGATAGATGTGCGTTGCGATGCTGCCTACCCAACCGGTACCGATACATCGCACGACGGGTTTGATGAACTGGATCATGTCATAGATCACGTCACCCGATTCCACGTGACCACCAGGCGAACTGATGTAGAACGTGATCGGGTCATCCGATTCATAGGACAGCGTCAGCAACTTTTCTGCAGTGCGTCGCGCAACATCCTGATTCACTTCGCCGAACAGCGTCAGCGTCCGGTTCTTGAAGAGACCACTTTCCAGAAAGTTGCTGGCCTTGGCCGCTTCTTCAATGTTTTTCTCGCCATCCATTCTCAAGCTCACGTTACACCTCGACTTCGGGGTACGGTAAAGTCGGAAATTCTACACCAGATAAGGAAGGGGAAACCGCGATGCCTTTGGCACCCGAATATCAAGCCATGCTCGATCAGTTGGCCACACAACCTGGTCCTGCCCTCAGTGATCTGCCTGCCAGCGCTGGGCGCGAGATGTACCGGATGATGCGTCCACTCGCACCTGATGCGCCGATCGGTCGAATCGAAGACCGGCAGATACCGGTCCGGGGTGGCCAGATCGCGATCCGGATCTATACCCCCACCGGCACAGGACCCAAGCCCGTTTTCGTGAATTACCACGGCGGTGGCTGGGTAATCGGCGACCTGGATACCAGTGACGCGGCTTGCCGCGATCTGGCCAACGGTATCGACTGTATCGTTGTTTCAGTCGACTACCGCATGGCTCCCGAACACCTCTTTCCGATTGCCGTGGACGACAGCTACGACGCCCTCTGCTGGGTTGCTGCAAACGCCAATTCACTCGGGGGTGACGGTCGGCTCCTGGTCGGCGGTGAAAGTGCCGGAGGCAATCTGGCGGCAGTCATGTGCCTGAAATCACGCGACGAAGGTGGTCCAGTCATTACCGCTCAGGTGCTGCTCTATCCTGTCGTCGATGCCGACCTCACCCGTGACTCCTATCGACGCAACGGTGAAGGGTATCTGCTCAGCACGACCACCATGCGATGGTTCTGGGACACCTACTGCCCCTACGACAAACGCACGCACGCCTTCGCCTCCCCTCTGCGCGCGCTCAGCCATCGAGATCTGCCACCCGCGATCATCGCCACTGCGGAATTCGATCCGCTGTGTGATGAAGGTGCTGCGTATGCGGGCGTGCTGGCTGCGTCCGGAGTTGGAGTCACGTTCACGTGTTATGCCGGCATGATTCATGACTTCTTTGCCACCGCTGGCATGTTTGCTTCAAGCCGCGCAGCGGCCAACGATGTTTATGCCGCAGTGAAAAGGCTGATTTGATGGACAGTGCGATCGTCATCGGCGTTGGCCATGAGCGCGGCCTGGGCGCCGCGTTATGCCGTCGATTCGCTGTTGCTGGATTGCATGTCTACGTAGCCGGTCGCAGCCTCGACAAACTGGAAGCCATTGTTGCCACTGCGTTGTAGATGCGGGAATGTCCTCAGCGAAGAGCCCTGGCTGAGCGTACGTACGGTGAAGCTTGGTTGATACACGTTTCTCAAGTACGACGCTGGTTCAAGAGGATCTGATATGACCACGCTTCGTTTTGCCGCCCCACTCTTGCTGGTAGACGATCTGGATAAGGCTGTTTCGTTCTATACCGAAAAACTCGGCTTTGTCTGCCAATTCGTCTACAGCGGTTTTTACGCCTCCGTCGCGCGTGATGCGTCGGTTGTCCACTTGAAGTGCGCCCCAAAAACGGCAGCCGATCGAGCCAATCGCCAGCAGAACGGTCATCTTGATGTGTACATCGAAGTAGACGACGCAGCGGAGTTATACATCGAGTTCACAGATCGGCGCACACCGATCAGTCAACCGCTGGCAACTCAGGCGTGGCAGATGATCGACTTCCAGGTTACGGACCCCGATGGTTACGTGCTGTGTTTTTCGTCGAATCAAATTGAGTCGTAGTGTGTTGCCCTTCCTTCGTATCCACATCACCGGAAACGCGGGGTCCGGAAAAACGACTGCGGCGTACAGGCTGTCTGCCAGACTGGGAATCCCTGCGTACTCGATGGACACCATTGTGTGGCGACCGCATTGGAAAAAAGCGTCTCCTGCAGAACGGCAGATAGCCGAGACCAATCTGACAAGTCAGTCATCGTGGATCATTGAGGGGGTGTCAGACCACGTGCGAAAAGCTGCAGACCTGACGATCTATCTTGATCTGCCCCGTCACCAGTGCATGGGAAGAGCGCTGCGACGCGCACTGCGATACATCAGGACTCAACGTCCGGAATTTCCGCGCGACTGTCCGGAATGGAAAATCATTCCCACACTCGCTGGAATCATCTGGCGCTTTCCAAAGCTGGTTGGACAAAAGGTAAAACAGGAAGCTGCACGAGCCCCCGAAAAATACTGGGTTATTCGCTCAGACAAGGACATCAACGACCTCTTGGAAATGGCAGGCACCAAGGGGTGCCTGCTTGCATCATCCAGGCGGCTTCAGTCGACTCGCGCCGCCGCGTATCCGGATAGAACGACAGCATCGTTCTGATTGCGGGTTTCCACGACCAGGTTGACGATACCTTTCTCCACACTCTCGACGGTGGCCGTCGAATGCAGCGTGTCACCCGGCCATACCTGGCTGGTGAATCGAACGCCGTACTTGGTGAGTCGACCATCGCCCACATAGTTGGTGAGCATTCGGCCGGTCATGCCCATGGTCAACATGCCATGCGCAAACACCGAAGGGTACTTCGCGATCTGAGTCGAAAAAATCTCATCGGTGTGGAGCGGGTTGTAATCGCCTGACGTCCCGGCGTACATGACGAGCTGGGTACGCTTCAGATCTTCGACCAGACATTCGGTATAGGTATCACCAATCTTCAGCTGACTTGCTTTGAGTGCCATTTTTTTCTCCTTACTTCGAATCGACCGGACGTTCCGTACGAACGCCAACGCCGCGCGCCGTGATGACAAGCTCACCGTGCTGATCGCGGTACTCGGTGACCGTTTCGGTGAACACCAGTTTGCCGCTTCGCTTGCCTTCCTTTTCCCAGGTCTTGCCCGGCAACTGGGTGGCTTTGAGAATGTCACCTGGTTTGATGTGCCGGTGATATTCGAAGTGCTGCTCGGCATGCAATCCGCCACCACCACCACCGCCACCGCTCGCAGGTTCCCGCTTTACGCCGGTTGGTTCTTTGCCGGAACCGAACCATGCCTGGCCCGTTTTTGGTCGCAGAAAATAGTTGGGATCGAACTGGGCGCTTGATTGAGCAAACGTTGGCGGCGCAATAATGTGTCCCACCTCGGTGCCTTTGGCGTAGTTCTCGTCGTAGTAGATCTGGTTGTCGTCCGCGACAGAGCGCGCAAACATCATGATGTGCGTCGCTTCCACTGGAAATCTGTCCACAGCCATGCTTTCCCCCAATTGTATTGAATGAACAGTGTATTGAATGAACAGGATATTGAATGAACAGGGGGTGTAGTGTCGCCCAAATACTTGACGCCGTCAGCGCCCTTTGAATTCCGGCGGCCGCTTCTCGAGAAACGCCGTGATGCCTTCTATCTTGTCCTCGGTCTGAACCAGAGCACCTTGAGCGTACTTTTCAAACATGAGCGCACCGGCCAGACTGGCTTCCATGCCGAAGTGAACCATGGCCTTCATGGTTCGGGGCACGAACGGCGCAAAGGTAGCCAGGTGATCAGCCATTCGCTGCGCCTCGGCTAGCAATTCCTCCATCGGGACGATGCGAGTCACGAGGCCGATGGCCAAGGCGCGCTCAGCGCCAATTGGATCGCCCATAAGCATCATTTCCATGCCCCAACCGCGACCAACAACGCGTGGCAGCCGCGCGCAGGCTCCACCACCGGGAATGATCCCAAGCTTGCCTTCAGGTGTTGCGAATCGGGCGTGTGGAACACAGATGCGCAAGTCGCAACCGAGCGCCACTTCAAGACCGCCACCCATGCAGATGCCATTGATCGCAGCGATGGTTGGTTTTGGGGTGCGTTCCAGTTGGTCAGCCAACCCTTGAATAATGGGATCGAGCGCTTTTTTCAAATCACGATGCAGGACTTCGGAGAGGTCCGAACCCGACGCAAACGCACGATCACCTGCGCCGGTGATGGTAATCACCCGCACCAGATCATCTGCTGCTGCAACCCGGACCGCATGTTGCAGTTCATCCAGCGTCGCCAGTGAAATGGCGTTGTGCTTGTCAGCCCGATTGATGGTGATGAGAGCCATAGGCCCGCGCAGTTCATAGAGAATATTGACGTAGTCCACGATTGGTCTCGTTCCGAAAGCCCGACGGGCGGAATTGACGGGCAGGGACCCGCCTGAATCAGTCGCGGGATTGTAGACGTTCAGTCAGCTTTTTCAGCTTTGAATCAAGCTTGTCGCGGTCGCGGGTCGATAACTTCTGATCCATTCGACTCAACGCTTGGCTTGAGAAGTGCGGAGAAGTTGAAATACAACCAGACCCCGGTGCCAGACAAAATCGTCAGCCCGTGCAACACCACGGCCAACAGTACCTTCATGCGGATCCCGCCGTAGACAGATCCTTGAGAAACATCTGCGACTTGCGGATCGACTCCTCCATCTCCGCGATCAATCGTCCCACGTCGTTTTCAATCATCTTCAGTTCCCCGCGTAGCGAAGAGATCGCCTGTGCATTCAGGTTGTGCTTGAGATAGAGCACCTGGTCCTTGAACGCGGTGAGCACGGACTGCATCCGGGCTTCGGCACGTCGCATCGACACCATGAGGCCTTGATAGGCAGCCTGCGAACTCTTCAGCTGCCGCCGACTGTCCGACTGCATTCTGGTATTGGAGATTTGCTGGATTTCTGCTTCCCACTCTGCAAACAAGTCACCGGACACGGCATCGACTGCCTCAATGCGGTTGTGAACCGCGTCGGCCCGCGATTCGGCGTCATCATAAGTCGACTGTAATTCGGTATAGGCGTCCTTCAAGGCGCCGGATTGAGTGCCAGCCACAGATTCGAAACGCTCAAAAGCAGATCGGAATTCTTCCTTCGCGTCTTCCTGCGACACCATGGCCGCCTCAACACGATCGCGCAGGATATCCCGCTTGTGCACACCCAGCTTTTCCCACGCGCCGTAATAGGCCGTGTCACAACCTGACACAACAGCCAGGGTCAGAAACAGCATCACCATGCTGGTTTTTGACATTTGTCTTCCCCTGAAAAAACAAAGGCCGCTCAAGAGCGGCCTTTGGTGTTCAACGATCAAAACGAGTTGCTTCGTTTCTTCGTAAATCTTCTCGGACAAAGGCCGCAGGATCGCGGCCTTCGGGATCAACGATCAGAACGAATCAATTCGTTCCGTTGGAGATCTTCGCAGACACACGTCGGTTGTGCTGCCGTCCTTCATCCGTGTCGTTGGTGTCGATTGGCGTGGATTCACCAAGACCCTTCGAGGTCAGGCGATCACGAGCAACCCCACCCTGATTCACCATGTAATCCATGACACTGCCGGAACGACGTTCGGACAACGCCTGATTGTAGGCATCGGATCCGCGGCTGTCAGTATGGCCTTCGACCACGGCTACCGATCCCGGATATTGCTTCATGAAGGCCGTCACTTCGTCGATTTCGCTGTGATGCGCAGGACGCAGCTGTGCGGAGTCAAAATCGAACTCCAGGTTCAGGTCGATGGTGACCGTTTCCTGCAGTGCGTCAGGACACCCTTTTTCGTCGACCTTCACACCAGCCGGTGTGTTGGGGCAGGCATCCATATAGTCAGGAACGCCGTCACCGTCGCTGTCGGGCGGGCAACCACGCGCATCCACAGCCACGCCAGCCGGCGTTCCGGGGCATGCGTCAGCACTGTCAACCACGCCGTCGCCATCGCTGTCGAGTTCACAGCCGTCCGGTCCTACAGTGGTGCCGGGAGGTGTGTTCGGGCACTTGTCATCGGCGTCAGCAACACCGTCACCATCAGCATCCTTGATGCCAGCTACGCCACCCAGGTCGCCCAGGAACGCAGTCAGGCCAACGAACATGAACGGCTGCAGATCATGATGATCCGGTGAATAGTTCATGCGGATGTCACCACGCAGCGACAGGCGTTCGGTCAAAGTGCGGAAAACACCGACACCAGCATTGATCTGTGTGTCCTTTTCCTTGCTACGGACGTTGTCGAACTCAATCGCCGTACGGCCGGCACCGGCAAGAATGAAGGGCTGCCACGCGCCTTCTGTCTTGGTGCGGTACAGGACATCAACCCAGAAGAGGTCAGCATTATCGTCACCGGATCCGCCTGGCAACGAGTAATCCAGCTTGGCGCGGCCAAGGAGCAGTTCCAGATTGACGTGCTCAGACGCCTGATAACCAAGGACTATGCCACCACCGAGTTCGGCATCATCGATACCAATTTCGGCACGCTTTGGTGCCTGGTAGTACATCAGGCCGGGGCTCAAGTACACATTTCCCTGATCACCGGCTACGGTGTTTGTTGACCAGAGCAAACTGGCCGTCGCAAGCGTGAACAGGACTTTAATTCCCTGCTTCATATTGATCTCTCTCCTTCGTGACACAGTGCTGAATAGCATTGCAGAAAAATTCCCGAAACGACTGAGGCCGGGGGCAGGCGGCATTATAGCCACAGCAAAGCGGAAAGCAGTCAATTTCGACACTCCGCTGGCCATTCCCACTTCACTCGCGTTTCACCCCATAGTCTGTCTGATAGCACACATATGGCGGCCGGCGATCTGTTCGATCCCGGCCATTGTGCGACAGTTGAGTGAACAAGACCGATCAGAATCGCACGCCAGCCCCAACGGTATAGACCAGGTCGGTCTTGTGACTGCCAACGGGTGGCTTGGTCTGGTGTCGAACGTCGGCGCGGAAGGTTGCGCTCCACCAGTCATTGAACAGGAAAGACAAGCCGGTGGAAGAATCCAGTACCGATCCACGGCTGCTATCCAGGATCTTCAACACCTGGTGACGTTGGAAAAATTCAAGCTGTTCACCCACCAGCAAACGACGATAAGCCAGGGCATAACGAACGGCCGGATTGGTTTCAGTGCCCAGCCCCAGATCTTCGTAAACCGCGCTGCCACCCAGCTCGACCGTGAGTGAACCAAGACTGTTATCCCAGAACCGATAGCCAAGACCTGCACCTGCCGTGATTCGCGGGTCTACGCCCAGTAGTTTGTCCTTGAAGTACTCGACGTTTGCGCCCAGGAACCACTTGTCGTTGGCCAGAAATCGTTTGTACCCATAGTCGATATCAAACATTTCACGGGTGGTGACCTGTCTGACTTCATCCTGATACAGCGCAACCGTCAGCAGGTGCTCGTTCTTCGAACTGCGCGCGAGTGACTCGGTAAACAACGAGAACGATCGGGTATCCGTGTTGCCCTTGGTCAGTGCCGCTGCCAGATCAACCTTGTGCGCCCAGTTCGTCACTGCCACTGCTGCCCCGTTCACTGCACGAGAGGCGCGTGTAATGTCTGCCAGGGCGAGTTCTCGATTCAATGCCGTCAACTTGACCTTGCCGGCCTCCCCGTCGAGAGCACTGACCAGGTTTTCATCCGCACTGGTCCGCAGATTCAATTCAGCATCGGTGGTGATACGCGCGACCTTGTCAACGCTCGCCGTGATGCGGCCTGCGTATTCGGTCTGCACAACGACCTTGCCACCAGCTACCGACGTCACAGTCCCGGTAATGACATCGCCATTGGCAAATTCAACGCGGTCTGCCAAGGCTCCGCAGGCTAACAGCGACAACATGATTCCGGACACAACCCGTTTCAACATCTGCGTCTCCATCTTTTACTTCGGAAGGGATAGGGCTGACTGCTGGAAACGCCGAAGCATCATCAGCAGGCAGTACTGTTCAGAAAAGGGGCGCCATCCTAACCGAGACATCCTTCCCGACTACGAACACAACAGGTTTTTTACAATGGGTTCTGCTGGTCCCGGTCCAGGGCGTCCAGATCATCGTGCACACACGCACAGGACAACGGCAGACCCACGACAAACTTCGATCCTGCCTTGTAGCGACTTTCAATGGTTACACGCCCACCATGCAGCTCAACCGCGGTACGCACAAATCGCAGACCAAGGCCAACGCCTTTTTCTGCTTGCAGTTCCGGTGCCGCCGAACGGAAGTATGGATCGAAGACAAACTCGACTTCGGACGCCGGAATACCAAAACCCTGATCGTCGATGCTGATCTCGAACTGCGTGTGCGTGATCCGCATCGCCGCTTGCACTGTCGTCCCCTCTGGACTGTACTTGATCGCGTTTTCCAGCAAATTGACAAACACACGCTCCAGCAGCTCGCCATTGCCGTGAATCCACCATCTGGCGGGATCTTCCGGATGCTCCAAAGTCACGTTGATAGACTTGTCATGCGAAAACTCATAAAGCTGATCGATTGCATTGTCGACTACGGCCACCAGGTCAATCTCGTCCCGATGAACCGCAATTGTGTTTTCCAGACGCGAGAGCTGAACAAATTCCTCGGACACCTTCAGGCTGCGCTGCGCATAGGCTTCGATTCTGGCCAAGGCGGTTGGATCGTTCGAAAGTCCCGGATTGCGGACGATGGATAGAATCGACGAGATGGGCGAGCGTAAATCGTGCGAGACAAAGGCCAGCGTTTCCTCACGGCGTTCCTGTGCAATTCGAATGTCTGTGACA
This sequence comes from Gammaproteobacteria bacterium, assembly GCA_031385325.1. Taxonomy (GTDB): domain Bacteria; phylum Pseudomonadota; class Gammaproteobacteria; order Pseudomonadales; family Azotimanducaceae; genus SYFY01. The sequence continues at coordinate 6,565 of JANNBJ010000155.1, read as the reverse complement.
TCGCTGATGGTCAGCAAACAGACGGGTTGTGCATATCCCGCCACCCGCAATGGTGCAATCCGGACGAGAAGCCGCTGACCCTGCGCATTGTGGGTTTCCAGCCAGCGGACAGCATTCTCCAGAAGCACCTTGCGCAGTTCGTCCTGCCATGCAACGTCCAGCAGATGCACCAATGCATCGTTGACAAAATACGTGTGTGACCTGGTTATACCAGAGAACGTTTGAAACGACTCATTGCTGAGCACGACATTGCCCGATGCCACAAAAATGCATAGCCCGACCGGCATCTGGTCAATCCCGGCCATGCTGACTTCGCGGCCGACACGGACTTCATCCGCAAGTGTCTGAATTCGAAGCAGCCGCGCCACAAACGGATCCAGGGTTCCGGTTGGCAAACCACTCAACAACTGGTCCTCGTGAATGCCAGCAATAAGCTCCGTGCTCAGTGCACCGGACGACCCTGCCTTCAGCCAATCAAGCCGCGCAGGAAGTTCATCTTCATTGACCCGTGCGCGACTGCGTGACCAGCGGAACGCCTCAGCGGCAAGACGATCGAGTTCATCCCCCACAAATTTCCAGCCCATCTCATTGCGTCGCCAGCTCCACAACGGATAGATGAGAGCTATCCCGACACTGGCCGCTGACAAGTCTATCCACACACCAGAAAACACCAGCCAGGCGGCAGACAAAGGCACTGGAATCAGCGCCAGCAGCGCCGTCGAGACGAGCATCTGGCGTGGCCGCTGCCTGGGGATGATGAACAAACCAATGCTGACCATGAACAAGACAACGAGCAGCGTGGTTCGGTCCGAAACGGTCTCGACCAAACCACCACGAAGCACCGCATTGAGAACATTGGCGTTGTATTCCACGCCGGCCATCGGCCGCATGTCAGCCGAAACCGGCACCGGTATCGCATCCGGAGCACCGAGATCGGTACGACCTATCAACACCACCTTGCCTGCCAGAAGCCCACGATCAATCCGCTGTTCCATCACGTCAATCGCGGACAGGTGCGGGAAGGTGCCGGGGGGGCCAACAAACCTGATGCGTCGATAAGCACAACGTTCATTCGACATCGAGCCGTTGTCAGTGGTTATACATTCGGGCAGCACCGGAGGGACATCCTGCGTACCCAGCACGAGTCCGATGTGCGGCCAGTACGGTTCGCCGATCCCCTCGTACAGATAGTTACCGCGGACAATGCCATCGCCATCTGGTGCTACGTGCACATGTCCAAGCCGGTCGACCACGTCAATCAAATCAGGAAACGGTAACTGCTCAAGGAGTGCACGCCCGGGGGAAACCGCGTCGATGACAACTGGCAAGGCCATCGGTACCAACTGATCGAAGGCAGTGACCAACCGGGCATCATCTTCGGCGTCACTACGGTCGGGATAAACAACATCGACAAATATCGTCGCCGGTCCCTGCGCAACAACAGCCTCGATGAGATCCGCCTGACGCGCCCGCGACCATGGCCAGCGCCCAATGGTACTGAGACTGCGGGCATCGATGCCGACCAGAACGATATCGTCGTTCATCGGCAACGGCACCGATCGAAGAACAGAATCAAATGCCAGCCGATCGAGGACTTCAAACCAGTGCAACTGAACGCTGGCGATCGCCAACGAAAGCACAGCCAATGAGATCAGCAAAAGCTCTCGTCGAAATCGACGCACGGTGTGCGCCGATCGCTGACGTTCGCTCAGAGAGATAGGGCCAGCAGCGCCAGCACGATGTAGATCGGCCACGGATGTCCGGGTGGATCGCGATATTCAAGTTGAGTGTAATCGGATTCCACACCAGCCGCCGTCGCTGACATGCGTATCTGACACGGGTGGCAATTTGGCACGCCATCGATGCTCAGTGTCGACGCAGGTTCGAAATCCTTCCGCGCAACAAGCTCGCCGGAACGAAGCACCTCAACGCGATAGGAGGCGATCGACTGAGTTGTGGGCCCGATTGTTAACTGGAGTGGCACGTCCCGTTTCTGCCTGCTCGCGGTCAGGCCAGAAGGCGCTTCGGGTTTCAATGACAACTGGAGCCATGCGCTCTCAGTGCCCTGGTTGCTCTGCACCTGCCAATCGTAGGTTCCAGCTGCAAGCGATGATTCGAACGGCGACGATTCACTTGGGTATTCCTTGACGTTGCCGTCGGAACTTCGAACTCGCACCACAAAGGGACCCGGATCATCACTCGACGCAGTCCAACCGAATTGAATCGTGGCGCCCGCGTGATGGGCAGATGCCACCTGACCGGAAGGCGCTGCTGGAACGACTTCCAATTTCATTTTGGCGTCGAGCCCCTCCAACCCGCTTGGCGCCACCGCCCGAACCGTCAACACGTACTCTCCCAATGGCGCATCAACATCCCAGCGGTTTAAGGAAACCACAGACTCTGCGATGGGTTTACCGCGGCTGAACAAGGTCACCCGATAGCCGGTCGCATCAACCACTGTGCCCCACACCAGACTGCTCCCGACCCCTGCACGTACAACGGCGTCAATCGCCGGTGCTGGCAGCAGCGGTTCAGTGTGACTGCTGGTGGCGCTGGCAACCAGGCCCTGGCCAGCCGGCACAGGTGTCGACGCAGCAGCGGCTTGTGAAAAACCAACCTCGCCCTCGGTCGTGGCGACGGTTGCGACTTCACCATCCAGCATCTCGACTCGAAATTTCGTACCGCGTACTGCCGCTGCGCCAACGGGTGTGGCGATGCGGTGTTGATGACCCTGGCCACCGCCGCTTTCAACCGCATGCTGGACCCTGCCTTTGCGCAATCGCAGCAACGTATCAACCATGCCACTCTCGCCATGCGCGGTCAGCATCACAAAACTGATCTGGCTATTCGGCCGGATGGTGAGTCTGGATTGGTCTGCAAATTCGACGACAGCAAACGTCGCGCCGGTCGACAAGGTATCGCCCATGCGAATCTCATCGCCTGCACTTGGAGTCAACTGAACACCGGCTCGCTCGAGGGACGCCGTAGCATCTACTTCCAGCAATTTCGCGTTGACGGGCTGCCTGATCAGGCAGTCCACAGGGATGCGCAGCACCGAGCCAGCGCGCAGCACGTTTGGCGCTTTCAGGCCATTGTGCCTGGCCAGTCGCTCGACACCTTGCTCGTTACCGCAATAACGATGCGCAATTTGCCAAAGGCTCTCACCCGGACGGACTGCATACTCCCAGTCGACGGCAAGCGCGATCGGGCTGCCGAACACGAACGCAGCCGCGACCAGCCAGCGTAAGCCAGAAAGTTTCACACCTGTTCCAGACGATACCCATGCCGATAGATGGTGCGAATGCGAAAGCCTGCTTCTGGCTTGATATCCAGCGATTTGCGGATACGAGACATATGCATGTCGACAGTTCGTGTGTGGATACCTGTCACCGCCCAAACCTCGCGTAGCAGCTCTTCCCGGGACAGCAGTCTACCGATATTCCTGAAGAGATAATGGGCCAGTTCAAAGTCCTTGGTGGTGAGTTCGATTTGCTCACCGCGGTACATCACTGAGTGGGTCGACGGAAAAAAGCGATAAGGACCAATGGCAAATTCCAGCACCTCATTGCCCAGCCTTCGGCCAAGCGCATGGACACGTGCGAGAAACTCCTCCCGGCCAATCTGTTTGATCATGTAATCGTCAGCGCCGCAGGACAGCGCGTCGACGATATCGGCTTCGTTGTCTCGTTGCGTGACGAAGAGAATCGGGATGTGCCGTGTCAGCTTGTCACGTATGCGCCGCAACACTTCGAGCCCGGAGCTGTCGGGCAACTCCCAGTCGAGGACAAACAGATCCGGTTGTTCCCGTCGCAACTGTTCATGCAGCGCCATCGCATTGCTGAAATGAGCGACCACATGCTCTCGCTCCTGCAACCAGGATTGCACGAGCGCCGCCTGCGCCTGATCATCTTCCAAAAGCCAGATCTTCATAGCGGCGCGATTCTAGGCGTAAGCAACAGGTGTGGTGTCTCTACGGCAGGAGGTTTACACGAATTTTACGAAATCACTTTCTGACACCGACGCTGCCTACAGAACGCAGCGAGTCTCGTTCAATCGACGTCGGGAAGCCCTTTCCACACATCGCGACCACCAGACTTTGCCGGCTTCTTCCGGTCGGAAGCCAGATCGATCGACAGCGGTGATGCACGCCCTCCCTGCGCGTCGGTTTTGCCCGACTTCAATACGTTCAGATCGTTCTGTTCGTGGATGAAGCGCTCAAGATCGGCGCGAGCACTTTTCTCGGTCTGAAATGGCCCGCGATCCCCCTCTCGTAGCGAGTAGTACCACCCGTCTCCCTGGCGGAAAACACGGTCATCAGAACGAAAGAACCGTTTTTTGGGATTCTCATCATCCACACGAAGATCGTCGACCATAACGCCTGCCACTCCCATCCAGAAGTCGCGTTCAGTTGTACAGTTGGAGTCCATAGAACACAACCACGACGAGCACATTCAAAGTACGGGAATGAAGCATTGAAAAAAGTGCCCCGCGGGGATCTTTCGGAGCCCAAAAGAAAACCGCCGACCTGGAGAGGGGGCCGGCGGTTTAGGGGTCGACCTACAAGTAGGTCTCAAGGGGAGAGATTGCCTTCTCTTCGAGACAGTTGCCCGCCTCACTGTCAACGTTAGGGTAGAGCTGTTACAGAGCAATTTCCCGCATCAACTTTATTGTGACACTTTGTATCGTCACACCTGTCATCTTCAACCCAAACGCCCGCTACAACTTACGTGGAGCCAGCGGGTACCGGCGGCCGCAACTCAACGATCACTTCTGTACCACCGCCAGCGGCAGACTCGATCCACACCTTCCAGCCTTGCAACTGACACAACTGTCTGACGATGGCCAAACCCAATCCGCTGCCACCGGTTGTTGTACTACGCGCCTCGTCCAACCGGAAAAAAGGCTGAAAAACCTGCTCGCGGAATTCGGGAGGTATGCCTGGACCATGGTCGATCACCGACAAGCGTGTACCCGTCCGTTCCAGCCTGACACTGCCGCCGTGCTGAATTCCATTGACCAGAAGATTCTGCAGCACACGTCGCAGCGCACTGACGCCGAGCAGGAGCTGACGTGGCTCTAGCTCCAGGCATACATATTCAACCGGCGTAACAAATGTACCAACGACCTCGGCAAGGAGTTGTTCCAGATCAACCTGCTGCGGATTCTCCTGTGCGCCTCGCGCAAAGCTCAGTGCGTCCCCGATCAGTCGATCCATGATCTCGAGATTGCGCAGGAAACGCGCGACCAGATTGGGATCAACGTTGTCAGGCAGCAACTCCACCGCGAGCCTCATGCGCGTGAGGGGGGTTCGTAAATCATGAGAAATACCGGCCACCAGTGTCGTGCGGTTCGAGAGGAGATCGCCGATCTCCTGCGCCATGGTGTTGAAGTTGTGAACCAGCGAGGCAAGTTCTCTTGGCCCCGTTTCAGGCAACGGTTCGAAGTCCGAGTTACCCCGGAAGGCTTCGACCCGTTCTGCCACATAGGTCAGTGGACCTGCTATCCGGCGCACGATGATGAGCGAAGTGATGAACACGATCCCGGCACCCAGCACGAAGATGATGATGCCGACATAAAGTGGTTGTATGTTTTCGAGCGTCGGGACAAACCCAATCTGCAGTTTTTGTCCGCCCATGGGCACCTTGACCCAGATGTATCCTTCGCCTGCCTGCATGTCCACCGACTCTTCCAGGCGCGATTCGAGCTTGTCTTCCAACAACCCGAAATAGCCTGCGGCCGGCAGCTCTTCCGAATAGTCCCGAACATCGCCAGTGATGATCAGATCGTGGCTTTCAGCCAGTTCGAGTTCGAAGTAGGGCCGGGCCTCAGGCGGCAACTCAACCCAAGTCTGCGCAGACAGCACGAGCAATCCGGCCGCGTCATCGGCGGATCGTTGGGAGATAGGTTCAATGACAAAGACATTCAGTGCGCCAGTCGCAATGACCGCAATCAACAGCGAGCTGACGGCCAGCGTGAAGTTGGTGCGGGCAAGAAGGGAACCAGCCGGGCTCCGCTCAGACAACGTCGCTCCCGTCCGGGCAGAACATGTAGCCCTTGCCCCAGATCGTTCGAATGAACTGCGGACTCGTGGGTTCCGCCTCGATCTTGCTGCGTAATCGAGTCACTCGCACGTCGATGGATCGGTCAAACGGCAGCCGCTCTGCACCGGTGAGCAGATCAAGGATCCGATCCCGATCCAGCAGTCGATTGGGATGACGAACGAAAACGGCGAGCAGGTCAAATTCGCCGGTAGTCAGTGGCACTTCCTCGTTACCTCGACTCAGCCGGTGAGTCATCATATCGAGCACGTACGTGCCAAAACGAAATCGGTGTGTGTTTGTCGCGGTTGGCGTCACCGGCGTCCCAGCCGACGCGGCGCGCCGCAGGACGGCGCGAATTCGAGCCAGCAATTCACGCGGATTGAAGGGTTTTGCCAGATAGTCGTCGGCGCCGATTTCCAGGCCAACGATACGATCCACATCCTCGCCCTGGGCCGACACGATGATGATTGGCGTGTTCATTTCGCGCTTCACTCGTCCGGCCAGCGTCAGCCCATGCTCACCGG